>WHTJ01000096.1 GCA_009377795.1 Propionibacteriales bacterium | reverse complement strand
GCCGACAGCGACCGCAAGGGCTCGATCTGGCCGCATGTCGAGGAGCGGATCGCCGACCTGATCGGCGAGCACCGGTCCACGATCGTGTTCGCGAACTCGCGCCGGCTGGCCGAGCGCCTGACCGCCCGGCTGAACGAGATCGCGGCCGAGCGGGCCGGCGAGCCGTACGCCGACCCCACCCGGTTCCCGGCCGAGGCGATCGCCGAGAGCGGCTGGTCCCGGCTTCCGAGTGAGAGCGCGCCGGTCATCGCCCGCGCGCACCACGGTTCGGTCAGCAAGGAGCAGCGGGCGGCGATCGAGGACGACCTCAAGCGCGGCCGGCTGCCCTGCGTCGTCGCCACCTCGAGCCTCGAGCTCGGCATCGACATGGGCGCCGTCGACCTGGTGATCCAGGTGGAGTCGCCACCGTCGGTCGCCTCCGGCCTGCAACGGGTCGGCCGGGCCGGGCACCACGTCGGGGAGACCTCGCGCGGCGTGCTCTTCCCCAACCATCGCAGCGACCTGCTCCACGCCGCGGTCACAGTCGAGCGGATGCGGGACGGCGCGATCGAGGCGCTGCGGATGCCGCTCAACCCGCTCGACGTGCTCGCGCAGCAGGTGATCGCGGCGACCTCCGTCGACGAGCTGCACGTGGACGACCTGTTCGACCGGGTACGCCGGGCGGCGCCGTTCCAGACGCTGCCGCGATCCGCGTTCGAGGCCACCCTCGACCTGCTCGCCGGTCGCTATCCCTCCGACGAGTTCGCCGAGCTTCGCCCGCGCGTCGTGTGGGACCGGGTCACCGGCGTGCTCACGGCGAGGCCGGGCGCGCAGCGGCTCGCGGTCACGTCCGGCGGAACCATCCCCGACCGCGGGCTGTTCGGGGTGTTCCTGGCCGGTGAGCGGTCCTCGCGGGTCGGGGAGCTGGACGAGGAGATGGTCTACGAGTCGCGGGTCGGCGACGTCTTCGCGCTGGGCGCCAGCGCCTGGCGGATCGAGGACATCACCCACGACCGGGTCATCGTCACCCCGGCGCCCGGCCAGCCCGGCCGGCTGCCGTTCTGGAAGGGCGACACCGTGGGCCGCCCGGTGGAGCTGGGCAGGGCGATCGGCGGGTTCGTGCGCGAGCTGGCAGCGCTCGACGGCGACCGGGCCGTGTCCCGGGCTCGGGCGGCCGGTCTCGACGAATGGGCGGCCGGCAACCTGGTGGCCTTCCTCGACGAGCAGCGGCGCGCGACCCGGCAGCTTCCGTCCGACAAGACGTTCGTGGTGGAGCGGTTCAGAGACGAGCTCGGCGACTGGCGGCTGGTGATCCACTCGCCGCTGGGCGGCCGGTTGCACGCCCCGTGGGCGCTGGCCGTCGGGTCCCGGTTGCGGGAGCGGTACGGCGTCGAGGCGCAGGCGATGTCCGGCGACGACGGCATCGTCATCCGGGTGCCCGAGACCGACGCCGATCCTCCCGGTGCCGATCTGTGCGTGCTCGATCCGGACGAGATCGAGGATCTCGTCACCGCCGAGATCGGGTCGTCGGCCCTCTTCGCAGCCCGCTTCCGCGAGTGCGCGGCCCGTGCGCTGCTGCTGCCCCGGCGGGATCCCGGCCGGCGGAGCCCGCTCTGGCAGCAGCGGCAGCGCGCGGCGCAGTTGCTGGAGGTGGCCAGCCGGTACGGCTCGTTCCCGATCGTCCTCGAGACCGTCCGGGAATGCCTGCAGGACGTCTACGACGTACCGGCGCTGGTCGACCTGATGCGCGACATCGCGGCCCGCCGGGTGCGCGTGGTCGAGGTGGAGACCGTGCAGCCCTCGCCGTTCGCGCGGTCCCTGCTGTTCGGCTACGTCGCGGCGTACCTCTACGAGGGCGACAGCCCGTTGGCCGAGAAGCGGGCCGCGGCGCTGGCGCTCGACCCGTCGCTGCTCGCCGAGCTGCTCGGCAGGGCGGAGCTGCGGGAGCTGCTCGATCCGGACGTCGTGCGCGACACCGAGGCCGAGCTGCAGCGGCTGACCGCGGACCGGAAGGCGCGCGACGTGGAGGGCGTGGCCGACCTGCTTCGGCTGCTCGGTCCGCTGTCGACGGCCGAGGTGGCCGAGCGCTGCCGAGGGCCGGGAGACGAGGCGGACGGTGGCCGGGTCGACGTCGAGGCCGCCGGCCGGCTGTCGAAGCTGGCCGCTCAGCGCCGGGCGGTGCAGGTGCGCATCGCCGGCGAGGAACGCTGGGCCGCGGTCGAGGACGTCGCCCGGCTGCGCGACGCGCTCGGCGTACCGGTCCCGCCGGGAACACCCGAGGCCTTCGCCGAGCCGCTCGGTGACCCGCTCGGCGACCTGGTCGGCCGGTACGCCCGCACGCACGGCCCGTTCACGGCGAGCGAGGTGGCGGCCAGGTTGGGGCTCGGCCCGGCGGTGGTGCACGGCGTCCTCACCCGGCTCGCGGCCGACGGCCGGGTTGTCGAGGGCGAGTTCCGGCCCGGTGGTCATGGTGCGGAGTGGTGCGACGGCCAGGTCCTGAGTCGGCTGCGGCGGCGTTCGCTGGCCGCGCTGCGCAAGGAGGTCGAGCCGGTCGAGCCCGCGACGCTAGGCCGGTTCCTCCCGGCCTGGCAGCATGTCGGCGGCCGGCTCCGGGGAGTCGACGGCGTGCTGTCCGTCGTCGAGCAGCTCTCCGGCTGCGCGGTGCCCGCGTCCGCCCTGGAGCCCCTGGTGCTGGGGTCTCGAGTCGTGGACTACTCGCCGGCCATGCTGGACGAGCTGACCGCGGGCGGCGAGGTGGTCTGGGCGGGCTGCGGTCCGCTGCCCGGAGCCGACGGGTGGATCTCCCTGCAGCTCGCGGATGCCGCGCCGCTCACCCTGCCCGATGCCGGCGATCTCGACGTGACCCCGCTGCACGAGTCGGTCCTGGAGGCCCTGGACGGCGGCGGCGCGTTCTTCTTCCGCCAGCTGTCCGATGCGGTCGGCGCGACCGACGACCAGGCGCTGGCCGCCGCTTTGTGGGATCTGGTCTGGGCCGGCCGGGTCACCAACGACACGCTCGCGCCGCTGCGCGCGCTGGTGGGCAGCCGTGGCACCCACCGGACCCGTCCGCGTACCCCTCGGGCCCGCCTGCACGGTCGCCGCGGCGGTCGCCCCTCGCTCGGCCGCGCGGCCATGCCGAGCCGCACCGGACCGCCCACGGTGGCCGGCCGGTGGTCCCTGCTGCCCGAGCGGGAGCCGGACCCGACGCACCGCGCGCATGCCGCCGCCGAGGCACTCCTGGAGCGACACGGCGTGGTCACACGGGGCGCTGTGGCGAGTGAGCGGGTGCCGGGTGGTTTCGCGGCCGTCTACAAGGTGCTGTCGGCGTTCGAGGAGCGTGGCCAGTGCCGGCGGGGCTACTTCGTGGCCGGCCTGGGCGCGGCGCAGTTCGGGCCCGCGGGAGCCGTCGACCGGCTACGCGCGCTGACCGACGAGGGCTCCGGCGCGCTGGCGCTCGCCGCCTGCGACCCGGCGAACCCGTTCGGGGCCGCGCTGCCGTGGCCGCAGCGGCCGGTCGACGACCAGCTCGGGCGCGGGCATCGGCCCGGCCGCAAGGCCGGTGCGCTGGTGGTGCTGGTGGACGGCGACCTGGTTCTGTACGTCGAGCGCGGCGGCCGGACGCTGCTCACGTTCAGCGAGGATCCGGAGCTGTTGCGGCCCGCGGTGGACGCGCTCGCGCTCGCCGTCCGCGAAGGAGCTCTCGGTCGGCTCACCGTGGAGCGTGCCGACGGCGAGCGGGTGCTGGGCTCATCGCTGGGCCGGGCGCTCGAACAGGCCGGCTTCCACGCCACACCACGCGGCCTGCGCTTGCGGGGTTGACCTCCGGGCGGCCCGGATCAGGCGGCGGCGACCACGTCGCGGACGTCCAGCGAGGCGTCGACCGAGGGCAGTGTGGTGACCGCGGACTCCTGGCGAGACAGCTCCTGGCTCACCAGATCGAGCACCGCGGACAGCGGTACGCCGAGTGCCGAGCAGATCGCGGCCAGGCACTCGCTGGAGGCCTCCTTGACACCGCGCTCCACCTCGGAGATGTAACCGAGGCTCACCTTCGCGTTCTTCGACACATCGCGCAGGGTGCGTCCTTGCCGGACGCGCTGCTCACGCAAGACCTCACCGAGCACCTCACGCACCAGCACCACGGGCCTGCTCCTCTCGATGACGCCTTCTGTCCTGCCGTCCGAGCATTCTGCCATCGGCTATGCAGGTGTTTCTGCTCAACACTCACGGACCACGGGGTGTTCCCGCGGATTCCAGGGTACGCCGCAACAGACCAATGGCCGCGACACAGGTCGCAGTCCGGATCTGCTGACGGTCCCCGGTGAAGTCGAGCCGCTCGGCGTACGCCCCGTCACCGTCGGCAAGCCCGACGTACACGAGACCGGGCGGATGACCCTCCTGAGGATCCGGTCCGGCCACCCCGGTCGTGCTCAGGCCGTACGCCGTACCCAGCCGCGACCTGACCCCGGCCGCCATCTCACGAGCACACTCCGCGGACACCGCGCCCGCGCGGTCGAGGGTCTCCGGCCGCACCTCCAACAGCGACGCCTTGACATCGGTCGCGTACGCCACCACCGCACCCCGGAACACGACCGACGCCCCCGGCACCCGGGTGAGGGTCGCGGCCAGCAGGCCGCCGGTCAGGGACTCGGCCACCGCGAGGGTCCCGCTCCGGTTCCGCAGCCCCGCGATCAGCTCGGCGGCCTCGGCGCCCCCATCCGTTGCGGGGTCGGGCACGCCACCGGTCATGGCGCGACGTCGGCCTGGCCGGTACGGCGTACCCGGACCGCCTGGACGAGATACTCCACCCCGGTGGCGACCGTGACGATCACCGCCGCGGTCATGACCCCGACCGCCGCCGCGTGCAGCAGTCCGCCGACCGGCAGGATGTACCCGGCCAGCGCGATGGCCTGCAGGGACGTCTTGAGCTTGCCGCCGCGGCTGGCCGCGATGACGCCGTACCGGATCACCACGAACCGCACGGCGGTGACCAGCAGCTCGCGTCCCAGCACGACACCGGTGACCCACCAGGACAGCTCACCCAGCAGGGAGAGCCCGACGAACGCCGTTCCGGTCAAGGCCTTGTCGGCGATCGGATCGGCCAGCTTGCCGAAATCCGTGACCAGGCCGCGGCGACGGGCGATCGCGCCGTCGAGGTTGTCGGTCAGGATCGCGGCCACGAAGCACGCCGTGGCCGCGATCCGCCAGCCGTCCTGCTCGCCGTCATGACTGAGCAGCAGCCAGGCGAACACCGGAACCATGAAGATCCGCGCCACGGTGAGCGCGTTCGGCAGGTTCCACGGGCTCGGGCGGGCGGCCGCGGCCTGCTCGCTGGGCTTTGTCACGCTGCTCACGCTACGACCTCCAGGACCTCGGCGTGCAGGTCGATCCCGGTGTTGCCGGTGACCCGGGCCCGCACCACGTCGCCGACTCGGAGCACATCGGGCGCACCGGACAATGTGGTGCAGCCGTCGACCTCCGGGCCCTGGTGCGCGGCGCGGCCCACCGGGACGCCGCCGTCGTACCGATCCACCAGTACGTCGACCGGCTCACCGCGGCGGTCCTCGGCCCGCTGCGTGGTCAGCTCCTCGGCAAGCCCGGTGATGTGCTCGACGCGGGCCCGGATCTCGTCGTCGTCCAGTTTGCCGCCGAAGCCCGCGGCCTCGGTGCCGTCCTCGTCGGAGTACCCGAACACCCCGATCGCGTCCAGCCGCGCCCGTTCCAGGAAGTCGCTCAACACCTCGAGATCGGACTCGGCCTCACCCGGGAAGCCGACGATCACGTTGCTGCGCACGCCCGCCTCCGGCATGCGCTCGCGGATCTGCTCCAGCAGCCCGAGGAACGACTCGGCGCCCCCGAAGCGGCGCATCCGTCGCAGCACGGGTTCGCTGGCGTGCTGGAACGACAGGTCGAAGTACGCCGCCACACCGGGCGTGCGGGTCATCGCGTCGATCAGGGACGGGCGCATCTCGGCGGGCTGCAGGTACGACACCCGCACCCGGCGCACGCCCTCGATCAGGACGAGCTCCGGAAGCAGCGACTCGAGAAGCCGCAGGTCGCCGAGGTCCTTCCCGTACGACGTGGAGTTCTCGCTGACCAGGAAGAGCTCGCGTACGTCCTGGCCGGCAAGCCAGCGGGCCTCCGCCACGATGTCGGTCGGCCGGCGGGACAGGAACGCCCCGCGGAACGTGGGGATGGCGCAGAAGCTGCACCGGCGGTCGCAGCCGGACGCCAGCTTCAACGGCGCGACCGGACTTCCGGTCATCCGGCGCCGGAGGGTGGGGCCTCCGCCGGGAGATGCCGGCCTCGCCCGGGGCGCCTCCGGCGCCCCCTGACGCCCGGCCACACCCGAGCCGGCATCGCCCGGCTCCGCCCGTCGATCGGGGTGCCGGTCGGCGGGCGCGATGGGCAGCTGCTGCCGGCGGTCGCGCGGGGTATGGGGAACATGGGGGTTGCCGTCGAGGATGGACCTGATCCGCGCCGAGATGTCGGGATAGTCGTCGAAGCCGAGTACGCCGTCGGCCTCCGGCAGCGCCTCCGCGAGCTCCTTGCCGTACCGCTCGGCCATGCACCCCACCGCGAGCACCGCCGGGGCCCTGCCGTCGGTCTTGAGGTCGGACGCGGCGAGCAGCGTGTCCACGGAGTCCTTCTTGGCGGCCTCGACGAAGCCGCAGGTGTTCACGACCACCGCATCGGCGTCCGCGGAGTCGTCCACCAGCCGGAAGCCGCCGTGCTCCAATCGAGCCGCGAGCTCCTCCGAGTCCACCTCGTTGCGGGCGCAACCCAACGTGACCAGCGCGACCGTGGTCGCATCGGTCACGTGATCGGGCCCGGAGGTCGGGCCGGTGTCGGCGGCTGACTTCATCACAGAGATCGCCGCCCAGTATGACGCAGCCGGGCGTCGTGCGCCGAGCGAGGTCCGTGCTGGGTACGGCGGACCGGGTTCAGGAGACCGGGCGAGGTCGCACCGTGAGATGGACGGTCTCGCCGGGTGCTCCCAGCGGGCCGCGTGACCGGCCGTTGACCGTGCCGTGGACCGCACCGGCGTTGTCGGCACGCAGCTCGATCGGCTCGGACGCGGTCAGCCGGCGTACCGTCCCCTCCCTCAGGAACCCGCGGAACAACCGGTCACCGGACTGGGTGCGGGCCAGCACCCAGCTGTCGTCCCCGACCGCCCGAATCTTGACCACGGCCTCCGGGGCGAGCAGCGAGCGGTCGCGTTCGGCCGGCAGGCCCTGCGATCCCGACGTCCGGAGAGGTTCGTCGTCGTTCGTGAACGCGTTCGCGCCATCGTAGAGGTAGCTCGCGACCCCCCAGACCAGCATCAGCGCGAGCACGGTCGCGATCAGCGCCCCCCACCGCGGCCCGCCCTGTCCGGCGTTCCGGATCGCGCCCGACTCGCCCGCCGCCAGCTCGGCCTCGAACACCTCGCGCGGACTCACCGGATCGGCCGCGTGGTGCTTCTCGTACGCCGCCAGCAGCGGCTCGCCGTCCAGGCCCAGCGTGCGCGCGATCGTGCGCACGTGACCGCGCGCGTAGAAGTCGCCGCCGCACGGGCGGAAGTCGTCGGACTCGACCGCCTCGATTACATGCGGCCGGATCCGGGTGCGCTTCGCGAGGTCGTCGATCGTGAGGCCGAGCAGTTCCCGGGCCTGGGTGAGCTGGGTGCCGATGTCACCCGACGGCTCCGGATGGTCGCCGGAGGCCGGGTCATCCGCCGACCGCGGGACCTCCGACCCGTCGTCCGGTTCGAGACCCTTCGCCAGTGGCCGGGTGACGTCCACTCGCTGCGCACGGCGTACCGGCAGGGTCGGCGCCGGCAACACGCCCTTCTCCCCGGAGGGCTCCGGCTCCGCTGCCGGGTCATCGGCATCCGCGGTAGGGCCGGCCGCATTGTCGACCGGGTCCTCGGCATCCGCGGCCGGACCGTCGGCGTCCTCCGGCGGGCCGCCTTCCGGGGCGTCGTCCCCGCTCGGCTCCTGCTCGGTCGCCTCGACCTCCGGCCGGGCCTTCGCCGGTCCCACGGGCCCCGATCGCCCGCCGGAGGCCAACGCCTCCAGGGCGGCGGGCAGGTCGTCGGTGGAGGTGACCGTGCCGGCGCCGAGTGGGATCGCCATCGGCGCGCCGTACACCCTCGTATTGGCCGCCAGCATCCGGCGGCCGCGCTCGGTCTCGGCATGCACCGCCGCCGGGTCGGCCGGGTGCACGACGACCCGGCCGTCGCGCAGCAGGCCCTGTCGCGTCCGCACCTCGACATCGGCCACGGCATGCCAGGGCAGCCCCTGCCAGCCGTTGCCCAGCCGCAGTCGCACACCCACGTCGTCGGCCACCAGCAGCGGCGCCCGGGAGTCGGCCCACTGCCACAGGTGGACGGTGGCGAGCAGCAGCATGGCACCGCCGATCAGCCACGCCGATACACCGCCCTGGCCGACCGCGCGCCACACGTAGAAGACCGCGAGCACACCCGCGCCCAGCCCGATCACCGCGGACAGCCACGCCCGCCGCCGCACGACCACCGGCGCGGGCGCCACGGTTTCGTCCACCGGAACCATCGTCGTCTCGCTCATGACTCCCCCCGCATGGATGCGATCACCTGGTCGAGATCGTCGGGTTTGATCAAGACGTCGCGTGCCTTGGACCCCTCGCTCGGTCCCACGACACCGCGGCTCTCCAGGATGTCCATCAGCCGGCCAGCCTTGGCGAAGCCGACCCGCAGCTTGCGCTGCAGCATGGACGTCGATCCGAACTGCGTGGACACGATCAGCTCGACCGCCTGGCACACCAGGTCGAGGTCGTCGCCGATGTCGTCGTCCAGATCGCGTTTCGCCTGCTGCGGCGCGGTCACGTCGTCGCGGTACGTCGGCCGCAGTTGCTCCCGGCAGTGCTTCACGACCGCGCCGATCTCCTGCTCGGTGACCCAGGAGCCCTGGATCCGGGTCGGCTTGCTCGCACCCATCGGCAAGAACAGCCCGTCGCCCTCGCCGACCAGCTTCTCGGCCCCCGGCTGGTCGAGGATGACCCGGCTGTCGGCGAGCGACGAGGTCGCGAACGCCAGCCGGCTCGGCACGTTGGCCTTGATCAGCCCGGTCACGACGTCGACGCTCGGACGCTGCGTCGCCAGCACCAGATGGATGCCGGCAGCCCGGGCGAGCTGGGTGATCCGTACGATCGCGTCCTCCACGTCACGCGGCGCCACCATCATCAGGTCAGCGAGCTCGTCGACGATCACCAGCAGGTAGGGGTACGGCGTGAGCACCCGCTCACTACCCTCGGGCGGCTTGACCTTGCCGGCCCGGACGGCGCGGTTGAAGTCGTCGAGATGCCGGAAGCCGTACGACGCCAGGTCGTCGTACCGCATGTCCATCTCGCGCACGACCCACTGCAACGCCTCCGCGGCCTTCTTCGGGCTGGTGATGATCGGTGTGATCAGGTGCGGGATGCCGTCGTAGTGGGTCAGCTCGACCCGTTTCGGGTCGACCAGGATCATGCGCACCTCGTCCGGAGTCGACCGGATCAGCACGGACGTGATCATCGAGTTGATGAAGCTCGACTTGCCGGATCCGGTGGCTCCCGCGACCAGCAGGTGCGGCATCTTCGCGAGATTGGCGCAGACGAAGCCGCCCTCGACGTCCTTGCCGAGCCCGACCACCATCGGGTGGTGGTCGGAACGCGCCGGGCGTGATCTGAGCACGTCACCGAGACTGACGATTTCCTTGTCTGAGTTAGGAATTTCGACACCGATCGCGGACTTGCCCGGTATCGGCGACAGGATCCGCACCTCGGCGCTGGCGACGGCGTACGAGATGTTCTTGGTCAGCGCGGTCACCTTCTCGACCTTCACCGCGGGACCGAGCTCGACCTCGTAGCGGGTCACGGTGGGGCCGCGGGTGTAGCCGGTGACCTGCGCGTCGATGTCGAACTGCTCGAGCACCTCGGTGAGCCGGTCGACGACCGCGTCCGAGGCCTTGGAGGTGGGCTTGTGCTGCGTGCCCGGCTTGAGGATTCCGTTGTCGGGAAGGGCGTACGTGATGTCGCCGGACAGGCTGAGCTGCTCGACGCGCTGCGGCAACGGCGTGTGCGGGGGCGGCTCCGGCGGGCCGCCGGAGGAATCTGCCGACGCGTCCTGGTCCGGGGTGGGCGCATCGACCGGTGGCCGCTTGCCGAGCTCGCGGTCCTCGAGGACCGCGCTGTCATAGGGCTTCCGGCCGCCGTCCTCGTCCGCGTCGGCGGTCTTCGTGGAGAGCCGGCGACGGGTGCGCTTCGACGGTGCCGCCGTGTCCGCCTCGCCGTCCGCGCTCTCGTCGGTGCCTTCGGTGTCACGGTGGAGGACCCGGTCGCGGGCGTGACGGAGCCGGTCCGGGATCGCGTGCACCGGGGTTCCGGTGACCACGAGTACGCCGAACGCCGTCAGCAGGGCGAGCAGGGGGATGGCGACGTACATGTTGCGGAAGAGGTCCGCGAGCAGGGACGACACGACGTACCCGATGGCGCCCCCGGCCTCACGCATCGCGACCGGGTCGGACGGGCGCGGCAGGTCGTGCGCGATGTGCACGAGTCCGAGCACGCCCAGCAGTACGGACAGCCATCCGATCACCTGCCGGCCGGCGGGTCCGTTGCGCTCCGGATGGCGGAGCGTGCGCCACGCGATCACCACGAGCAACAGCGGGACCGCCCAGCCGAGTGAGCCGACCGAGCCCGTGACGACGGTACGCAGCGCCTCGCCCGCGCGCGTGGGCATGTCCCACCAGACCGCGGCCGCGGTGACGACGGCGCAGCCGATCAGGAGCAGGCCGGCACCGTCGCGCCGGTGCTCGGGGTCGAGGTCGCGGGCCGTGCTGCCGATACGGCGCGCCGCACCGCCGATCAGGTGCGCGAGGCCGAGCCAGACGGCGCCGAGGCCCCGTCCGATACCGGAGCCGCGCGTGCGAGAAGAGCCAGACCGCGACGAGGGCCGCCGCGTCGTCGACCGCGTACGGGACCGGCTGGAGCTCGAGCGACTCGAGCTCGACCGGCTGGACCGCGTGCGCGGTTTCGACGCCGTGGTTCGTCGGGCCTGGCTACCGGACGACCGGGATCGAGGGCTCCGAGACGTGCCGGAGCTTCGCGACCCCGGTGGGGAAGACGTACGGGTCGCCATGATGGCGAGCGTACGCGATTACACCACCAGTCACACGCGTCACACGCCGCGAAATCCTCGAGAGCCCATTCCTCGCGCCGAGATCAGGCCTCCACGACCACCGGGATGATCATCGGACGTCGGCGGTGCTGCGAGTTGACCCAGCGGCCGACGGTCCGCCGGATCAGCTGCTGCAGCTGGTACGGGTCGTCCACACCATCGGTCACGGCCTGGTTCAGCGTCTGCTCGATCTGCGGACGTACGTCCTCGAAGATCGTGTCGTCCTCGGCGAAGCCGCGGGCATGGATCTCCGGTCCGCTCACCAGCTTCCCGTTGACCGAGTCCACGACCACGATGACCGAGATGAACCCCTCGTCGCCGAGGATGCGACGGTCCTTGAGCGAGCTCTCGGTGATGTCGCCGACCGTGGAGCCGTCGACGAACACATACCCGCACTCGACCTTCCCGGTCACCTTGGCCACGCCGTCCACCAGGTCGACCACCACGCCGTCCTCCGCGACCACCGCCCGCTCCGGCGGCACCCCGGTCTTGACCGCCAGCGCGGCGTTCGCCCGCATGTGGCGGATCTCGCCGTGCACCGGCACGACGTTCCGCGGCCGGACCAGGTTGTAGCAGTAGAGCAGCTCTCCCGCGCTGGCGTGCCCGGACACGTGCACGAGGGCATTCCCTTTGTGTACGACGTTCGCGCCCCATCTGGTGAGGCCGTTGATCACCCGGAACACGGCGTTCTCGTTGCCCGGGATGAGCGACGACGCGAGCACCACGGTGTCGCCCTCCGCGATCGTGATCCGGTCATGCGTACGCTGCGCGATGCGCGACAGCGCCGAGAGCGGTTCGCCCTGCGATCCGGTGGAGATGATCACGATCTCCTCCGGCGGATAGCTCTCGATCTGTTTCATGTCGATGAGGGTATGCGGCGGGATGTCGAGATAGCCGAGCTCCCGGGCGATGGTCATGTTGCGCACCATGGACCGGCCGACGTACGCCACCTTGCGGCCGTGCTCGACCGCGGCGTACAGGACCTGCTGCACCCGATGCACGTGCGAGGCGAAGCACGCCACGATGACCCGCTCAGCCGTGTTGGCGAAGACCCGGTCGAGTACCGGGGTGATGTCGCCCTCGGAGGTGGTGAAGCCGGGTACGTCGGCGTTCGTGGAGTCGACCAGGAAGAGGTCCACGCCCTCCTCTCCGACCCGGGCGAACGCACGCAGGTCAGTGATCCGTCCGTCCAGCGGCAGCTGGTCCAGCTTGAAGTCGCCGGTGTGCAGGACGGTTCCGGCGCCGGTGCGTACGACGACGGCCAGCGCGTCCGGGATGGAGTGGTTGGCCGCCACGAACTCCAGCGAGAACGGCCCGAAGCTGCAGGTGTCGCCCGCGGCCACCTCGTGGGTCGGTGTCCCCTTGATCCGGTGCTCGCGCAGCTTCGGCTCCACCAGCGCGAGGGTCAACTTGGACCCCACCAGCGTGAGGTCGCCACGCTCGCGCAGGAGATACGGCACCGCGCCGATGTGGTCCTCGTGACCATGGGTGAGGACCACCGCCTCGATCTTGTCCAGGCGGTCCCGGATCGGCTCGAAGTCCGGCAGGACGAGGTCGACCCCGGGGTGGTGCTCCTCCGGGAACAGCACGCCGCAGTCGATGACGAGCAGGCGTCCGGCGTGCTCGAGGACCATCATGTTGCGGCCCACCTCGCCCAGCCCGCCCAGCGGGATGACCCGAAGGCCGTTCGGCGCGAGCTCCGGTGGCGGGCCGAGCTCGGGATGCGGATGACTCATCGCGACCGCTCCCCCGCCCCGAGTGGCCTCATACGGCGCCGTCTTCCAGGAGTCCGGATCTCACCAGGTCCGGCCGGAGCCCCTCGATCTCGGCGGGCGTGGCCTCGACCAGCGGGGGACGTACGGTGCGGCTGTCGAGCACGCCCTGGAGGGACAGGGCGGCCTTGACCATGATCGCGCCCTGGGTGCGGGTCATGATGGCCTCCACCGCGGGTTGCAGCCGCCGGTAGATCTCCAGCGCGCGGGCCAGGTCGCCGTCGTCGACCGCCCGGATCATCGCGGCGTAGTCGTCGCCGGCCACATGGCCGACCACGGACACCAGGCCGGAGGCGCCGTGGGTCAGCCAGGCGAGGTTCAGCGCATCGTCGCCGCTGTAGTACGCCAGGCCGGTCTCCTGCATGACCCGGACTCCCCCGGACAGGTCTCCGGTGGCGTCCTTCACCGCCACGATCCGCTCGTGATGGGCGACCCGGGCGAAGGTGTCGTGGGCGATCCGGGTGCCGGTACGCCCGGGGATGTCGTACAGCATCACCGGCAGCCCGGTCGAGTCCGCCAGAGCGAGGAAGTGCGCGGCGACGCCGGCCTGCGGCGGCTTGTTGTAGTACGGCGTGACCACCAGCAACGCGTCGACCGCGCACTTCTCCGCCTGCTTGGCCAGCTCGATCGAGTGCCGGCTGTCGTTCGTGCCGACGCCGGCGACCACGACGGCGCGGCCATCGACGGCCTCGACCACGGCGCGCAGCATCTTGGCGTCTTCCGAGTCGGCGAGGGTGGGCGCTTCGCCCGTCGTACCGAGGATCACCAGGCCGTCGTGGCCGTGGTCCACCAGGTGCGCGGCCAGCCGCTGCGCCTGGTCGAGATCGAGCTCACCGTCCGCGGTGAACGGCGTCACCATCGCGGTGAGCATCCGGCCGAAGGGGGCCGGACCGAGGGGGCTTGAGGACATGCGACCCACGGTATCCGCCCGGTGGGCCGGATGGACAACGCACGGCCGGGATAACCTCGGGAAACGGGTCGCCGTGCGGGCATGGAAAAGCCCCAGCGCTGTCCGCTCGGGGGTCCGGGCAGCGCCGGGGCTTCATCTGGTTTATCGGTCAACCGACCCCGATCGTTACGTCCGACCTGAAAAAATTCTGAGAAACTCGGAGCGAGATCGATCGCCTACGCATCGTAATCAAGTACCACCGTGTCGCTCGTCGGATGCGACTGGCAGGTCAGCACGTACCCGCGCTGCACCTCGTCCGGCTCCAGCGCCCAGTTCTGCTCCATCCGCACGCTGCCCTCGACCAGCCTGGCCCGGCAGGTGCCGCAGACGCCGCCGCGGCATGCGTACGGCGCGTCGCCTCGCACGGCCAGCGCCGCCTCCAGGACCGGAACCCCGTCACCGGCGAGCCGGAACCGGGATCTCCGCCCGTCCAGCACGATGGTCACGTCGGCGCCCTCGGCGTCCGCACCGGTCGCCACCGGCTCGGGCGGCCGGCTCGCCCGCGGCATGGAATCGACGTGGAACAGCTCGGCATGGACCCGGCGCCGCTCGACACCGGCCGCCTTCAGGGTGGCGCGCAGCTCGTCGGTCATGTCGTACGGGCCGCAGAGGAACCACTCGTCCACCGAGTCGGCGGGGACCACCGTGTCGAGGAGCCGCCGGAGCCGGGGGCCGTCGAGCCGTCCGGAGAACAGCTCGACCTCCCGAGGCTCACGGCTGAGCACGTGGACCAGGTGCAACCGCTCGGGGTAGCGGTCCTTGAGATCGGCCAGATCGTCCAGGAACATCACCGTCTTGCTGGTCCGGTTCGCATAGATCAGGGTCACCCGGCTGCGCGGCTCGGTCTCCAGCGCGCTCGCGACGATGGAGAGGATCGGGGTGATGCCCGAGCCGGCGGCGATGCAGCCGTAGTGCTTGGCGTGCTCCCGGTCCAGCTCGGTGAAGAACCGGCCGGTCGGCGTCATCACCTCGAGGGTGTCGCCGGGCGCGAGATACTCCACGGCGTACGCCGAGAAGGACCCGCCGGTCAGCTGCTTGACCGCGATGCGGAGCCGCCCGCTCGACGCGGATGCGCACAGCGAGTAGTTGCGGCGTACCTCCTCACCGTCGACCGCGGCGCGGATGGTGAGGTGCTGACCCTGGGTGAAGCGGTACTCCTCCGCCAGGTCGGCGGGGACGTCGAACTCGATCGCCACCGCGTCGTCGGTCAGCCGCTCGACGTCGGCGACCTCGAGCTCGTGGAAGACGGCGTGCCGGCGGCTCACGATCGCGCACGCACTAGAACGCCTTCACGTGGTCGAACGGCTCGCCGCATCTGTTGCACGCCCACAACGCCTTGCAGGCCGTGGAGCCGAACCGGCTGAGCTCGCGGGTCTCGGGCGAGCCGCAGTGCGGACAACGCAGGGTGAGCGGGACGAGGATCCCGCCACCCGCGGCGTCGGCGCGGGCCGGGGGCGGCACGGTGCCGAAAGCGGCCAGCTTGCGGCTGCCCTCCTCGCTGATCCAGTCGGTGGTCCACGGCGGTGACCACACCGTCTTCACGGTCACCTCCGCGTACCCGGCCCGCGCGAGCACGTCGTGCACGTCGGTACGGATGGCGTCGAACGCCGGGCAACCCGAGTACGTCGGGGTGATCGACACCTCGACCCGGCCCTCGTCGTCCACGGTGGCGTCGCGGAGGATGCCGAGCTCCTCGATGGTCAGCAGGGGCATCTCGGGATCCAGCACCTGTGCGGCCAACTCGCGGGCGCGCTCCGACCGGGGGCTCACCAGGAAGCTCCCGGATGCGAACGGGCGAGGTGCTGCATCTCGGCCAGGACGTAGCCCATCGCCTCGGTGTGGATCCCTCGCCGTCCACCGGTCACGGCGTACTGCGGGTCGGGCA
>WHTJ01000011.1 GCA_009377795.1 Propionibacteriales bacterium | reverse complement strand
AAGAAGGCGCCCGCGAAGAAGGCGCCGGCCAAGAAGACCGCGACGAAGAGGGCCGCGAAACGCTCTCTGGCGGTACGCGCCGACGAGAAACCGTGGACCGCCGAGGAGCTGGCCAAGGTCCGCACCGAGCTCGAACACGAGGCCGGCCGGCTGCGCGGGGAGATCTCCGTCGCCGAGGAGGAGATCGCCGGTCTGTTCCGGGAGGGCGGCGAAGGCGCCGGGCACGACCAGGCCGACGTGGGCTCCTCGACGTTCGAGCGCGATCACGAGATGTCCCTGGCCCTCCACAGCCGGGACCTGCTCACACAGGTCGAGCGGGCCCTTCGGCGGATCGACGACGGCACCTACGGCGACTGCGAGAACTGCGGCAACCCGATCGGCAAGCTTCGGCTCATGGCGTTCCCGCGTGCGACACTGTGTGTGTCATGCAAACAGCGCCAGGAGCGTCGCTGAGCGACCACGACGACCCCACGACCGATGACCGCCGGATGCCGCCGACGCGCCGCATCCGGTTGTTCGTCGGTGCCGCACTCGTGGTCTTCGCCCTCGACGTCATCACCAAGCAGATCGCGGTCGCGACACTCACCGGCGAGGCCCCGCAACCCCTGATCGGTGAGATACTCACGCTCCGCCTGACTCGCAACCCGGGTGCGGCGTTCAGTGTCGCCACCGGATACACCTCGGTGCTCACGGTGGTGTCCATCGTCGTCATCCTGGTGGTGATCTGGCTGGCGCGCCGGGTGCGGAGCCGGCTGTGGGCGGCCGCGTTCGGCATGCTGGTCGGGGGTGCCGCGGGCAATCTCTCCGACCGGCTGCTGCGGGACCCTGGCCCGATGCGAGGTCACGTGGTCGACTTCCTGGAGTTGCCGAACTGGCCGGTGTTCAACCTCGGAGACTCCGCGATCGTGGTCGCGGCGGCCCTGATCGTTCTGCAGAGCTTCCGTGGTGTCCGGCTGGACGGTACGCGGGCGCGGGCATGACCGGCAACGGCCGTTCGCTGCTGGTACCGGAGGGGCTCGCGGGCGAACGGGTCGACTCCGCTCTCGCCCGGATGTTCGGCATATCCCGGAGCCGGGCGGCCGAGCTCGTGAGCGCCGGACTGGTGGACCTGGACGGCGAACACCCCGCCAAGTCGGACCGGGTGGAGGCCGGAGCGCTGATGCATGCCGAGATACCAGCGGCGTCCGTTCCTGTGTCCGTCGTACCCGAGACCGTCGAAGGGCTACGGATTCTGTACGACGACTCCGACATCGTGGTGATCGACAAGCCGGTCGGGGTCGCCGCGCATCCCAGCCCGGGGTGGACCGGCCTGACGGTGCTCGGACACCTGGCCGGTGCGGGATTCGGGATCGCGACCTCCGGGGCGGCCGAGCGCCAGGGCGTCGTACACCGCCTCGACGTCGGCACCAGCGGGGTGATGGTGGTCGCGAAGTCGGAGCGGGCGTACTCGGAGCTGAAGCGGGCGTTCCGGAACCGCACCGTGACGAAGGTCTACCACGGGCTCGTGCAGGGCCATCCGGACCCGTTGCGCGGCACCGTCGACGCGCCGATCGGGCGGCATCCCAAGCTCGACTACCGGTTCGCGGTGGTCGTGGACGGCAAGCCGGCCGTGACGCACTACGAGACGCTCGAGGCGCACCGGTTCGCCAGCCTCCTGGAGATCAACCTGGAGACCGGACGCACGCACCAGATCCGGGTGCACATGAGCGCGATCCATCATGCCTGCGTGGGTGACCTGACCTACGGTGCGGACCCGGTGCTGGCCGGACGGCTCGGGCTGCGGCGGCAGTGGCTGCACGCCGTACGGCTCGGGCTGACCAACCCCGCGACCGGCGAGTGGACGGAGTTCGAGTCGGAGTATCCGGACGACCTCGGGCACGCCCTGGAGGTCATCCGTGAGGGCTCATGACCAGTAGACGATGACGGGGTCGCCGACGTCGACCTGGGCGTATAGAGCGGCGATGCCGCCGTAGTCGCGGACGTTCACGCAGCCGTGGGACGCGCCGTTATAGCCGTTGGCCGCGAAGTCGGGTGAGTAGTGCACCGCCTGGCCGCCGCTGAAGAACATCGCGAACGGCATCGGGGTGTCGTACAGCGACGACACGTGATCGCGTGACTTGAAGTTGACCTGGAACGCTCCCTCACGCGTCGGGGTCAGCTCGGAGCCGAACCGCACGTCGAACGTCATCCGCACTCTGCCGTCCACCACCCAGCGCAGGCTGTTGGTCGACTTGTCGATGCAGAGAACGCTTCCGGTCAGGCAACGCGGGTCCAGGGGTCCGGTCGTGCTCCCCGTGGAGTAGCGGTTGAACAGCTCGTCACCGGTGGGGGTGCGGGTCATCCCGAGGAGCCGGTTCCAGGTGCGCTGGTCGACCTCTCCGGTCGAGGGGATCCCGCGCTTGAGCTGGAACCCCGTCACCGCGGTTCGGGTGACGTCGCCGTAGTGGCCGGTGACCTCCTCGGAGAACCAGGCGATTTGCTTCAGCCTGGCCTGGAGCTCACGCACCTTGCGTCCGCTGTCGTCGGGGCCGAGGATCGTCGGACCGGGCTCCAGCTTGTTGTGCATCTCCGCATGCGTAGGGGTACGGGTCATGGTGAGAAGCCGTCGCCAGGTCTGCCGGTCCACGACCCCGGTCTTGGAGATGCCACGCTTGGCCTGGAATCCGGCGACCGCCCGTTCCGTCTCCCGGTCGTACTCCCCGCTGATGCTCCAGGAGGTGTACCACGCGATCTGCTGGAGCCGAGCCTGCAACTCCCGCACCTTCTCCCCGGTGTCGCGCGGCTCGAGGAGCGGGGCGGGGGTGAGCCGGACCGGATCGGCGGTCGGGGCCGGTGTGGGGGTCGGCGTCGGCGCGGCCGGGCGGGTGCTCTCCGGCGCCTGGGGTGCCGCAGCGGCCGGCTCGTCGCCGAGCAGGTCGGTCCCGTACGCCGCGTATCCCGCCGCGAGGACCGCACCCGCCAGTGCGACGGCACCGAACCCGATCACGGTGCGTCGTCCCATGTTCCCCTCCTACCTGTGCCGGCTGGCGCCGCTACCCGGGTATGACGCCTATGGTGCCGTTTTGGTTGCCCGAGTGCGCGAAGTCGGGCCCGTTCGGCGCGTCCCTGGTCCCGTGCCGGGCAGTCCGCCCCGCGTGGCGCGTTCTGGCTGGCCAGCGATCTGGCGTGGCGCGTTCTGGCTGCGGATCGGCGAAGATGTCAGCCATTTCGCGCCACGCGGGAGGGTATCCGATATCCGGTTGGGCACCGGTTGGCGTGGCTCGTGGCCGTGGTCGGCGGGCTGTCGTAGGCTTCCTACGCCGTCTTCGAACCGGGCTATCGTGGGGAGTAGCGACTCGTATGGCGATGAACGCGTCGTTCGCGCATCTACATGTACACACCGAGTTCTCGATGCTGGACGGCGCGGCGCGGATCAAGGAGCTGTTCGAAGAGGCCGCCCGGCTGGAGATGCCGGCGGTAGCGATGACCGACCACGGCAACATGTTCGGCGCGCACGAGTTCTACCGGGCGGGCAAGGCCGCCGGGGTCAAGCCCATCCTCGGCGTCGAGGCATATCTCACGCCGAACACCAGCCGGTTCGAGCGGCGCCGGGTGCAGTGGGGCAACGGCGGCCGCGACGACGTCTCCGGGAGCGGGGCGTACACCCACCTCACCCTGCTGGCCGAGAGCACCGAGGGCATGCACAACATGTTCCGGCTCTCCTCGCTCGCGTCCCTCGAGGGCTACTTCTACAAGCCGCGCATGGACCGCGAGCTGCTCCGGAGCTACTCCAAGGGGATCATCGCGACCACCGGATGCCCGTCCGGTGAGGTGCAGACGCTGCTCCGGCTCGGCAAGTACGACGAGGCGGTCGCAAGCGCCGCGGAGTTCCGGGAGCTCTTCGGCCGGGAGAACTACTTCGTCGAGCTGATGGACCACGGGCTCTCCATCGAGCAACGGGTCCGGGAGGACCTCATCCGGCTGTCGAAGGAGCTCGACCTCTCCCTGGTCGCGACCAACGACCTGCACTACACCCGGCCGGAGGACGCCGAGGGTCACGCCGCGCTGCTCTGTGTGCAGTCGGGCTCCACGCTCGCCGACCCCGACCGGTTCAAGTTCGACTCCGAGGACTTCTTCCTGAAGTCGGCCGCGCAGATGCGCGACCTCTGGAGCGAGCTGCCGGAGGCGTGCGACAACACCTTGCTGATCGCCGAGCGGTGCGACGTCGAGTTCGCGGAGGGCAGAGACCTGATGCCCCGGTTCCCGGTGCCGGAAGGCGAGTCGGAGCAGAGCTGGTTCGTGAGCGAGGTCAACAAGGGGCTGGCCTGGCGTTACCCGGACGGCGTACCCACCGAGGCCAGGGAGCGCGCCGACTACGAGGTCGAGGTGGTCCTGCAGATGGGCTACCCCGGTTACTTCCTCGTGGTGGCCGACTTCATCAACTGGGCCAAGCGCCAGGGCATCCGGGTCGGCCCGGGCCGCGGATCCGGCTCCGGGGCGATCGTCGCGTACGCCCTGGGCATCACCGACCTCGACCCGCTCGAGCACGGCCTGCTGTTCGAGCGCTTCCTCAACCCCGAGCGGGTCTCGATGCCGGACATCGACATCGACTTCGACGAGCGCCGGCGCGGCGAGGTCATCCGGTACTGCACGGAGAAGTACGGCGACGACCGGGTGGCCCAGATCGTCACCTACGGCACGATCAAGGCCAAGCAGGCGGTCAAGGACTCCTCCCGGGTGCTGGGTTTCCCGTTCGCGATGGGTGAGCGGATCACCAAGGCGATGCCGCCGACCGTGATGGGCAAGGACATCCCGCTGTCCGGCATCTTCGACCAGGACCACCCGAGGCACGGCGAGGCGGGGGAGTTCCGGCAGCTGTACGACGAGGACGCCGACGTACGCCGGATCGTCGACACCGCCAAGAAGCTGGAGAACCTCAAGCGCCAGTGGGGTGTGCACGCGGCCGGCGTGATCATGTCCAGCGAGCCGCTGATCGACGTCATCCCGATCATGCGCCGCGAGCAGGACGGCGCGATCATCACGCAGTTCGACTACCCCACCTGCGAAGAGCTCGGCCTGCTGAAGATGGACTTCCTCGGGTTGCGCAACCTCACCGTGGTGGACGACGCGCTGGAGAACATCAGGGCCAACCGCGGCGAGACCATCGAGCTGGAGACGCTCCCGCTCGACGACCCGGCCTCCTACGAGCTCCTGGCCCGGGGCGACACGCTCGGGGTGTTCCAGTTCGACGGCGGGCCGATGCGTCAGCTGCTGCGCCAGATGCGTCCCGACCGGTTCGCCGACATCTCCGCGGTCGGCGCGCTGTACCGGCCGGGCCCGATGGGCGCGGGCTCGCACACCAACTACGCGTTGCGCAAGACCGGGCAGCAGCCGATCACCCCGATCCATCCGGAGCTCGAGGAGCCGCTGAAGGAGATCCTGGACGAGACCTACGGCCTGATCGTCTACCAGGAGCAGGTGATGGCGATCGCGCAGAAGGTGGCGGGCTACTCACTGGGCCAGGCCGACCTGTTGCGCCGGGCGATGGGCAAGAAGAAGAAGAAGGAGCTGGACGAGCAGTACGCCGTCTTCTCCGAGGGCATGCGCGAGCGCGCCTATTCCGACGGCGCGGTGGAGACGCTGTGGGACATCCTGGTTCCGTTCTCCGACTACGCGTTCAACAAGGCCCACTCGGCCGCCTATGGCCTGGTGTCGTACTGGACGGCGTACCTCAAGGCCAACTACCCGGCCGAGTACATGGCCGCCCTGCTGACCAGCGTTCGCGACGCCAAGGACAAGTCGGCGATCTACCTCAACGAGTGCCGGCGCATGGGGATCAAGGTGCTGCCTCCGGACGTCAACGAGTCCGCGGCGAACTTCACCCCGGTCGGGACCGACGTCCGGTTCGGCCTGACCGCCGTACGCAACGTCGGGCGCAACGTGGTCGACGCCGTCGTCGCTGCCCGCGAGGAGCAGGGGCGCTACACCGACTTCCGCGACTTCATGGCCAAGGTGCCGCCGCTGGCCTGCAACAAGCGGGTGCTCGACTCCTTGGTGAAGGCCGGTGCCTTCGACTCCCTCGGTCACAGGCGGCGCGCGCTGTCCTTGGTGCACGAGGACGCCGTGGACCAGTTCATCGACATCAAGCGCAACGAGGCCATCGGCCAGGACTCCCTCTTCGGCGGCCTGGACGACGACGGCGACGGATTCGCCGCGGTCACCGTGCAGGTTCCCGAGGTCGACGAGTGGGACAAGCAGACCCTGCTCGGCCACGAGCGGGAGATGCTCGGCCTGTACGTCTCCGATCATCCGCTGTTCGGGGTGGAGCACCTGCTGGCTCAGGACACCGACTGCACCGTCGGTCAGCTGCTGGTGGACGAGGACCGTCCGGAGGGCAGCACGATCACGGTGGGCGGGCTCGTGACCGGCGTCCAGCGCAAGATGACCAAACGCGGGGACCCGTGGGCGGTGGTCACGCTGGAGGACCTCGAGGGCGCCATCGACGTGATGCTGTTCCCGTCGACGTACCAACAGGCGACGGCCGCCCTGGTGCCGGACGCCATCGTGCTGATCAAGGGGCGGCTCAAGCGCACCGACGACGTTCCCGAGCTGATCGCGAGCGAGGTCTCCGTGCCGAGGCTGTCGGAGGCGTCGCGGGGACCGGTGGTGATCTCGATGCCGGCGACGCGGTGCACGCCACCGGTGATCGAGCAGCTGAAGGACGTCCTCGGCACCCACCCGGGCGTCACCGAGGTGCATCTCCGGCTGCTGTCGCGCTCGAACACCAAGGTGATGCGGCTCGACGACCGGCTCCGGGTGACGGCGACGCCCGACCTGATGGCCGACCTCAAGGCGCTGCTTGGGCCGGGTTGCCTGGCGATGCGATGACCGCGCCCACGCCGGACGCGGATCCGGCTCACTGGGGGAGCGGGGCGACCTGGTCGCCGCACCGGGACGAGCCTCCGGTGACCTGGCCGCAGGCGATCGTCGCCGTGCTGGTCACCGCGGTGGTCTTCCTGGCCGGTGGGGCGCTGTCCGCCGGGATCTGGTCATGGGTCGCCGAGAGCCCGACGTACCCGGTGAACTATGCCGTGATCGGAGACCAGCCGTACCCGGACGTCCACGGCATGCTGGCGACGTTCAACGTGGACGGGACCTTCCTGATCGTGGGCGGAGTCGCTGCCGTCGTGCTCGGATGGTGCTGTGCGGCGATGTTCCGCGGGTACGGCGTGGTCGCCGTGGTCGCCGTACTGCTCGGGTCGGCCGTCGGCTACCTGGTGATGCGTCATCTCGGCCTGGAGCTCGGCCCGGAGCCTCTGGAGGCGCAGGCCGCGGCCGCGGAGCCGGGTGACGTGCTGCACGGCCGGCTCGAGGTGCAGGCGACCGGGGTCTATTTCGGCTGGCCGGCGGGGGCGTTGGCCGGCGCGATGGTGGCCCTCACGATGTGGGCGCCTCGGCCGCCGGCCGCGCGGTCCTGAGTGAGGGCGTGCCTCGGCGCGAGCTACGTGCATTTTCGCGGTGTCGGGTTTCGATGTGACGGCTTCGCCGAATCCACGATGCGACTACCTTCAACCGGCCAAGGGGGCGCTTCTAGACTGGTCGGGTGATCCGTCATCTCGACCTACGCGAGCCCGGGCCGGGTGCCGGCGCCGGTGCCGACTACCGGGGCCTGGTCCCGCGTGCCGTCGCCGATCTCGACGCCGCGGTCGACCGGGTCCGGCCGATCTGTGAGGACGTACGCACCAGAGGGGCGCGAGCCCTCCGCGAGCTCACCGAGCGGTTCGACCGGGTTCGGCTCGCCGACGTGCGCGTGCCCGCCGACGCACTGAAGCGCGCAATGGACGAGCTCGACCCCGAGGTGCAGTCCGGCCTGGAGGAGTCGATCGACCGGCTGCGCCGCACCTGCGAGGCCGAGCGGGGCGAGGACGTCACGACCGAGGTGTCCGCGGGTGGGGTCGTCACCCAGCGCCTGGTGCCGGTGAGCCGGGTCGGGCTCTACGTACCCGGCGGCCTGGCGCCGCTGGTCTCCAGCGTGGTGATGAACGTCGTACCGGCTCAGGTCGCCGGGGTCGGCTCGCTCGCCCTGGCCAGCCCGCCGCAATCCGACCACGACGGCCTCCCGCACCCCAACGTCCTGGCCGCGTGCGCCCTGCTCGGGGTGGACGAGGTGTACGCCGTGGGCGGCGCGCAGGCGATCGCGATGTTCGCGTACGGGTACGCCGACGAGACGCCCGCGTGCGAGCCGGTGGATCTGGTCACCGGGCCCGGGAACCTGTACGTCGTGGCGGCCAAGCGGCTGCTCAAGGGCAGGATCGGCATCGACTCGGAGGCCGGGCCGACGGAGATCGCGATCCTGGCCGACGACACCGCCGACCCGGTGCACGTGGCCGCCGACCTGATCAGCCAGGCCGAGCACGACCCGATGGCCGCCAGCGTGCTGGTGACGCCGAGCGGCGCGCTCGCGGAGGCGGTCGAGGCCGAGCTGGTGGGGCAGGTGGCACGGACCAAGCACACCGAACGGATCACCGCCGCGCTCGGCGGCCAGCAGTCCGCGATCGTGCTGGTGGGCGATCTCGAGCAGGGCCAGGCCGTGATCGACGCCTACGCGCCCGAGCATCTGGAGATCCAGACATCCGACGCGCACGAGCGGGCCATGCGGGTCCGCAACGCCGGCGCGGTGTTCGTCGGGCCGTTCGCGCCGGTGTCACTCGGCGACTACTGTGCCGGCTCCAACCACGTACTCCCGACCGGCGGATGCGCCTGCCACGCGTCCGGGCTGTCCGTGCGGTCATTCCTGAAGGCGATGCAGGTGGTGGATTACTCGCAGACCGCGCTGGCCGACGTCGCCGACCGGGTGACCGCGCTCGCCCACGCCGAGGACCTGCCGGCACACGCGGCCGCGATCCGGGCGAGGTTGCGGTCCGGATGAGCTCCTGGCAAGGGTGGCCCCTGCGCGAGTCGTTGTGGGGGGAGCAGCCGTACGGCGCGCCGCAACTGGACGTACCGGTCGCGCTCAACGTCAACGAGAACCCGTACCCGCCGAGCCAGGCCGTCATCGACGACATCGCGCACTCGGTCGCCGAGGCGGCCCGGACGATCAACCGGTATCCGGACCGCGAGGCGAACGAGCTGCGGAAGGCGCTCGCCGACTACCTCGGGCACGGCCTCACGGCCGACCAGCTGTGGGCGGCCAACGGGTCGAACGAGGTCATGCAGCAGCTGTTCCAGGCGTTCGGAGGTCATGGCCGGACGGCGCTGTCGTTCGCCCCGACGTACTCGATGTATCCCGAGTACGCGCGCGACTCCGACACCACCTGGGTGACGGTGCCCCGACGTGCCGACTTCACCATCGACCAGGAGCTGGCGATGGCCGAGGTGCAGCGCTGGCAGCCGTCGATCGTGGTGCTGGCGTCGCCCAACAACCCGACCGGGACCGCGCTGTCGCTGGACGTGCTGCGCGCGATCTGCGACGTGGCTCCGGGAGTCGTCGTGGTCGACGAGGCGTACGCCGAGTTCCGCCGGGAGGAAACCCCGAGCGCGCTGTCGCTGCTGCCGTCGTACCCCCGGCTCGCCGTGACCCGGACGATGTCCAAGGCCTTCGCGCTGGCCGGTGGGCGGCTGGGGTATCTCGCCGGGGATTCCGGGCTGGTGGACGCGCTGCGGATCGTCCGGCTGCCGTACCACCTGTCGACGATCACCCAGGCGGTCGCGCTTGCCGCGCTGCGGCACGCGGACGACCTGCTCGGGCAGGTCGCGGCGCTGCGCGCCGAACGGGACGCGCTGGTCGACTGGCTCCGCGAGGCCGGTCTCACCGTGGCCGAGTCGGACGCCAACTTCGTGCTGTTCGGCATCTTCGAGGAGCGGTGCGCGGTTTGGCAGGGCCTGCTGGATCGCGGTGTACTGATCCGTGAGACCGGCCCGGACGGCTGGTTGCGGGTGTCGGTAGGCACGCCCGACCAGATGTCGGCGTTCAAGACCGCACTGCTGGAGGTGCTGAAGAAGTGAGTCCCGAGACCGACGAGCGGCAGCGAGGAGGTCGAGTCGCGCGGATCGAGCGCGAGACCAAGGAGTCCAAGGTCGTCGTCGAGCTGGATCTCGACGGCTCCGGCCGCGGACGGATCTCCACCGGCGTGGGGTTCTACGACCACATGCTCGCGTCACTCGCGCGGCACGCCCTGCTCGATCTCGATGTGGAGGCCGAGGGCGACGTCCACGTGGACGCCCATCACACGGTCGAGGACGTCGCCATCGTGCTGGGACAGGCGCTACGGGAGGCGCTGGGGGACAAGGCGGGCATCCGGCGGTTCGGCGACTCGCTCGTACCGCTGGACGAGGCCCTGGTGCAATGCGCGATCGACGTTTCCGGGCGCCCGTACTGCGTGCACACCGGTGAGCCCGAGGGCCAGCAGTACGCCGTGATCGGCGGCAACTACGTCGGGTCCCTGACCCGGCACGTCTTCGAGACCCTGGCCCACCAGGCGCAGGTCGCCCTGCACGTGCGGGTGCTGTCCGGCCGCGACCCGCACCACCTCGCCGAGGCGCAGTTCAAGGCGGTCGCGCGGGCGCTGCGGGACGCGGTCGCGCTGGACCCGCGAGAGGCCGGCGTACCCAGTACCAAGGGCGCTCTGTGACGTATGTGCTGATAGCCCTGGCCGGGCTGAGCGTGGGCGGAGTGATCGCCATGCTGCAACAGAAGCGGCCGCTGTGGGTCGTGCTGGTGTTCGGCGTGGTCGCGGCGGTCTTCCTGGCGCTCGGCCTGGTGTCGATGCAGCAGCAGTCATGAGTACGCCGCGGGTGGTGGTGCTCGACTACGGGTCGGGCAACCTCAGGTCGGCGGAGCGGGCGCTGGCCCGTGCCGGTGCGGACGTCGTGGTGAGCTCCGACTACCGGGCCGCGCTGGACTCCGACGGGCTGGTGGTCCCGGGCGTGGGTGCGTTCGCCGCGTGCATGTCCGGGCTGGAGGCGGTGAAGGGCCCGGAGCTGATCGGGCGGCGGCTCGGCGGCAACCGCCCCGTGCTGGGGGTCTGCGTCGGCATGCAGGTGCTCTTCGAGGTCGGCCGCGAGCACGGCGTCGAGACGACCGGGTGCGGCGAGTGGCCCGGTGTCGTCGAGCGGCTGAAGGCTCCGGTGCTTCCGCACATGGGCTGGAACACGGTGGACGTCGCCGAGGGCTCGAGGTTGTTCGCGGGTGTGGAGGACCAGAGGTTCTACTTCGTGCACGGTTACGCCGCCCGGTCGTGGGAGCTGGAGACCTACCCGCCGTTCCCGGCGCCGCAGGTGTCGTGGACGTCGTACGGCGACGACCGGTTCGTCAGCGCCGCCGAGAACGGCCCGCTCGCCGCGACCCAGTTCCATCCGGAGAAGTCCGGCGACGCGGGCGCGGTCCTGTTGCGCAACTGGGTTCGGTTCCTGTGAACCGTGCCTATTCGCGCCGAGATTGCACATCTGGTCGAGCCGAACGCGACCACAAGTGCAATCTCGGCGCGAGGTCGGGCTTGACTCGTGGGTCGGGCTCGATTCAGAGGACGGGCTCGACTCGTGGGTCTGCCGGATGGATACGGTGAGCGGTATGCCTGCACTCGAGCTCCTGCCGGCCGTCGACGTGGCGGACGGCCAGGCCGTACAGCTCGTCCAAGGGGTGGCCGGGACCGAGAAGCGGTTCGGCGACCCGGTCGAGGCCGCGCTGGCCTGGCAACGCGCCGGCGCCGAGTGGATCCACCTGGTCGACCTGGACGCGGCATTCGGCCGTGGTGACAACCGCCGCCTTCTGAGCGAGATCGTCGGCCGGGTCGACGTCGCGGTCGAGCTGTCCGGCGGGATCCGGGACGACGAGTCGCTCCGCTCCGCGCTGGACACGGGTTGCCGCCGGATGAACATCGGCACGGCCGCGCTGGAGAGCCCGCAGTGGTGCGCGCGGGCGATCGCGGAGCACGGTGACCGGGTCGCGGTCGGTCTCGACGTCCGCGGCACCACGCTGGCCGCACGCGGCTGGACCCGCGAGGGCGGCGACCTGTTCGAGGTGCTGGAGCGGCTGAACTCCGAGGGCTGTGCGCGCTACGTCGTCACCGACGTGAACAAGGACGGCATGCTGCAGGGCCCGAACCTCGCGCTCCTGCAGGACGTGTGCGCCCACACCGACCGGCCGGTGGTCGCGTCCGGCGGGGTCACCCGGCTGGACGACCTCCGCGCGCTCGCGAAGCTGGTGCCGATCGGGGTCGAGGGCACGATCATCGGCACGGCGCTCTACGAGGGCAACTTCACCCTCGAGGAGGCGCTGGCCGTCGTGCGGGAGACCGCATGACCCTCGCGGTGCGGGTCATCCCGTGTCTCGATGTCGACGCCGGACGGGTGGTGAAGGGGGTGAACTTCGCCGACCTGCGCGACGCGGGGGATCCGGTGGAGCTCGCCGCGAGGTACGACGGCGAGGGCGCCGACGAGCTGACGTTCCTGGACATCTCCGCGTCGGCCGAAGGGCGGGCGACCACGCTTGAGGTCGTACGTCGTACCGCCGAACAGGTCTTCATCCCGCTCACCGTCGGCGGCGGGGTCCGCGAGGTGGAGGACGTGGATCGGCTGCTCCGGGCCGGTGCCGACAAGGTCGCCATCAACACCGGGGCGATAGCCCGGCCGGAGGTGATCGGTGAGATCGCCCGCCGGTTCGGGTCCCAGGTGCTCGTGCTGTCGGTGGACGCCCGCCGGGCGGCCGGAACCGAGTCCGGGTTCGAGGTAACCACGCACGGCGGGCGGACCAGCGCGGGACTGGACGCGGTTAACTGGGCCGTGCGCGGCGCCGAGATGGGGGCCGGCGAGATCCTGCTCAACGCGATGGACGCCGACGGCACTCGCCATGGTTTCGATATCGAGCTGATCCGAGCGGTCCGGCGGGCCGTGACGGTCCCGGTGATCGCCAGCGGGGGCGCCGGAGCGGCCGAGCATTTTCCGCCCGCCGTCGAGGCGGGCGCCGACGCAGTGCTGGCGGCCAGCGTGTTCCACTTCGGCACCCTGCGGATCGGTGAGGTCAAGGAGTCGCTGCGGGCCGCCGGTCGTCCGGTGCGCTGACGCCGGTGCCCCTGTTCGGCGTGGCGCGTTTCGGCTGAGGAATTCGAGATTCGGCGACCATTTCGCGCCACGTAACGTAGGGCCGCGTCCAGAACGCGCCACGCTGCGCGGGTCACAGACCGAGCCGGCCGGCGTCGAACTGCTCGCCGGCCCGTACGTCGCCGCCGCGCACCACGTCGGCCACCTCGGTGCGCCCGTACGCGAACAGCACCAGCTCGCCGGCTCGGCCCTCGACCACCAGCGTGGGCTCGCCGCGCTTCGCGGTCACCCGTCCCTCGTCATCGGTTCGGACGAGGTCGATCCCCACGGTGGAGCGGCGTGCCAGCACCCTGCCCATCCGGCGCAGCGCCGCCCAGAGCGCGTTCTCGTCGCGCGGCTCGAGGCGCCTCGGCGTCCACCCCGGCTGTGCCCGCCGTACGTCCTCGTGGTGCACGAAGAACTCGACCGTGTTGAACATCCGGTCGACCTCTCCCAGCCGCATGGGTGACCACACCGGCGGGCCCGACCGGACCAGGTCGACCAGATGCGGGTAGTCGTGCTCGGCCTTGAGTCGTCCCATGCCGCGATCGGCGAGCGCGGCCAGCGGCGGGAGGACGATGCCGGGCGCGGCGGTCGGACTCCGCTCCCGCAGCACCAGGTGGGCCGCCAGGTCGTACGTCGTCCAGGTTCCGCACAGGGTCGGAGCCTCCGGGCCCAGGGAGTCCATCAGGTCGGACAGGTCCGCGCGTTCCCGACGGGAGAGAGGTGCCATTCCCCGATCGTAGAGAATGGCAGCCGTGACCACACCGCGCGCCACCTCGGATCTCGACCCGGCGATCGCCGACCGGCTCAAACGCGACGCCTCCGGGCTGGTCGTGGCGGTCGTGCAGCAGCACGACTCCGGGGAGGTGCTGATGGTGGGCTGGATGGACGACGAGGCGCTGCACCGCACGCTCACGACCGGGCGCGCGACGTACTGGAGCCGCAGCCGCCAGGAGTACTGGGTGAAGGGTCAGACCTCCGGACACCGGCAGTGGGTTCGGGAGGTCCGGCTCGACTGTGACGGCGACGCGTTGCTGGTCCGGGTCGACCAGGAGGGCGCGGCGTGTCATACCGGCGCCCGCAGCTGCTTCGACGCCGGCGGCCCCCTGACCGAAGCTTCGGGGGACCCGGCGTGAGATGGCGGTTCGGGGCGGCGGTCCTGGCCGGGCTGTTCGGCGGCGCCCTTGTGGTGTGGGGTGCCGGCGAGGCCTGGGACACCGACCCGCTCGGGTCGGCGGCGGGCGCGGGCGAAGGTTCCGGCTCGCTGGCCGGATCGCTCGGCGCGGTGGTGCTCGCGGGCTCCGCCGTGGTCGCGGTAACTCGCGCGGTCGGCCGGAGGCTGGCCGGGTTGCTGGTCGCGGTCGCGGGCGCCGTGACGGTGTACGTCGCGGCCGTGGCGGACGGTGGCTGGTCGGCATGGCGGGTGCTGGTGCTCGCCGGCGGCGTACTCGCCGTGTGCGGCGGAGTGCCGGCCGCCGCGCGCGGTCATCGGTGGCCGTCGATGAGCCAGCGGTACGACGCACCGTCCGCCCGGGACGAGTCCCACGAGTCCGACCCGTGGCGCGCCCTGGACCGCGGCGAGGACCCTACACTGTAGGTTGCCGACCAGGCAGGACAGAATGTCCTCAGCAGGTCAATCCACCCGATCACGAAGGAGCGGCAAGCGCATGGCCCACGACAACCACGGTTCGACGCCCGCCGCATGGGCGGTGTGCATCCTGGTGGTTCTCGCATTCTGCGTCGGCGGTGTGGCGCTGGTCCTGGACCCGATCAACTGGCCGATGTTCGTCGTGGGCATGGTGCTGCTGCCCGTGGCCTTGATCGTGGGCAAGGTGATGGCGGCCATGGGCATGGGCGCCGAACACGACAGTCATGCCTAGGTAGGGGAGCCGTGGCCATGACCGCCGTGCAGCTCTCCGACACCCGCGTCGGACGGAGCAGGCCGGCTCGGATGGCGGCGCCCGCCTGGTGGGGACTCGGCGTCGCCGCCACCACGATCCTGCTGCACGTGCGCGACCCGCATGAGGAGGGCAGCTGGGGCTATTGTCCGTGGCACGCCCTGACCGGCACCTACGATCCGGGCGACGGCGGCCTGCGTGCGGTCCATCACCTCACCGACGGCGACGTGCTCGCCGCCCTGTCGAGCAACGTCGTGGTGGTCGCGGCCGTCCTTCCGGTCGCGGTCTTCCTATGGCTGCGCTGGGTCTGGGCCCGATGGCGCGACGAACCCTTCCGATCCCGCATGTTCCGGCCGAACGTGCTCGCGGCGTGGCTGGTCGGCCTGCTCGCGTTCGCGGTGGTGCGGAACCTCGAGTTCGCGTCCTGGCTGGCGCCGTAGGCCGTGATCGACATGCCGGGCGGATCCGACCATTGCCCGCAGCTGGAACCATGACCGCCGTGTCCGAGACCGAGAGACCCATCCATGACCGTGCTCGATGAGATCGTCGCCGGAGTCCGCGAGGACCTGGCGAGACGCGAACAACACACCCCACAGGACTTGCTGCGGGAGCTCGTGGCCGGCGCGCGCCCCGCCCGCGACCCGATGTCGGCGTTCGGGGCGCCCGGGATCTCGGTGATCGCCGAGATCAAGCGGTCCAGCCCGAGCAAGGGCGCGCTCGCTCGCATTCCCGACCCCGCGGCCCTGGCGCGCGAGTACGCCGCCGGGGGCGCGGCCGCGATCAGCGTGCTGACTGAGGAGCGTCGGTTCGCGGGCAGCATGGCCGATCTGGTCACCGTGCGCGCCGCCGTGGACGTGCCCGTCCTCCGCAAGGACTTCATCGTGACCTCGTACCAGCTGTGGGAGGCGCGAGCCGCCGGTGCCGACATGGTGTTGCTGATCGTCGCCGCGCTGGACCAGGAGACCCTGGGCGGGCTGCTGGCGGAGGCCACCGAGCTCGGTCTGACCTCGCTGGTCGAGGTCCACGACGAGGCGGAGCTGGCGCGTGCGCTCGATGCGGGCGCGCGACTGGTGGGGGTGAACGCGCGGAACCTGAAGACGCTGGAGGTCGACGACGGCGTGTTCGCCCGGCTCGCGCCGTCGATACCCGAGAAGGTGATCAGCGTGGCCGAGTCCGGGATCGGTGGTCCCGAGGACGTCGCGGCTTACCGGAAGGCGGGCGCGCACGTCGTACTCGTCGGGGAGGCCCTGGTGACCGGCGGGAACCCGCGGCAGGCGGTGGCTGACATGATCGCCGCAGGAGGTGACACGTGACTACACCAGAGCCCGAGCCCTTACCCGACGCGACCGGGCACTTCGGCCGGTTCGGCGGACGCTTCCTCCCCGAGGCGCTGATCGCGCCCTTGGACGAGCTCACCGAGGCGTGGCGGTCCGCGCGGGCCGACGACGGCTTCCGCGGTGAGCTCGACCGGATGCTCCGGGAGTACGCCGGTGCGCCCAGCCTGCTCTACGACGCGACCCGGCTGTCCGACGTGGCCGGCGCCCGGATCCTGCTGAAGCGGGAGGACCTCAACCACACCGGCGCGCACAAGGTGCGCAACGTGCTCGGCCAGGCGCTGCTGACCAAGAGCATGGGCAAGCCCCGGGTGATCGCGGAGACCGGCGCCGGACAGCACGGCGTGGCCGCGGCGACCGCGTGCGCCTATCTCGACCTCGAGTGTGTCGTCTACATGGGCGAGATCGACACCCAGCGCCAGGCGCTCAACGTCGTCCGGATGCGGATGCTCGGCGCCGAGGTGATCCCGGTCAAGTCCGGCAGCCGCACGCTCAAGGACGCGATCAACGAGGCGCTGCGCGACTGGGTGACCAACGTCGACCACACGCACTACCTGCTCGGCACGGCCGCGGGTGCGCATCCCTTCCCCGCCATGGTTCGGGATTTCTGTCGTGGGATCGGCGACGAGGCGCGTGCGCAGTCGCTCGAGCTTCTCGGCCGGCTGCCGGATGCGGCGTGCGCGTGCGTCGGCGGCGGCTCCAACGCGATCGGGCTGTTCACCGCGTTCGTGCCCGACCGGGACGTCCAGCTGTGGGGTTTCGAGCCCGGTGGGGACGGGTTCGAGACCGGCCGCCACGCCGCCACGATCACCCAGGGCGACGTCGGCGTACTGCACGGCGCGCGGTCGTTCCTGCTGCAGGACAAGGACGGCCAGACCATCGAATCGCACTCGATATCGGCCGGGCTGGACTACCCGGGCGTCGGGCCGGAGCACGCGTATCTCGCCGAGACCGGACGGGCGAGGTACCGGCCGGTCAGCGACGCGGACGCGATGGCGGCGTTCTCGCTGCTCTCGCGGACCGAGGGCATCATCCCGGCGATCGAATCCGCACACGCCGTTGCCGGTGCGCTGGACCTCGCCAAGGAGCTGAGCGCGTCGATGTCCGACCCGGTGATCCTGGTGTGCCTCTCCGGCCGGGGGGACAAGGACATGGACACCGCGGCGACGTGGTTCGGCTTCGCCGGTGAGGAGGGCGACGACCATGAGTAGGATCGGCGACTCCTTCGCCCGGGTGCGCGCGGACGGGAGGGCGCTGCTGGTGGGTTACCTGCCCGCCGGGTTCCCGTCGTACGCCGGCTGCATCGACGCGTTGCGCGCGATGGTGGACGGCGGCGTCGAGCTGATCGAGGTCGGCTTCCCGTACAGCGACCCGGTGATGGACGGCCCCACCATCCAGGCCGCCGCGGAGCGGGCCCTGGCCGGGGGCCTCCGTACGCACGACGTGCTCCGCACCGTGGAGGCGGCCGCCGAGCTCGCGCCGACGGTGGTGATGACGTACTGGAACCCGATCGAGCGCTACGGCGTCGACGAGTTCGCCCGGGATCTCGCGGCGGCCGGCGGCTCCGGTCTCATCACGCCCGACCTCATCCCCGACGAGGCAGCCGAATGGGTCGCGGCGTCCGACGAGCAGGGGCTGGACCGGATCTTCCTGGTCTCGCCGTCCTCTACCGACCGGCGGATCGCCCTGACCGCCCGGGCGTGCCGCGGGTTCCTCTACGCCGCGTCGGTCATGGGGGTCACCGGTGCGCGCGCGCAGCCGAGCCGGCAGGCGGCCGCGCTGGTCGGCCGGGTACGCGCGGCGACCGACCTGCCGGTGGGCCTCGGTCTGGGTGTGTCGAACGGCGCCCAGGCCGCCGAGGTGGCGGGCTATGCCGATGCCGTGATCGTGGGCTCGGCGTTCGTCCGGCGGCTGCTCGATGCGCCCGACGCCGACATGGGCGTGCGTGCGGTGGAGGCGCTCGCCGAGGATCTGGCCGGTGGCGTGCGCCGGGAACTCCCGGCCGCCCCGACGGGTTAGAACTGTCGTGGGTGTTCGTTCGAGCGGCGTACTGGGCCTGCTGTGCGTGCTGGTCCTGAGCGTCGGCTGCAGCGGGACGGACGAGGACGCCCCGGGCAATCCCGGTGGCGCGGTGCACGAGATGCAGTCCGACGACGACGGGTTCCGGGGTGCCGGGCTCACCGACCCGTACCAACTGCCAGACGTGGCTTTGACCGATACGTCGGGATCGTCCTACAGCCTGGTCGACGACACGACGGCCTCGGCCACGCTGATCTTCTTCGGCTACACGAACTGCCCGGATGTCTGCACCCTCGTGATGGCGGATCTGGCGTCGGCGATGACCCGGGTAGACCCGGACGTCGCCGAGAGCGTGGACGTCCTGTTCATCACGACCGACCCGGCGCGCGACGACGAGGCCACCATCCGGGAGTACCTCGACCGGTTCGACCCGGCGTTCGAGGGGCTCACCGGGCCGATGCCGGAGATCATGCGGGCCGCGAAGCCGCTGGGCGTGGCCATCGAGGGGAAGCGGCGGCTGCCGAGCGGCGGTTACGAGGTCGGCCACAGCACGCCGGTGATCGGCGTCGACGCCTCGGACAAGGCCCGGGTGGTGTGGACCGAGGGCACACCGGTCGACGATCTGGTCGCCGACATCTCGACCCTGGCCAAGCGCGGCTGAGACCCGCGATCGGCCCCGGTCGGCGGGGCGCGAGACGTTCCTTGGCCGGCCACGGTAGGTTCTGCTGCGATGATTCCTGCTTCGATACCCAGTCCCGACCAAGGCACCTGGCAGCTCGGCTTCTTCGAGCTGCGTGCCTACGCGGTGTGCATCATCGTCGGCGTCCTCATCGCCGTCTGGCTCGGCAACCGTAGGTGGATCGCCCGCGGCGGCCGTCCGGGCACGGTCGCCGACGTCGCGGTGTGGGCGGTGCCGTTCGGTCTGGTCGGCGCCCGCCTCTACCACGTGATCACCGACTACGAGCTCTACTTCGGCGACGGAGGCCGGCCGATCGAGGCGCTGTACATCTGGCGGGGCGGGCTCGGGATCTGGGGCGCCATCGCCCTCGGTGCGCTGGGCGCGTACATCGCCTGCCGGAGGCGCGGCGTACGGTTTCTGGCGTTCGCGGACGCCATGGCGCCGGGGATCGCGATCGCGCAGGCCGTCGGGCGCTGGGGCAACTGGTTCAACCAGGAGCTGTACGGCAGGCCGACGACGCTCCCGTGGGCGCTCGAGATCGACCCGGAGCACCGGACTCAGGTACCCGAGGAGTTCCAGCAGTTCCAGACGTTCCATCCCACGTTCCTCTACGAGTTCGGGTGGGCCCTCGGGGTGGCCGGCCTGGTGCTGTGGGCGGACCGCAGGTTCCGGCTCGGGTTCGGCCGGGCGTTCGCGCTGTACGTGATGGCGTACACCGTCGGCCGTGGCTGGATCGAGTCCATGCGGATCGACAACGTGACGCTGGACAACGTGTTCGGCCTGCGGCTGAACGTCTGGACGTCGGTCATCGTGTTCATCGCGGCGCTCGCGTTCTTCATCCGATCGAGCAAGCGGCATCCGGGGCGCGAGGAGGTCGTCGAGCCGGCCGAGGACGCGGAGCACGCGGAGGACGCGGAGTCCACGGAGCCTGAGGAGGGCGTGTCGGCCGAGGCGGCGGACGCCGAGCCGGAGGACCGGGCCGAGGACGCGGAGGACGCGGACGCGGACGCGGACCAGGCGGAGGACGAACCGGCGACCGCGGATGCGACGGAGCCGGCCGACACGGCGGGGGAGCCGGAGGCCGCCGATTCGGAGACGGCGGAAGCCGAGGGGGCGGATGAGCCGGAGCCCACGGATTCGGAGAGCGCGGACGAGTCCGGGTCGGCCGACGCGTCCGAGAAGCCGGCCGGAGCCGGTTGAGCCGGTTGAGCTGGCCGAGGCGGCCGACGCGCGATCGGGCCGCCGGTTCTCACTGCGCGGACGACGCAACCATAGGGCCCGTTCGGGCAGATCGCGCGGGAGTCGGGCGGACTCAGGTAATTCGTGGTCGTGATCACGACCACGAATTACCCAGAACGCCGCGTCCGGCCGGCTCCCCGTGACGGCTCGCGGTGTGGATGCGCCGCCGGCGGTCGCGCCGGGTCGGGATGACGTCGTGAGGTGAGCCTCGCCTTCGGTGAAAGCCGCAGGTCAGCGGGCTACTCTCCACGCCATGGCGCAGGTGGAGACCGTCCGGCATGAGCATCCCGACATCAACAGCGGCTGGCTGCGGCCAGCGGTGTTCGGCGCGATGGACGGTCTGGTGTCCAACTTCGCGCTGATCACCGGCGTGGTCGGCGGCACCGGTGGAACCGACTCCGATGCGGTGGTGCTCGCCGGCGTCGCGGGGCTCGCGGCCGGCGCGTTCTCGATGGCGGCCGGCGAGTACACCAGCGTCGCGAGCCAGTCGGAATACGCCGCGGCCGAGGTGGCCAAGGAGCGCGCGGAGATCATCGACGACCCGGTGGGGGAGACCGCCGAGCTCACGGCCATGTGGGTGGAGAAGGGCATCGAGCCGGAGGCCGCGCGCAGCATGGCCGAGCAGGTACACCGCGACGTGGACCGGGCGGTCGCCGTACACGCGATGGAGGAGCTCGGGGTGGATCCGGCGGATCTGCCGTCGCCGTGGGTCGCTGCGCTGGCGTCGTTCGGCTCGTTCGCGGCCGGCGCCGCGGTGCCGCTGACGCCGTACCTCGTGGGCGCGGACCACGTCTGGCCGGCCCTGGTCCTGACACTGGGCGCGCTGTTCGCCTGCGGCGCCGTTGTGGCGCAGGTCACAATCCGGGCGTGGTGGTGGTCCGGGCTGCGGCAGATGCTGCTCGGAGGCGCCGCGGCCGCCGTCACCTACGCGTTCGGACTGCTGGTGGGCGCGAGCGTGGGCTGAGCTCGCACGCTGGGAACGGCCGATGTCCGGCGTGAGATCAGAATCTGACTCCGCCGAAACCTCTCGTGTAGGCTCGACTAAGTCGCCAACAGGGCCAGTGTCGTCCCTGGGCAGTTGACGTGACCGACTTTTGTCCGAAACGTGACTGACTGAATACCTCAAGACGACGGGTGGTCCCGATGCGAGCAATCCCGCCGCCGCAAGGTCTGTACGACGGCCAGCACGAGCACGATTCCTGTGGTGTCGCGTTCGTCGCGACCATGACCGGGCAGCCGAGCCACGAGATCGTCCTCCGGGCGCTGACCGCCCTTCGCAACCTCGAGCATCGCGGAGCCTCCGGTTCCGAGCCGGACTCCGGCGACGGTGCGGGCATCCTGCTGCAGGTGCCGGACGAGTTCTTCCGGGCGGTGTGCGACTTCGAGCTGCCGAGCCCGAACACGTACGCCGTCGGCATGGCCTTCATTCCCGGAACCGCGGAGCAGGTCGAGAAGACCAGGAACCGGATCGAGGAGATCGCGACCGAGGAGGGTCTGCGCGTACTCGGATGGAGGGACACTCCCGTCGTCCCGGACGTCCTGGGCGCCAGCTCACGGGAGTGCATGCCGAGCCTCAGCCAGCTGTTCGTCAGCGGCGCGACCGGCCGGCTGATGGGCATGGCCCTGGAGCGGATGGCGTTCTGCCTGCGCAAGCGCGCCGAGCACGAGACCGACGCCTACTTCCCCTCGCTGTCGTCCCGCACCATCGCCTACAAGGGCATGCTGACCACCGAACAGCTCGACGTGTTCTACCCGGACCTCACCGACGAGCGACTGGCCACCGCGATCGCCGTCGTCCACTCGCGGTTCTCGACGAATACGTTCCCGAGCTGGCCGCTGGCGCACCCGTACCGCTTCATCGCCCACAACGGCGAGATCAACACGGTGATGGGCAACCGTAACTGGATGCGCGCCCGCGAGGCGCTGCTCTCCAGTGAGCTCATCCCGGGCGATCTCGAGCGGCTGTACCCGATCTGCAGCGACGGCGCGTCCGACTCCGCGACGTTCGACGAGGTGCTGGAGCTGCTGCACATGGGCGGCCGCTCCCTTCCGCACGCCGTACTCATGATGATCCCGGAGGCGTGGGAGAACCACGCCGAGATGGACCCCAAGCGGCGGGCGTTCTACGAGTTCCACTCGACCGTGATGGAGCCGTGGGACGGTCCGGCCTGCGTCGCGTTCACCGACGGGTCGCAGGTCGGCGCGGTGCTCGACCGCAACGGGCTCCGGCCGAGCCGCTACTGGGTTACCGACGACGGGCTGGTGGTGCTCGCCTCCGAGTCCGGCGTGCTCGACGTCGACCCGGCGAAGGTCGTGCGCAAGGGACGGCTGCGGCCGGGCCGGATGTTCCTGGTCGACGTCGACGAGCACCGGATCATCGAGGACGACGAGATCAAGGCGACCCTGGCCGGCGAGCATCCGTACGACGAGTGGCTACACGCCGGGATGATCCACCTCGACGACGTCCCCACCCGCGAGCACGTCGTACACACGCACTCCTCGGTCACCCGTCGCCAGCAGGTGTTCGGCTACACCGAGGAGGAGCTCCGCATACTGCTGGCGCCGATGGGCCGCGCCGGCGCGGAGCCGATCGGGTCGATGGGCACCGACACCCCTGTCGCGTCGCTGTCCGAGCGGCCGCGCCTGCTGTTCGACTACTTCACCCAGCTGTTCGCGCAGGTCACCAACCCGCCACTGGACGCGATCCGCGAGGAGCTGGTGACCTCCCTGCACGGTTCGATCGGCCCCGAGGGCAACCTGCTCGAGCCGGGCCCGGCGGCGTGCCGTCAGCTGGTGCTGCCGTTCCCGGTGACCGACAACGACGACCTGGCCAAGATCCGGCACATCAACCGCGACGGCGACATGCCCGGCTACGCGACGTACGTCGTGCGCGGGCTGTTCGACGTCGAGGGCGGACCACAGGCGCTGGAGGAGAAGCTGGACTCCATCTGCGCCGAGGTGTCGCAGGCGATCGCGGACGGCGCGCGCGTCATCGTGCTGTCGGACCGGCACTCGAACGCCGACAAGGCGCCGATCCCGTCCCTGTTGCTGACCGCCGCCGTGCACCATCACCTGGTGCGGGAGAAGACCCGTACGCAGGTGGGCCTGCTCGTGGAGGCCGGAGACGTGCGCGAGGTGCACCACGTCGCGCTGCTGATCGGGTACGGCGCCTCGGCGGTCAACCCCTACCTCGCGATGGAGAGCGTCGAGGATCTCGTACGCCGTGGGGTGTTCCTCAACGGGATCGAGTCCGACGCCGCGGTCAAGAACCTCGTGAAGGCGCTCGGCAAGGGCGTGCTGAAGGTCATGAGCAAGATGGGCGTGTCCACGGTCGCGTCCTACACCGGCGCTCAGATCTTCGAGGCCATCGGGCTGTCCCAGCAGCTGGTCGACCGCTACTTCACGGGTACGACGTCCAAGCTCGGCGGGATCGGGCTGCGGGTCATCGCCGAGGAGGTGCTCGGCCGGCACAGCAAGGCGTACCCGCCGCAGGGGATCCAGGCCGCGCACCGCCGGCTGGAGATCGGTGGCGAGTACCAGTGGCGACGGGAGGGCGAGCCGCACCTGTTCGACCCGGACACCGTCTTCCGGCTGCAGCATTCGACCCGCACCAGGCGATACGACATCTTCAAGCAATACACCTCGGCGGTCGACGAGCAGTCGGAGCGGCTGATGACGCTGCGCGGGCTCTTCCGGTTCAAGGAGGGCGTGCGCCCACCGGTGCCGATCGAAGAGGTGGAGCCGGTCGAGGAGATCGTCAAGCGGTTCTCCACCGGGGCGATGTCGTACGGCTCTATCAGCAAGGAGGCGCACGAGACCCTCGCGATCGCGATGAACCGGCTGGGCGGCAAGTCCAACACCGGTGAGGGCGGCGAGGACGAGGACCGGCTGCGCGACCCGGAGCGCCGGAGCGCGATCAAGCAGGTGGCGTCCGGCCGGTTCGGCGTCACCGCCGACTACCTCACCAACGCCGACGACATCCAGATCAAGATGGCGCAGGGAGCGAAGCCGGGTGAGGGCGGGCAGCTGCCCGGCAACAAGGTGTACCCGTGGGTGGCCAAGACCCGGCACTCCACACCCGGTGTCGGCCTGATCTCGCCGCCACCGCACCACGACATCTACTCCATCGAGGACCTCGCGCAGCTCATCCACGACCTGAAGAACGCCAACCCGTCCGCGCGGATTCACGTGAAGCTGGTGTCCGAGGTGGGTGTGGGAACGGTCGCCGCCGGGGTGTCCAAGGCGCACGCCGACGTCGTACTCATCTCCGGTCACGACGGGGGCACCGGGGCCGCGCCGCTCACGTCGCTGAAGCACGCCGGCGGTCCGTGGGAGCTCGGCCTGGCCGAGACCCAGCAGACCCTGTTGCTCAACGGCCTGCGGGACCGGATCGTCGTCCAGACCGACGGCCAGCTCAAGACCGGCCGGGACGTCGTGATCGCCGCGCTGCTCGGCGCCGAGGAGTACGGCTTCTCCACGGCCCCGCTGGTGGTGTCGGGCTGCGTGATGATGCGGGTCTGTCATCTCGACACCTGCCCGGTCGGGGTGGCCACGCAGAACCCCGAGCTGCGCAAGCGGTACGCCGGCAAGGCGGAGCACGTCGTCAGCTTCTTCGAGTTCGTCGGCCTGGAGGTACGCGAGTATCTCGCGGAGCTGGGTTTCCGCAGCGTCGCGGAGGCGATCGGGCACCCCGAGGTGCTCGACTTCCAGCAGGCCGTCGACCACTGGAAGGCCGACGGCCTGGATCTCACCCCGATTCTGCACGTGCCCGAGCTGCCCGACGGCGCGTCGCGGCACCAGACCGTCGAGCAGGACCATGGCCTGGACAAGGCGCTCGACAACGAGCTGATCACCTTGTGCGCCGATGCCTTGGAGCGCGACGAGCCCGTGCGGGCACAGCTGCCCATCCGCAACGTCGACCGCACCGTCGGCACGATCCTCGGACACGAGCTGACCAAGCGCTACGGTGCCCAGGGGCTGCCCGACGAGACCATCGACCTCACGTTCACCGGGAGTGCCGGCCAGTCGTTCGGCGCGTTCGTGCCGCCGGGCGTCACGTTGCGGCTGGAGGGCGACGCCAACGACTACCTCGCCAAGGGGTTGTCCGGCGGGCGCATCGTCGTACGCCCGGACCGCCGCGCGACCTTCGTCGCCGAGGAACAGATCATCGCCGGCAACGTGATCGCCTACGGTGCGACCGGAGGCGAGCTCTTCCTTCGCGGACTGGTCGGTGAGCGGTTCTGCGTGCGCAACTCCGGCGTGGTTGCGGTCGTCGAAGGCGTGGGCGACCACGGCTGCGAGTACATGACCGGGGGAGAGGTGGTCATCCTCGGGTCCACCGGGCGCAACTTCGCCGCCGGCATGTCCGGAGGTGTGGCGTACGTGCTCGACCTCGACCCGGGACGGGTCAACCACGAACTGGTGGAGCTCCGCGCTCCCGATCAGGAGGCGGCGACGAGGCTGCGTGAGCTCCTACGCCGGCATCAGGAGGAGACCGGCTCGACGGTCGCCGCCGCCCTGCTCGAGCAGTGGGCGTCCTCGCTGGCTCGGTTCACCGAGGTGATGCCGCGCGACTACAAGCGCGTCATGGAGGCGAAGGCCGCCGCCATACGTGAGGGGCTTTCCGAGGACGAGGCCAACGCGAGGCTGATGGAGACACTGGATGGCTGACCCGAAGGGCTTCCTGACCACGCCACGCGAGGTGGCGAAGCGCCGCCCGGTCGGGGAACGCGTGCAGGACTGGCGGGAGATCTACCCGGACGACGCCGGCCGGGTGCTGCTGCCGATCGTCACCGAGCAGGCGGGCCGGTGCATGGACTGCGGCATCCCGTTCTGCCACCAGGGCTGTCCGCTGGGCAACCTGATCCCGGAGTGGAACGACCTGGTGTGGCGCGACGACTGGGCGGCGGCCATCGAGCGACTGCACGCCACGAACAACTTTCCGGAGTTCACCGGCCGGTTGTGCCCGGCACCGTGCGAGACCTCGTGCGTACTGGGGATCAACGCCGACGCGGTCACCATCAAGAACGTCGAGGTGGCGATCATCGATCGCGCCTGGGACGACGGTACGGTCCGACCCCGGCCGCCGGACTACATGTCCGACAAGACGGTCGCGGTCGTCGGGTCTGGTCCGGCCGGCCTGGCCGTGGCGCAGCAGCTCACCCGCGCCGGACACACGGTCGCGGTCTACGAGCGCGACGACAAGGCCGGCGGGCTGCTCCGTTACGGCATCCCCGAGTTCAAGATGGAGAAACGGCATCTCGAGCGCCGTCTCGACCAGATGCGGAGGGAAGGCACGATCTTCCGTTGCAACGCCTCGGTTGGGGAGGACCTCGACGCCCGTGCCCTGTGTGACCGTTATGACGCCGTCGTACTCGCCGTCGGTGCGACGGTACGCCGCGACCTCCCCATCGCCGGGCGGGATCTCGCCGGGATCCACCAGGCGATGGATTACCTTCCGCAGGCGAACCGGGTCGCGCTCGGCGAGCAGGTCGAGGACCAGATCACGGCGGCCGGCAAGAACGTGGTGATCATCGGCGGCGGCGACACCGGTGCGGACTGCCTCGGCACCGCACATCGCCAGGGCGCGAAGTCGGTCGTGCAGCTGGAGATCATGCCGCGGCCGCCCGAGGAGCGGCCGGACACGCAGCCGTGGCCGACGTACCCGATGATCATGCGCGCGTCGGGCGCCCACGAGGAGGGCGGCGACCGCATGTACTCGCTGTCAACCGACGAGTTCCTCGGCGACGAGGACGGCAACGTGCGCGGTTTGCGGGTCGTGGAGGTCGAGCTGGTCGACGGGCGGTTCCAGCCGATCGAGGGCAGCCAGCGCGAGCTGCCCGCGGAGCTGGTGCTGTTCGCGATGGGGTTCACCGGTCCGGAGCAGGACGGCATGGTCGGGCAGCTCGGTCTGGAGCTGGACGACCGCGGCAACATCGTGCGGGACGAGTCGTACCTGTCCTCATTGCCGGGCGTCTTCGTCGCCGGCGACTGCGGCCGCGGCCAGTCCTTGATCGTGTGGGCGATCGCGGAGGGGCGGGCGTGCGCGGCCGGTGTCGACGCGTACCTCATGGGGAGTTCGACGCTGCCGGCCCCGATCCCGCCGACCGCCCGGCCCCTGGCGGTCTGACCCCGTCGGTGCCCGTCCGGTCGGCCGACCGACCTTGCGCCGAGATTGCAGTTCTGGCGGACCGGATGTGCGATCCCGAAGGGAACGCGGTACGGCGTGGAAGCCCGGTGCGACGCGCGGGGCTCGCCGCGAGCCCCGCGCGCGGAGTTGACTACGCTCTCCACGTGAGAAGCGCGAAGATCGTCTGCACGCTGGGTCCCGCGACCGCGACCCCCCAGCGGATTCGCGAGCTGGTCGAGTCCGGCATGGACGTTGCCCGGCTCAACCTCAGCCACGGTGGCCACGAGGATCACGAGCGGGCCTACCGCATGGTGCGTGAGGCCGCCGATGCCTCTGGCCGGGCCGTGGGCGTGCTCGTCGATCTCCAGGGTCCGAAGATCCGTCTCGGCCAGTTCGCCGGCGGTCCGGTCGAACTGCGACCGGGTGATCCGTTCACCATCAGCACCCGCGACATACCCGGCGATGCGCGCGGATGCTCCACGACGTACGGCGGCCTGACCAGCGACGTCCACCCGGGCGACGAGATCCTGATCGACGACGGCAACGTGCGGCTGAGGGTGCGCGATGTCGCCGGGTCCGATGTCCAGACGACGGTCGAGTACGGCGGAGCGGTCAGTGACAACAAGGGCATCAACCTCCCAGGTGCGGTGGTGAGCGCGCCCGCCCTGTCGGAGAAGGATGCAGCGGACCTGCGCTGGGCGCTGCACCTGCGGGCCGACTGGATCGCCCTGTCGTTCGTCCGGTCGGCTCAGGATGTCGAGCCGGTACGCAAGATCATGGCCGAGGAGGGGGTGATGCTGCCGGTGATCGCGAAGCTGGAGAAGCCGCAGGCGATCGACAACCTCGACGAGATCATTGCCGCGTTCGACGGGTTCATGGTCGCGCGCGGGGATCTCGGCGTCGAGATGCCCCTGGAGTCCGTGCCGATAGTGCAGAAGCGGATCATCGAGCTGGCCCGCCGTAACGCCAAGCCGGTGATCGTCGCCACCCAGATGCTGGAGTCGATGATGTCCGCGCCGCGCCCGACCCGCGCGGAGGCGTCGGACGTGGCGAACGCCGTACTCGACGGTGCGGACGCCGTCATGCTGTCGGGCGAGACCTCCATCGGGGACTATCCGGTGGCCGCGGTGTCGACGATGGAGCGCATCATCCGTTCCACCGAGGAGGAGGGCCTCGAGCAGGTCGCCGGCGTCGACTGGCAGCCGCGAACCCGCAGCGGGGTGATCTGCAAGGCCGCCGCCGAGGTAGCCGAGCGGGTCGGGGCGAAGTTCCTGGTGGCCTTCACCCAGAGCGGTGACTCCGCTCGACGGCTGGCCCGGCTGCGTTCCCGGGTCCCGGTGCTGGCCTTCACGCCCGACCCGGCGGTCCGTTCGCAGCTGGCGCTCACGTGGGGAGTGGAGACCTTTCTCGGACCCGCCGTCGAGCACACCGACGAGATGGTGATGCAGGTCGACCGCGGCCTGCTGGACGTGAAGCGGTGTGAGCGGGGCGAGCAGGTGGTGATCGTCGCCGGCAGCCCGCCGGGCATTCCCGGGTCGACGAACGCGCTGCGCATCCATCGGATGGGCGACGCGATCAGCGGCGTCGCCCCGGCGTACCGGCGGGTCTAGCCCGACCGCCCACGCTGTCCGGGCTCTCCGCGGCCGGTCAGGACTTCGGCCCGACGTGCTCGTCCAGCCGGGCAACCGCCTCGCGGCGCGCAACCGAGACCGCGTTGGGGCGCGCCATCCGCCATTCGATCTTCAGCAGGTCGAGCGCCCAGGTGCACAGGCCGATGATGTCCGGCGACGAGTTGGAGAAGAAGTACCTGGGGTACTCGTATCGCTTGCGTCGACCGGCGATGATCTTCTCGGTCCAGTTGGTGAAGCGGCAGCCATCGGAGTGGAACAACCCACGGAGGAACCTGCCGGGGCGTTCCCGGACGATCTCCCGCTGCCAGTCGGCCAGCTCGATCTTGCGCTCGTGCTTGCGGCCCGGACCATGTTGCGGGAACAGGCAGGGCCAGTGTTTCCAGTACAGGGTGGTGATCAGGCAGCCCGGAGCGAGGCGAGTGTACGGGTGGCCGCCGGGCTTGACCCGACGCATGCTGGCGGCAATCTCGGCGTTCAGCGTTTCGTAACGAGCATCGTTGTAGATGGACAACGAGAAGACGCCGCGTCGTGCCTGCACGGTGAATCGCCGCGTTGTCTGCGTCGATCAGCCCGAGGTCGGAGAACCAGAGCGCGGACTGGACGACCTCGATCGGCCGCATGTGTGCCATGCCCGATGCTCGCACCGAGCGCCGACAGTCCGTGCCGGGTGTGGGACTCGAACCCACACGTCCTCTCGGACAATGGATTTTGAATCCATCATGTCTGCCTAATTCCATCAACCCGGCCTGGGCGGTTTCCCAGGAGAACTGTAGCGGGTGGAACCAGCCGGGCAGGACGCATGGCGAGAGCACAATCCACCGGCCTATCTCGGAAGTCTCGGAAGTGTGGAAGGCCACACGTGTCGGTTCCCGTCCCGATCGAGCGGCCAGTAACCTTCGCAGTGTGAATGAGACTGCCCAGCCGACCGAGGCACGCACCGATCGTCGAGTCGTGGTCGCCGAGGACGAGGCGCTGATCCGGCTCGACCTGGTGGAGATGCTGCGCGAGGAGGGGTACGCCGTCGTGGGCGAGGCCGCGGACGGCGAGGCCGCGGTCGGCCTGGCCGAGGAGCATCGCCCCGACCTGGTCGTGCTCGACATCAAGATGCCTAAGCTGGACGGCATCTCCGCCGCCGAGCGGATCGCGCAGAATCGGACCGCGCCGGTGGTGATCGTCACCGCCTTCAGCCAGCGCGAGCTGGTCGAGCGCGCGCGGGACGCTGGCGCGATGGCATACCTCGTCAAGCCGTTCTCCAAGGCCGACCTTGTCCCGGCGGTCGAGATGGCCGTAAGCCGGTTCGCCGAGCTGAAGCAGCTGGAGGAGGAGAACTCCGACCTCGCGGAGCGGCTCGAGGTGCGCAAGCTGGTCGAGCGGGCGAAGTCCACCCTGCAGGAGTCGCTCGGCCTGAGCGAGCCGGCCGCATTCCGGTGGATCCAGAAGACCGCCATGGACCTGCGGCTGTCCATGCGCGAGGTCGCCGAGGGTGTGCTCGCCCATGGACCGACCGTGGCGGAGGGCTCGTCCGGCGAGGGGGAAGGCGGGACGTGATCGGATCCCGGCGAGCAGTCTCGTGCCGCCGGACTCTGGAGCCGCAGTGAGCCGTATGGCCAGGGTCTGGCGCGCCGGCGTGATCGGCGGGCTGGTGGCCGCCGGACTGGTGGTGTCGACGTGCGACCTCGTGACGACCGACGACCGGGGCGGCGCCGCGGGGGACGACCGGGGCGCCGCCCCGGGAGACGCCGCGGGGGGCGAAGGGTGTCGCAAGAAGATCGGCGTCTTCGCCGCCCTCTCCGGTGACTACGCGAACCTCGGGACCAACATCCGGCACGGCGCGCAGCTGGCGCTGGACGAGTACAACGCGGAGCACCCCGACTGCGAGGCGGTACTGGAGGAGTTCGACTCCAGGGGCAGCGAGCGGAGGGCGCCCCGCCTGGCCGAGTCCGTGGTGGCCGACTCCGAGGTGATCGGGGTCGTGGGGCCCGGATTCTCGGGCGAGTCGATGGCCGCGCTCCCCACCTTCGACGAGGCCGGCCTGCCGGTCATCACGCCGTCCGCCACGAACCCGTCGCTCGCCGAGCAGGGCTGGGACGTCTTCCACCGGATGCTCGGCAACGACGCCACCCAGGGCCCCGCGGTCGCGCAGTACGTCGCCGACGTCCTCGGTGGCAAGAAGGTCTTCCTCATGAACGACGCGACGGAGTACGGCGCCGCCCTCGCCACCATCATCCAGCAGGATCTCCGAGGCCGGGTGATCGGAACCGACGCCGTGCAACAGCAGCAGACTGACTTCTCGGCCGCGGTCACCGCCGTCGACTCGCTCGGCGCGGACACTCTGGTCTACGTCGGCTACTACGCGGAGGCCGCACGGCTGACGAAGCAGATGCGCCGTGCCGGGTGGAAGGGCGACATCGTGGCGACCGACGGGGTGAAGGACCCCGGCTACATCGAAGCCGGCGGGGCAGCCACCAAAGGCACCATCCTCACCTGCCCGTGCATACCGCCGGATGAGGCACCGCGGTTCTCCCGGGCGTATGAGAAGGCGTTCGGAGTGGAACCGTCGACGTACTCCGCGGAGGGGTACGACGCGATGCGGGTGTTCCTCGCCGGGCTCGACGAGGGTATCGACAACCGCGAGGACATGCTGCGGTTCGTCGACGACTACACCGGCAGCGGTCTGACGAACCGGGTCGCCTTCGACGACCGGGGCGAGCCCTCCGACGTAGCGATGTGGGCGTACCGGGTGAAGAAGGGCAGGATCGTCACGGACCGGGAGATCGAGTAGACGCGCGCCGCGTCAGCCGGTATCGCAGTCGTCCGTGATCACCTTCTCCAGCCGCAGGCGAGCCCGGGTATCCGGGCGCATGACCAGCGACTGCTCGGGCCCGCCGTCGAGGCTGAGCCAGACCCTGAAGTCGAAGGTGTGCGAGCTGTCGGCGAGCGCGTGAGCCTCGCACCTGCCGATCGGCGTGACCACCACCGGGATCCGGCCGCGCGCGGCGGAGCGGCTCAGTAGCACGCGGTCGCGACCGGCCGGCTCGAGGTCGAGGAGGACGCTGCCGCGGGTCTCGGTCAGGGTCACCTCGGCGTCCGTGTCCCGGCGCTCGCCGGTGAGATGGACCCGCATGGCGGGCCCACCGCCCTGCCGCACCTCCTGCCACCCCTCGAAGTCGACCCCGACGGCGTCCAGCAGCCGCTGCTCGCCGCACTGGCGATCCCAGATGAGGCGCAGCAACTTGGCGCCGGGCGCGTCCAGCTCCACGGTCGCCGTCGAGCCGTCCACCAGGCGCACCTGGACGCCCGGCGGCTCGGCGGGATTGTCGTCGCACGCCGGTCGGGGTAGCCGGATGTCGAGGCGGTGCGTGTGACCGCCGCCGTACGTCATGTCCGCGGGTTGCCACCGGCGTTCGGGATAGCCGGACCAGCGCAGGCGGACCCCCTCGACCGTGACCTCTGTCCGACCGAGGTTGGTGAGCCTCACGTCGGCGTACGGCGTGTCCTGGTCGGGACGGTCCTGCTCGAAGCCGGCGGCCCACGGCGACTCCGGCGGCGGATCGCCGACTGGCGGGGAGTTCTCGCAGCCCACGACGATCACACACAATGCAGCGACGAGGGCCGACCGGGCTGCGAACATGTGCCTCATCTTGCCTCGAAATTCCGGCCGTGCGGTGGTCCTCGGCACGCACGCTGCGGAGTTATGGACATCAACCACGGCGACGGTTGATAATGACCGTCCGACCACAGGTCACAACTTGGCAACGACGGCGCTGCGGTTCATCGGGAGACCACCCGATAAGGTTCGAGAAGCGCTAGTTTCGCTCATTGTCTAAACCATCCCGGGTACGTGCATGCGGACCCGGCGTTGACTTAACGGAGGGTTCATGACTCGCCCACATCGCGCCTGGCGCCTAGCCGCCGCTGGCGCTGCCGCCATGCTGGTCCTTACCGCGTGCGGCGGTGACGAGGACGGCGACGGCGGCGACACCGCCGCAGAGGAAGAGACGCCCACGGGGGAGGAAGAACCGCCGCAGGCCGGAGGAGAGGAATGCCCGGCCCCACCCGCACAGGAGGGTGACGGCGAGCTCGTGTTCGGTTCGCTGCTTCCGCGCACCGGCGACCTCGCGTTCCTCGGCCCTCCGGAAGAGGCCGGGGTCCAGCTCGCGGTGGATGAGATGAACGCCGCGGGTGGCGTGCTCGGCCAGGACGTCCGGATCGTCTGGGGCGACTCCGGCGACGGCTCACCCGACATCGCCCCCGACGAGACCGACAAGCTGCTCAACGCCGGCGCGGACGCCATCCTCGGTGCCGCGTCGTCCAGCGTCTCGGTGAGCGTGCTCGACAAGATCACCAGCGCCAACACCTTGCAGATGTCCCCGGCGAACACCTCCACGGCGTTCGACAACTGCGACGACAACGGGTACTACTTCCGTACGTCGCCGTCCGACGTCCTGCAGGGTGCGGTGATGGCCGACCTGGTCGCCCAGGACGGGCACAGCAACCTTGCGATCCTGTTCCGCCAGGAGGCGTACGGCCAGGCGCTGGCCGACAACGTGGAGAAGGTGTTCACCGAGGCCGGCGGTAACGTGGTCGAGAAGGTGCCGTACACCCCGGAGGCGACCAGCTGGACCAACGAGGTGCAGACCATCGCCGCCGCCGACCCGGATGCGATCGTCGTGATCGGCTTCGAGGAGACCACGTCCATCGTCCCCGAGATGATCTCCAACAACATCGGTCCGGCCGACAAGCAGGTCTACTTCGTCGACGGCAACCTCGCGGACTGGTCGGCGGAGTTCGACCCTGGCACGCTGCAGGGCGTGCGCGGCACGTTCCCGGGCTCCGAGCTCGGCGCGCAGTTCCGGGACCGGCTACTCGAGGCCGACCCGAACCTGGAGGACTTCACCTACGGTCCGGAGGCGTACGATGCGACGATCCTGCTCGGCCTCGCCGCGATCGCCGGTGAGGACGACTCCGGGGCGACCCTGGCCGCCAACCTCCATGCCGTGTCATCGGAGGGCACGGAGTGCGGTGGCTTCGAGGAGTGCGCGGGTCTGCTGGAGGACGGCGAGGACATCGACTACGAAGGCGTGTCTGGCCCGATCAACTTCAACCAATGGGGAAGCCCGTCCGCGGCCACGATCGGCATCTACGAGTACAAGCGAGACAACACGTTCGAGAACGTCGACTACATCCAGGGGGACATCTCCTGACGGGGCAGTCGACCAGATAGGGAGCAATGGGGCCCGGCCGATCGGCCGGGCCCCACGCTTTATGTGACGGTCAGACGGTGGCGAGCACGCCGAGGTACAGCTCGACCACCTTCGGGTCGTGCATGAGCGCCTCGCCGGTGCCGGTGTAGGCGTTCCTGCCCTGGTCGAGGACGTAACCGCGGTCGCAGATCTGCAGGCAGCGCCGGGCGTTCTGCTCGACCATGATCACCGACACGCCCGCCCGGTTGATCCGCTTGGTCTGGACGAAGACCTCGTCCTGCATCACCGGGGACAGCCCGGCCGACGGCTCGTCGAGCAGGAGGACCGACGGCTCCATCATCAGGGCGCGCCCCATGGCCAGCATCTGTCGCTCACCGCCGGACAGCGAGCCGGCCCGCTGCTTGCGGCGCTCGGCGAGCGTCGGGAAGAGCCCGGCCACGAACTCGAACCGCTCCGGGAAGCGCTTCGGCTTCTGGTAGAGCCCCATCTGGAGGTTCTCCTCGATCGACAGCCGAGGGAAGACGTTGTTGCTCTGCGGGACGTAGCCGATTCCCTTTCCCACAAGGAGATCCGCCCGCGCATTCGTGACGTCCTCGCCGCTCAGCCGCACGGACCCGCTGCTGACCTTGATCAACCCGAACATCGCCTTGACGAGTGTGGACTTGCCGGCGCCGTTCGGCCCGATGACGCCGACCAGCTCGCCCGGCTGGCAGTAGAGGTCGGTGCCGTTGAGGATGTTGACCCCCGGCAGGTAACCCGCGGTGACGTCGTCGGCTCGGAGTACGGCGCCCTCGGCTCCGGCCAGGTGCGCATCGCGGGCGGCCTGGGTCGTCTCGGCGTTCATTCCCTGGTCTCCTCGGCTCGTACGGCCTCGATCTGTTCCGCCTCGCGCAAGACCTGCTCCTCCTCCTCGACGGTGAGCGGGGCGTCGTGATGCGCGCCGAGGTACGCGTCGATGACCCGTTGATCACCCATCACCGAGGTCGGCGGGCCCTCCGAGATGATCCGGCCCTCGGCCATCACCACCACCCAGTCGGAGATGTCGCGCACGACGTCCATGTCGTGTTCGACGAACAGCACCGTCATGCCATCGTCCGGCAACGAGCGGACGTGACCGAGCAGGGACTGCTTGAGCGCCGGGTTGACCCCGGCCATCGGCTCGTCGAGCATGACCAGCTTGGGCTGCACCATGAGTGCCCGGGCCATCTCCAGCAGCTTGCGCTGCCCGCCGGACAGCGATCCGGCGAACTCGTTGGCCATGCCGGCCAGCTGGAACCGCTCCAGAAGCCCATAGGCGCGCTCGGTGATCTCCTTCTCCTGCTGGCGCCATCGCGGACGGAACATCGCGTTGACCAGCCGCTCGCCGCGTTGCTGGGTGGCTCCGAGGCGCATGTTCTCCAGCACGGTGAGCTTCGCGAGCGCCTTGGTGAGCTGGAAGGTGCGCACCATGCCGGAGCGCGCGACGCGGTACGCCGGCATGCCCTTCAGGCTCTGACCGTCGAATCTCCACTCGCCGGAGTCGGGACGGTCGAAGCCGGTCAGGACGTTGAAGAACGTCGTCTTACCGGCGCCGTTGGGGCCGATGAGCGCGGTGATGACGCCGCGCTGCACCTGCAGATGCTCGACGTCGACCGCGGTGAGGCCGCCGAAGTGCCGGTTGATGTGCTCCGCGACGAGAATCGGGTCGGACTTGGCCGATCCCGGTGATCGGGGGATCCCGGCGAACGCAGTGGCGGGGTCGATGGTGGTCTCAGCGGGCATGGATCGCCAACTCCCTCTTGTCGCCGAAGATGCCTTGTGGTCGGTAGATCATCAGCAGCATCAGCGCGATGCCCAGCACGATGAAGCGCACCAGGCTCGACTGGTTGCTGTCCATGATCCAGGTTGGGATGATCGGGTTCGGACCGGAGGTCGCCTGTCCGAAGAAGTTGCCGAGGACGTTGAGCATGCCCCAGAGCAGGATCGCGCCGACGACCGGGCCGAACACCCGGGCGGCGCCGCCGAGGAGCAGCACACAGAACGCGAAGAACGTCAGGTCGGTCTGGAAGTTGTCCGGTACGACGGACGACCGGCTGACCCCCATCATGAACCCGGCCACACAGCCGAAGAGCCCGCCGAGCATCAGGGCCTGCATCTTGTAGCCGTAGACGTTCTTGCCGAGCGCCCGGACGGCGTCCTCGTCCTCCCGGATCCCCTTGAGCACGCGGCCCCACGGGCTGCGCATCAACAACCAGACCACCAGACAGCTCAGCGCGATCGCCAGCCACCCGATCAGGATGACCCAGGCGTCGAACGGCCGGAAGCCGACGATGCCGAGGTCGACCGGTCCACTGAACGGGTTGAGGTCGCGGACCGTCGCGGCGAAGCCCTGCCGGCCGTCCTTGCCTCCCAGCCACGGCTCCAGGGTCAGCGACCCCAGGACCTGGCGGATGATCTCGGCGGCGGCGAGGGTGGTGATGGCGAGGTAGTCCGTGCGCAGTCGCAGCGTCGGTAACCCCAGGAGCACTGCGAGCACCGCGGTGCCGCCGAAGCCGATCAGCAGCGCGAGCACGAACGGCACGCCGAACGTCACGACCGCCGCGCCCAGGCCGTAGCCACCGATCGCCATGAAGGCCGCCTGACCGAAGTTCAGCAGCCCGGTGTAGCCGAAGTGGATGTTGAGCCCGATCGCGGCCAGGCAGTACGTGATCGCCACCGGTCCGATGGCGGCCTCGAGCGAGTTGGTGAAAAGCGGTCCCCAGTCCATGTCTCCTACCTCACCCGACCCGCTGTGCTCGGTTCAGCAGGCCCTGCGGCCTGATGAGCAGAATGACGATCAGCACGCCGAGCGCACCGGTGTACTTCAGCTCGGCCGGGATCACCAGCGTGGATAGCTCCACGAACATGCTGATGATGAGCGCGCCGAACATGGCGCCCCAGATGGTGCCCAGGCCACCCAGGATGACCGCGGCGAAGATCAGCAGCAGCAGTCGCAGGCCGAGCTGGTAGTCGAGCTGGAACTTCAGGGCGTAGAGGAAGCCGCCGAGACCGGCCAGGGCGGCGCCGCCGGTCCAGACCACGGCGACGACCCGGTCGACGTTGATTCCCGACGACGCCGCCAGCGGCGGGTTGTCGGCGATGGCGCGCATCGCCTTGCCGGTGCGGGTGGTCTGCAACGCGATCGAGACCGCGACCAGGATGGCGAGCGCGAACGTCATCACGATGACGTCTCGCAAGGTGAGGCTGAGCGACTCGAAGATGGGGGACGGGGTGGCGTACTGGCTGTAGACCCGGCGGCTGCCCCCGATGAAGTACTGGTAGAGGGCGCGCAACGAGATCGCCATGCCGATGCTCACGATCATCATCGCGATCAGGCTGGTGCCGCGATGGCGCAGGCGGCGCCAGAGGGCGAGGTCCTGCATCCAGCCGAACAGGGCCGAGCAGACGACGGCGATCGCGCCGGCCGCGATGACCGGCAGGCCGGACACGTTGAGCAGGTACGCGACGATGGCGCCGAAGGCGACCAGCTCGCCGTGCGCGAAGTTGGTCAACCCCGTCGTACCGAAGATCATCGACAGGCCGAGCGCGGCCAGCGCGAGCAGGAGACCGAACAGCACGCCGGTGACCGCCCGCTCCAGGATCTTCTCGGTCAGGCCCGCGACCTGGCGGGTGTCGGGCCCGATCGGGAACTGCACGGTCTTGTCGAAGCCCATGACGGTGGCGGTGGACTGGACTTGGTCCTCGTTCCGGAGGAATCTGCCCTCCGGAAGGGTGTCGGTGTCGATGATCACGGTGTAGGTACCGCTGCCCGGCACCTCGATCTCGAAGAACCCCTCCGCGTTGCTGGTCTCGGTGCCGACCTCGTTCCCTTCCTCGTCCTCGACCGTGATGACCACGCCCTCGACGGGTTCGGGATTCTGCGGGTCGGTCTCGTCGACCAGCGTGCCCTTGATGAGCGGCCCGGACGGCTCGAGCGCCGCCGCCCGCACGTGTGGCGCGTCCCCGGCCGGAGCAGCGGACGCGGTAGAGGCCGGAAGCAGGAAGGCTGCGCTGACGACGGCGATCAGTCCGGCGATGATCGCGGTGGCTCGCACTCGCAAAGATGGCTCCTGTCGATGCTTGTGACGTTGCCGGTCACCGCAGGGTACGACGACGTCTTGCGGATTCCGGACTGAGGGAGCATAGCCACAATAGGTCCAGAATGCGGAACCAACTGACGGACTTCACACAAACGTTGTCGCAGGTCAGCAGCAAGCTGGCCGTTCGCTCCTGGCGTGTCGAAACAGCCGGGAGACAAGTACCGATTTATGTGACCCTGTGTAGTTTCGTGACTGCACTATCGGGCACCGCCCCGTACGTCGTAGGCTCGGTTGGTCACGGCCGACGCGACCCAGGAGAGACAACCTCGGGCCGGCGGCCGCCACAGCGTCGTGGACACTCGAATGCACGCACTCGGGGACAGACATACGGGAGAGGTGTGCCTGATGCGCAGCCCGATTCATGTTCGGGATGCTGTCCCTGCTGATGCCGGGCCCTTGGTCGAGATGTGGCACGAGCAGATCGACGACGACACAAACCGGTTCTCCGCCACCGATGAAGACACCGCCGGCCGTTGCATCGCCCGGTTCGCCCTGGACCCGGAGGAGCGGCTGGTCGTCGCGGAGGTCGACGGGCAGATCGTCGGGGTCGCCCAGCTGAGCCGGGAGGCGGTCTCGCCGATCCACGAGGAGACGACGGTCCGCGTCAGCCATCTGTTCGTCCGGGAGTCCAACCGGCGCCGAGGCGTCGGCCGGGTTCTGCTGTCGGCCGCGGCGGCGTGGGCGGACGAGAAGGAGTCGACGCACGTGCTCGCGACGGTGAGCGCGTCCTCGCGGGACGCGAACCGGTTCCTCGCCAGGCTGGGCTTGGGTCAGGTGGGCAACGTTCGCGGAGTGCCGGTGGGCGCTATGCGGGAGCGGTTGGACCAGTTGGGCAGCCGGCCGAGCCTGCGCGGCCAGGTGGCCGCCGTACGCCGTCGCACCCTGCGGCGCCGCCAGGCGTCGGCCCGCGCGGCCCGGGACGACGGCTGAGCCTCAGGCCCGGCGCGAGTTCTCCACAGGCCGGGACTACTCGGCCGGATGCGGAAGCAGCATGCTGGTGAGCCGTGCCGTGCACACCCGCCGGTCCTGTTCGTCGGTGATCACCACCTCGTAGGTCGTGCTCCTGCGGCCCAGGTGTACGGGCGTCGCGACGCCGGTGACCAGCCCCTCGCTCGGGCCCCGATGGTGGGTCGCGTTGATGTCCACCCCCACCGTGATCCGATCGGGCGCGGCGTGGATTCCCGACCCGAGGGAGGCGAGGCTCTCCGCCAGCACGCACGAGGCACCACCATGCAGCAGCCCGTACGGCTGGGTGTTGCCCTTCACCGGCATCGTGCCGACGACCCGGCCGGCCGAGGCCTCCAGGATCTCGATGCCCATGTGATCGTGGATGGGCGGATGGGGGAAGCCGCCGGGAAAGGCGGCGTGCGGGTCCGGCTCGGGCATAGGGCCTCCTCCTTGTCGGATGTCCAGACTAGAGTCGCGGTGTGTCTACCGCCGCGACATCCGACGAGAGATCCGACACCCGGCGCCTGTTGCTGCTGGACGGCCATTCGGTGGCCTATCGGGCGTTCTTCGCGCTCCCAGTGGAGAACTTCTCCACCACGACCGGGCAGCCGACCAACGCGGTGTACGGGTTCACGTCCATGCTCATCAACGTCCTCCGTGACGAGCGGCCCACCCATGTCGCGGTGGCGTTCGACGTGTCCCGCCGGACCTTCCGCAGCGATCTCTACGCCGACTACAAGGCCAACCGGTCCAAGTCCCCCGAGGAGTTCAGCGGCCAGCTGTCCCTCGTCAAGGAGGTGCTCGCGGCGCTGAAGGTGCCCATGGTCGAGATGGAGGGCTACGAGGCCGACGACGTGATCGCCACCCTCGCCACCCAGGCCGAGGCGGCAGGGTACGAGACACTGATCTGCACCGGCGATCGCGACGCCTTCCAGCTGGTCGGCGACAAGACCACGGTGCTCTACGCCATCCGCGGGGTCTCCGAGCTCAAGCGCATGACGCCGGAGGCGGTGCGGGAGAAGTACGGCGTCGGCCCCGATCAGTACCCCGATCTCGCCGCCCTGGTGGGCGAGACCAGCGACAACCTTCCCGGGGTTCCCGGCGTGGGGCCGAAGACGGCGGCCAAGTGGATCACGCAGTTCTCCGGTCTCGACGGGGTCGTGAACCGGGTCGACGAGATCAAGGGCAAGGCCGGCGACTCGCTGCGTGAGCATCTGGCCGACGTGATCCGCAACCGCCAGGTCAACGCCCTCGTCCGTGACCTCACCCTGTCCGCCGAGCCGGCCGACCTCGCGATGCAGCCGTGGGACCGCGACGAGATCCACCGCATCTTCGACGGCCTGGAGTTCCGGGTTCTGCGGGACCGGCTGTTCCAGACCCTGTCGGCCGACGAGCCGGTGCCCGACGAGGGGTTCGAGATGCAGGGGGAGCGGCTCGGTCCCGGCGCCGTGGCCGGCTGGCTGGCGAAGCATGCCACGCAGGGGCGGCGCGCGGGTGTCCACGTGCAGGGCGCCTGGGGCCGTGGGACCGGTGACGTCCTGGCGGTGGCCCTCGCCACCACCGAGGGGACCGCGTGCTGGATCGACGCTTCCGACCTCACCCCGGAGGACGAAACCGCACTCGCCGGCTGGCTGGACGACGCGGACCAGCCGAAGGCGCTGCACGACGCGAAGGGCCCGATGCTCGCACTGGGCGCCCGCGGCTGGAGCCTGCGGGGAGTCACCAGCGACACCGCGCTGGCGGCGTACATCGCCCGGCCCGACCAGCGCTCCTACGACCTCGCGGACCTCACGATGCGCTACCTCAAGCGCGAGCTTCGCAGTGACACGGCAGAGTCTGGCCAGCTGACGTTCGACACCGACGACGGCGACTCCAGTGCCGACGTCGGCATGGTGCACGCCCGGGCGGTGGTCGATCTCGCGGACGCCCTGGAAACGGAGTTGGAGGAGCGCGGCGGGTCCGACCTGCTCGCCTCGATCGAGCTGCCGCTGGTGCCGGTGCTGGCCGATATGGAGCGCTTCGGCGTCGCGGTCGACGTCGACTACCTCGACTCACTGGAGACCGAGTTCGCCGTCGGTGTCAAGCAGGCCGCGGACGACGCGTTCTCGGTGATCGGCAAGGAGATCAACCTCGGCTCACCCAAGCAGCTCCAGGTGGTGCTGTTCGACGAGCTCGGCATGCCCAAGACGAAGCGCACGAAGACCGGCTACACCACCGACGCCGAGGCGCTGCAACAGCTCTTCGTCAAGACCGAGCACCCGTTCCTCCTGCACCTCCTGCGGCACCGCGACGTGACCCGGCTACGGCAGACCGTGGAGGGTCTGATCAAGACGGTCGCCGACGACGGCCGCATCCACTCCACGTTCAACCAGATGATCGCCGCCACCGGCCGGCTCTCATCCACCGATCCGAACCTGCAGAACATCCCGATCCGCACCGAGGAGGGCCGCCGGATCAGGATGGGTTTCATCGTGGGCGACGGCCACGAGTCGCTGATGACCGCCGACTACAGCCAGATCGAGATGCGGATCATGGCGCATCTCTCGGGTGACGAGCTGGTCATCGAGGCGTTCAAGGGCGGAGAGGATTTCCACTCGGTGACCGCCGCCCGGGTGTTCGACGTCGACGCCGGCGAGGTCACCCCCGCGCAGCGGAGCAAGATCAAGGCGATGAACTACGGCCTGGCGTACGGGCTCTCCGCGTACGGGTTGTCGCAGCAGCTGGGCATCGAGACCGCCGAGGCCAAGGAGCTGATGGAGGAGTACTTCCAGCGGTTCGGTGGGGTGCGTGACTACCTGCACGGCGTGGTGGCCGAGGCGCGTCGTACCGGCTTCACCGAGACGCTGCGCGGTCGGCGGCGCTATCTCCCCGATCTGACCAGCGACAACCGGCAGCGGCGCGAGATGGCCGAGCGGATGGCGCTCAACGCCCCGATCCAGGGTTCGGCCGCCGACATCATCAAGATCGCGATGCTGGGTGTCGACCGCGCGCTCCGCGAGGAGGGCCTGCGCTCCCGGATGCTCCTGCAGGTGCACGACGAGCTGGTGTTCGAGGTCGCGCCCGGTGAGCGGGAGGCGCTCGAGGCCGTCGTACGCCGCGAGATGGGGGCGGCCGCCGACCTGCGCGTGCCGCTCGACGTGTCGGTCGGCCTCGGGCACACCTGGCACGAAGCCGGACATTAGTTCACTTCTTTCACTCCCCTTTCTAATTACAGATAGTGGCGGCGCTGCTACTAGCTATCACCATTTGGTCTCGCTATTGTCGCGCGAAGTATTTGCATGGTGACAAGCTGCAACTTTCTTGCTAACTGTGATTGAGAGGTAGCACATCGCATGAAATCCCCAGCCTGGCTTGCCGGCATCGTGCTCTCCCTCGGAGGCGCTCTTACCATCATGAGCGGGGGAGCCCTTAACCTCGAACTCGAACATGCCACCCCCATCGGCCTCGCGCTCGGCGCGGTGGTCGGCCTCGTGCCCGACCGGCCTCTCGTCTTCCGGCTGATCGGGTTCGCGGCGGGCTTCGTACTGACCTGGACCGGCTATGCCGCTTTGGCAGTGTGGTTGCCCGACACCGTCGACGGAACAGCCGTGATGGTCTTCCTCGTGCTGCTGGCGTTCGTGCTCTTCTGTGCCGTGAGCCGCTGGTCGGTGCCGCTGTGGTCGCCGCTGGTCGGCGCGGCCATGTTCGTGGGTACGTACGAGGAGACCGTCGCCGCCTCGCCCGTGCAGTTCGTGCGCGAGTCGTCCACCGCCGTCACGATGGTCCTGCCGGCCGCGGCGGTCGGATTTCTGATCGCATCGCTCATACCGCTCTGCGCTTCGCTGAAGCCGAAGCCGAAGCCGAAGCCGGTCGTCCGGCCGCCGAGCAGCTATCTGGACGATCTGGTGACGCCGTCGCACCTGCCGATGCACACCGGGTTCACCGACGTGGCGCGGGACCGCGTGGCGGAGAAGGTGACGTGACGCGGTCGGCCAGGATCTACGCGCGGGTGGTGGTTCTGGCGGTGTCCACCGTGATGCTCTGGCTGTCGCCGGTGTCCACGGTCGCCGTCGCCGTCCCCGCGCCCCCATCCCCGGCGGTGAACGACGGCGTCACCGTGGTCAACACCGAGACCGTCAAGGTCGACCTCGAACCGAACGGACAGGTCACCGAGCAGCGGATCTACGAACAGCTCTCGGTGACCGGCATCGGCAGCGTGAACGTGGCGAACCCGGTCTCGACCGACGGGTTGCGCAACCTCGACGGTTTCGGCGACCTCAAGGTCCGGGGCGGCGAGCAGGTCGCGGAGTTCGACGTCGACGGGACCGAACGGCTTCGCATGGTGAGCGACTACGACCGGCGACTTCCACTCGAATTGGAGGTCGGCTATTGGCTGAACGGTGAGAAGGTCGAACCAGGGGACGTCGTCGACGCGGACGGCGAGCTCGAGGTGCGGTACCGGGTGGAGAACGTCACCGCCGAGACCGAGGAGATCACCTTCGCCGACGGGACGGGCGGCGTCGTCACCAGGGACGCCGACGTGGTCGTCCCCATGGTGGGTTCGTTGACCACGACGCTTCCGGCTCGCTTCACGGGCGTACGCAGCGACGCGGCGAGCATCGCCGGGGACGGTGCCGGAGGTACCACGCTGACCTTCGGCATGACGTTGTTTCCGCCGATCGGGTCGGCGGTCGCGAAGTTCGGCTATACCGCGCAGATCCAGGATGGCGTGGTCCCGGCCGCGACCATGAGTGCCCTGCCGGTGAACCCGTTGGAGTCGCCGTACCAGAGCAGTGCCGAGAGTTACCGGGGCGGTATCGAGACCGCGGGGGAGTTCACCGGGACCGCGGCCGCGATCAACGACGACCTCCTCAACCTGCGCGACGGCGCGACGAACCTGCTTCGTGGACTCGTCCAGCTGCGTCAGGGCGCGGGCAAGCTGGACACCGACCTGGCGGAGGAGGCCGCTCCCGAGTCCGCATACCTCGCCGATCGTGCCGACGATCTCTCCGGCGGGTTGGACGGGCTCACCACCCGCAACGGCCGGCTGGCCTCCAAGATGGGCGTCGCGTCGAACGGCGCGGGCAACCTCGTCGACAACGCGGGCCGGCTCGCCAGCCGACTCGACGCTGCAGCGAACCGGCCGCCGGAGCTGATCGGCAGCCTGCGACGGATTCGCCAGGGCCTGGGGTCGATCGACGGCGGACTCCGCCAGCTGTCGGCCGGCGTCAACGGCCTCGCCGGCCGAGCCCGGCCGATCCAGACGAGTATCCAGCGGCTGGTCGACGGAATCGGCAGCACGGGGAGCGAGGGCAGCCTGTTGTGGACCGTGAGCCAGCTGCGTGGTGAGCTGGAGGGCGCGTCGGCGAACATCGACCGGATGGTCGGCCAGGTGGATTGCGCGGCCGACCTGCTGGCCTATCTGACCGGCGGCGCCGCCCCTTCATGCGCCGACGTGCCGCCGCTCGAAGGCGAGCTGGACGGGCCGCGCGCTCGCGTGCTCGCCAGTGTGATCAGCCGCCTGCAGGACGGTTCCGACACCGTGTACGGCGGCCTGGAGGAGCTGCGAGGCGATCTCGGATCGGAGGGGGTGACGACGCTGCTGGGACGGCTCGAGTGCGGGCTGAGCAGTGCCGCAGGCGGCTGTGACGCACGCCGTCCTGGGCTCCTTCAGGAGCTGGACGGCATCGACGCGGACATCACCCGGCTGCTCGACCGTGTCGTGAGCCGGGTCCAGGACGCCGTGGGCGGCTCGCACCCGCGCGGAAAGAAAACCCTTCGCGGCGACGTGTCCAGGCTGCTCGACGACGTCGACCAGGTCGCCGCCGGGAACGGTGCCCTGGTCGACGGCCTGGGGACGCTGAGCGACGTCGCCGGTCAGCAGTCGGCCGGTACCGGGCGGCTGCGTGCCGGTCTGGGGGAGCTGACCCACCGCGCGAAACGACTCGCGGACAGTTCCCGCGAGACAGAGCGTGGTTCCGACCAACTGGCCGAGAACGCGGACGCGCTCGCCGCCGGACTGGGTCGCACGGCACGCGGTTCCGGCAAGCTCACCGAGCGGCTCGGCGACGCGAAGAAGGGTGCGCCGAGGCTGAAGGGTCGGGTGAAGAGACTCGCGGGCGGCGAATCCCGGAAGCTGGTCCGCACCGGGTCGGAGGCGGTGGTGTCCTTCGGTGAGCAGTACGCGCTGATCGAGGCGTCGGCCGTGCGGGCTCTGGATGAGTCGATGGCGTTCGGTGCGCCCGAGGGAGCCGTGGGCTCCACGGCGTACGCCTACCAGCTGCGGAGTGAGACCGGTGAGGCGAAGCGCAACTGGTTGCGTGCCATGGTGGCCCTCGCGCTGTTCGGCATCGCGGTCGGCGGTGCGCTCCTGAGGCGGCGGTTGTTCTGATCAGCGTCGTACGGTGCAGAAGATGGCCGTGCCCGGTACCAGCCGGCCGCGGACGGGACCCCACGCTCCCCACACCCGGTCGTGGCCGTCCGGCCAGTCGGGCTCGATGAGGTCCTCGACGGCGAATCCGGCTCCGTGCGCGGCACGTATCCAATCCCCGACGGTGTGGTGGTGCTCGACGGCGGTCGTGAGGCCGTGCTCGTTCTCTTCGACGTACGGCGTCCGGTCGAAGTAGGACCGCACGACGTGCAGCCCGGCCTCGGTCGGATCGTCGGCGAACATCCACCGGGCCGGGTGGGTCACCGCGAACACCCACCGGGAACCGGGCCGGAGCACTCGGGCGACGTCGGCCATCACCACGTCGATCTCCGCGATGAACGGCAGCGCGCCGAACGCGGAGCAGGCGGCGTCGAACGTCGCGTCGGCGAACGGTATGCGGATGGCGGTCGCGCACACCACGGGTACGCCGATCCCGGTCTCCTCGTCCAGCCGTCGGCTGTGCTGCAGCTGCCGGAACGAGAGATCCAGCCCGGCGACGGTCGCGCCCTGGCTACGCAGCCATCGGGAGCACTGGCCCGCCCCGCAACCGACCTCCAGGACCCGGCGGCCCGCGACCTCGCCGAGCAGCCGTGCGGTCGCCTCGGTGAGACCCTCCGGGCACCACAGGAACGACGCATCGCCGAGGAAGTCTCCATGGGTGGCCTGGTACTCGTCGGCGATCTTGTCCCAGTCGGCCCGGTTGGCGCGCTGGGTCTCGGCCGCGGACACCGGGCGGTGGGTCCCCCGAACCGACTCGCTCATGCGACCTCCCGCGACGTGTCATGCGGATAGTGCGCCAGAGCGCACGCACCGCCCGACACCTTGCTCACCTGCGCCGACACTACCCGTACGCGGCATCGCATCGCCGGTCAACAAATCGGCCCGCCGCACCGCTTGGGCCGTGAGTAGCATCGCCGTATGGTCCCACTCTCCCCGCAGGACACGCGCGCGTCCGCCGAAGGGCTCTGCCGTTTCGTGGACGCCTCACCGTCGCCGTTCCACGTGTGCGCGACGGCCGCGGCCGAGCTGGAGTCGCACGGATTCCGCCGGCTCGAGGAGACCTCGGCCTGGCCGACCGAGCCGGGCCGGCACTACCTGGTCCGCGGCGGCTCGCTCGTGGCCTGGAGCACCGAGCCGGCCGCCGGCCCGGCCACGCCGTTCCGGATCATCGGCGCCCACACCGACAGTCCGAACTTGCGGATCAAGCAGCGACCCGACCTCAGCCACGCCGGCTGGCAGCAGGTGGCTGTGGAGCCGTACGGCGGCGCGCTGCTGAACTCATGGCTCGACCGCGACCTCGGCCTCTCCGGCCGGGTGTCGGTGCGCTCGGGCGACCAGGTCGCGGAGCGGATGCTCCGGGTCGACCGACCGATTCTGCGGGTGCCGCAGCTGGCCATCCACCTCGACCGCGACGTCAACGAGTCGTTGAAGCTCGACCCGCAGAACCACCTGAACCCGGTGTGGGGACTCGGCACGGCGCCCGGATCGTTCGTGTCGTTCGTCGCCGACGAGCTCGGCGTGAACGCCGACGACGTGTTCGGCTGGGAGCTGATGACGCACGACCTGACCCCGAGCCGGCGGATCGGGCGGGAGGGCGAGCTGATCAGTGCGCCCCGGCTGGACAACCAGGGGACGTGCTATGCGGGACTCTGCGCGTTGCTGGACGCCGTCGAGGCGTTCGCGAGCGCACCCGCGGGCCGGCCGGCGAGCATCCCGGTGCTGGTGCTGTTCGACCACGAGGAGGTCGGCAGCATGTCGGAGCGTGGCGCGTTCTCGGACCTGCTCCCCGTCGTACTCGAACGAATCGCCCTGGCCGGCGGCGGAACGCGGGACGACTACCTGCGGGCGCTCGCCGGCTCGCTGTGCGTGTCGGGGGACATGTCGCATGCGACGCACCCGAACTACTCCGACCGGCATGAGCCGCGGCACTGGATCGAGGTCAATGGCGGTCCCGTTCTGAAGGTCCACCTGGGCCTGCGGTACGCCAGCGACGCCACCGGGATGGCGGCGTTCGCGATGGCCTGCGAGCGGGCCAAGGTGCCGCTGCAGCGGTACATGCACCGGGCCGACCTGGCATGCGGGTCGTCCGTGGGACCGCTGACCGCGGCCCGGCTCGGGGTCACCACGGTCGACGTGGGTGCGCCGCAGCTGGCGATGCATTCGGCTCGGGAGATGTGCGGTTCCGAGGACCCGGCGATGTACGCCGCCGCGCTCACGGCGTTCCTTGCCCCGGCCGGTTAGTGTGGTCGTAGGCGGACTTTTCTACATCGTGTCGGATACAGCCAGGGAGCGGACGTCGTACGCCGGGGCGCCGGAATCCGGCAAAACAACCGTCACCCCGCGTTGCGTTGTGTGACGCGCGCGCCGTAGACTGACCGCTGCGCTGTGGGCCTGCGCGACCTCGGACGGAGCAGGCCGTGCTCGCTGCTTGTCGACCACCTCACTCCACGAGTTCGGGTCCCTCGGCACAACGCGAACAAAGGGCCCGCATCGCGAGCACGCACGACCACAAACCATCCACCGGAGCACCTCCTACATGACGAGCAGTATTGAGGCCCCGACCGCCGAAGTCTCGGAGACCCCGAACGTAGCGGTCAACGACATCGGCTCTGAGGACGACTTCCTCGCCGCAGTTGACCAGACGATCAAATACTTCAACGACGGAGACATCGTCGACGGCACCATCGTGAAAGTCGACCGGGACGAAGTCCTGCTCGACATCGGGTACAAGACCGAAGGCGTCATCCCCTCGAGAGAGCTCTCGATCAAGCACGACGTCGACCCCCACGAGGTCGTGGCGGTCGGCGACAAGGTCGAGGCCCTGGTGCTCCAGAAGGAGGACAAGGAAGGCCGGCTGATCCTGTCCAAGAAGCGCGCTCAGTACGAACGCGCGTGGGGCACGATCGAGCAGATCAAGGAGGAGGACGGCGTCGTCACCGGCCAGGTCATCGAGGTGGTCAAGGGCGGGCTGATTCTCGACATCGGTCTGCGCGGTTTCCTCCCGGCGTCCCTGGTCGAGATGCGCCGGGTGCGCGACCTTCAGCCATACGTCGGCAAGGAGCTCGAGTCCAAGATCATCGAGCTCGACAAGAACCGAAACAACGTCGTGTTGTCCCGGCGCGCCTGGCTGGAGCAGACGCAGAGCGAGGTGCGGCAGAGTTTCCTCACCCAGCTGCAGAAGGGCCAGATCCGCAAGGGCGTCGTGTCGTCCATCGTCAACTTCGGCGCGTTCGTGGACCTCGGCGGCGTCGACGGGCTGGTCCACGTATCCGAGCTCTCCTGGAAGCACATCGACCACCCGAGCGAGGTCGTGCAGGTCGGCGACGAGGTCACAGTCGAGGTGCTCGACGTCGACATGGACCGCGAGCGGGTCTCGTTGTCGCTCAAGGCCACCCAGGAGGACCCCTGGCAGCACTTCGCCCGGACCCACCAGATCGGCCAGATCGTGCCCGGCAAGACCACCAAGCTGGTGCCGTTCGGCGCGTTCGTGCGGGTCGAGGAGGGCATCGAGGGCCTGGTGCACATCTCCGAGCTGGCCGAGCGGCACGTCGAGATCCCCGAGCAGGTGGTTCAGGTCGGCGACGACGCGATGGTCAAGATCATCGACATCGACCTGGAGCGCCGCCGGATCTCGCTCTCTCTGAAGCAGGCCAACGAGACCGAGGTGTCGTCCAGCAGCGAGGACTTCGACCCCACGCTCTACGGCATGAACGCGTCGTACGACGAAGAGGGCAACTACATCTATCCGGAGGGGTTCGACCCGGACACCGGCGAGTGGCTCGAGGGGTACGACGAGCAGCGCGCGACGTGGGAGCGGCAGTACGCCGAGGCGCACGCCCGTTGGGAGGCGCACCGCAAGCAGATCGCGGAGGCACAGAAGGCGGATGCCGAGGCCGGCGGCGACTCGTCGTACTCCTCCTCCGGGGGCACCACGTCCAGCCGCGAGGAGTCCGGCGAGCGCGAGCGCACTGCGCCGTCCCCCACCAGGACGCCCGCGGAGCAGGCGGACAGCTCGCTGGCCTCCGACGAGGCGTTGCAGGCGCTGCGGGAGAAGCTCACCGGCAGGTGACGGCCGGTCCGGCCGAACCGGCCGGTCCGGCGTACGACGAAGCCCCGCCGCGGAGATCAGCCACGGCGGGGCTTCGTCGTGTGTCGGGTGTGTCGGGTGGGTCAGGTCGCGGGACGCCGGTGGTACCAGAGCCAGCGATCGGTCTCCGAGTCGCCGGCGCGCCGCGGCGGATGGTTCTGGCCGTAACCGTCCCGCCCGATCGTCCGGGCCAGCAGCCAGGCGAGCGATCCGGCGAGGAGGGCGATGAGTGCGGTGATGACGAGTATGCTCATGGCAGTAATTCTTCCTACCACGAGATCATGCCACGAGTGGCAGGTATGCCATAGTCCCTCGAAAAACTGCCAACCCTGTGGCATGCTGCCGGTATGGCGATGAAATCCGTGGCGGCCGTGGTGTTCGACGGGGTCGCGCCGTTCGAGCTGGGTGTGCTATGCGAGGCCTGGGGTATCGACCGGTCCGATGACGGGGGTCCGACGTTCGACTTCACGGTCTGTACACCGCAGCCGGATGGCGTGGTGCGCACCAGCCTGGGGTTCTCGTTGCACGTCGACGCCGGGCTCGAGCCCTTGGCAGAGGCCGATCTGGTGGCCGTGCCGGCGCTGCCGCGCAACAAGCCGGTGCCGGATGAGGTGCTGGAGGCGCTCCGTGCGGCGTACGACCGAGGCGCCCGGCTCCTGTCGGTGTGCGTTGGCGCCTTCACCCTCGGCGCGGCCGGCCTGCTCGACGGCCGGGAGTGTACGACGCACTGGCGTTATGCGGCCGAGCTCGCCGAGCGGTTCCCGAAGGCGCGCGTCAACCCGGATGTGCTGTATGTCGACGCCGAGCCGGTCATCACCAGCGCCGGATCGGCCGCCGGTCTGGACGCCTGCCTGCACATCATCCGCAAGGAGTTCGGCGCCAAGGCCGCGGTCCAGGTGGCCCGCCGGATGGTCGTCCCGCCGCAGCGCGACGGGGGACAGGCGCAGTTCGTTCAGACCCCGGTGTCCGTGCCGTCGGCCGACACCCTGGGCCCCGTACTGGCCTGGATGCAGGAGCACCTCGACGAGGAGATGACCGTCGCCTCCCTGGCGCGCCGGGCCGCGATGTCGCCGCGCACGTTCGCCCGGCGCTTCCACGCCGAGACCGGAAGCACGCCGCACCAATGGATCACCGGCCAGCGGCTGCTCCTGGCGGAGCGGCTGCTGGAGGAGTCCGATGCACCGATCGAGCTGGTCGCGGAGCGCGCCGGCTTCGGGAACGCCGCCGCGCTGCGCCACCATTTCGTGGCCGCGCGCGGCACCACGCCCCAGGCCTACCGCCGCACCTTCTCCGTGGCCCGCGCCTAGGCCGTGCCCGCGCGCGCCGCGCATGGGTGGGCCGGCCTTTGCGGTTAGAGTTTCGCCGTGTTGCGTGTGGGACTGACCGGAGGCATCGGCTCGGGCAAGAGCTCGGTGGCCGCCATCCTGGAGGAGCTCGGTGCCGTGGTGATCGACGCCGACGTCATCGCCCGTGAGGTGGTGGCGCCCGGCACCGACGGGCTCGCCGAGATCGTCCGTACGTTCGGGCCCGGCGTTCTCGACGGGACCGGCGCCCTGAACCGCGAGGCCATGAGCCGGCAGGTGTTCGCGGATCCGACGGCGCGTACCCAGCTGGAGGCGATCGTTCATCCGCGAGTACGTCAGCGCTCCGGCGGGATCGAGTCGGCCGCTGATCGGAATTCCGTGGTGGTGCATGATATTCCGCTGCTGGTGGAGACGGCGCAGGCCGACCGGTTCGACGTCCTAGTCGTCGTCGACGTACCGGAGGAGGAGCAGGTACGCCGGATCGTCACGCAACGCGGTTGGAGTGAGGCCGAGGCCCGCAGCCGGATCGCCGCACAGGCCACCCGCGAGCAGCGCCGGTCGGTGGCCGACATCGTGATCGACAACACCGGGACGCCCGAAGACCTCCGTCAACAGGTGACGGAGGTCTTCGAGCAGCTGCGTCAGCGGGTCTGAGCCCTACCGGACCGCGCGGCGGGATCAGGTCGGCCAGATGTGCAATCTCGGCGTGAAGTCGGAGGCCGGGGTCAGGCAGCGAGGTCGGGGTCGGCGATCTGCCGAAGCTGGGCGATCGCCTCCCGCTCGATCTGCCGGATCCGCTCCGCGGAGATTCCGTGCCGCGTTGCTATGTCGGCCAGCTTCTCCTGCCGACCGTCACCGAGCCCGTAGCGCGACCGCACCACGTCGGCCGACCGCTCGTCGAGCAGGTCGATCAGCGAGTCGAGTCGCTCGCGCGCCTCGACATCCAGGAACGTGCTGTCCGGTCCCGGTGTCGTCTCCCGGGCGACGAGGTCGCCGAGGGAGGTGTCACCGTCTTCGTCCACCGGGGTGTCGAGGCTGACGTGGTCGCGTCCCCAGCTCATCAGGTCGAGCACCCGCTCGAGGTCCATCCCGAGCTCCTGGGCGATCTCCTCGGCCTCGGCGTCCCGGCCGAGCTGTCGTTCCAGCGTGCGCCGGGCTGAACCGATCTGGTTGATCTCCTCGACGACATGGACGGGGAGTCGCACCACACGGCCCTGCTGCGCGATGCCGCGGGTGATCGCCTGGCGTACCCACCAGGTGGCGTACGTCGAGAACTTGAAGCCCTTGGTGTAGTCGAACTTCTCCACGGCCCGGATCAGGCCGGTGTTGCCCTCCTGCACCAGGTCGAGCAGTGGCATCTGTGACCGGCCGTAACGCCGCGCGATGGAGACCACCAGCCGCAGGTTCGCGTTGAGGAAGCGGTTGCGGGCCCGGCGTCCCTCCTCGGCGATCCATTCCAGCTCCTCCTGGCTGGCACGCTTCGGTGCACCGCCCTTGCGTCGCGCGACCCGGCCTTCGGCGAGCAGATGCTCGGCGAACAGTCCTGCCTCGATGGTCTTGGACAGCTCGACCTCGGTCGCGGCATCCAAAAGCGGGGTGCGCGCGATCTCATCGAGGTACATCCCGACGCTGTCGCGCCCTTCCGTAGCCTCGATTGTCTGGTTGCGACGCTCCGCCACAAACGCTCCCTTCCTGCTGGATCTCACCGTGCCCTGAATAACGCTCCACGGGTCGGCAAGATTCCGTTTCGTACCAGGAATGACGCACATGACCCCCGTAAAGTTGCGGTCTTCAGCATCTTCTTAGGAAGCTGGCCGCACCCGGCCTCCGTGGGTGTCCAACCCGGTGTGGATCCCCGGTATTCCGATGGCCCTGTGCCCGAAATCACGCGAGGCAAACCGGGGCCGGTCCCCGTGCGGGAGCGTCCGCCCGGGACCGAGCTCAGGACAGCGGATCGTGCGGTGCCCCGGCGGTGTCGATCAGCCAGGCCAGGGAGAACGCCCGCTCCCGCCACGCGTTGTAGCGGCCACTCGGCCCACCGTGACCCGCGCCCATCTCGGTCTTGAGCAGAACGGGGGAGTCGCCGGTCTTGGTCGCCCGCAGCCTGGCGACCCACTTGGCCGGCTCGACGTACAGCACACGGGTGTCGTGCAGGCTGGTGACCGCGAGGAGGGGCGGGTAGTCCTTGGCCGTGACGTTCTCGTACGGCGCGTAGGACTTCATGTACTCGTAGACCGCAGGGTCCTCCAGCGGGTTGCCCCACTCCTCCCACTCCACCACGGTCAGCGGCAGCGACGGGTCGAGGATGCTGGTCAGCGGATCGACGAACGGCACCTCGGCGGCGACGCCGGCGAACGCATCCGGGGCCCTGTTCGCCGCCGCCCCCATCAGCAGCCCTCCGGCGCTGCCGCCGTGCGCGACCAGCCGTTCGGGCCGGGTCCAGCCGCTGTCGACGACGTGCCGCGCACATGCGATGAAGTCGGTGAAGGTGTTCATCTTCTGCAGTTGCTTGCCCTGGTCGTACCAATGCCGGCCCATCTCGCCGCCGCCTCGCACATGCGCGATCACGAACACGATCCCGCGGTCCAGCAACGACAGCCGCGGAATGGAGAAGACCGGATCCATGCTCATCTCGTACGACCCGTAGCCGTACAGCACCATCGGGTTGTCGCCGTCCCGGGCCGTGCCCTTGCGGCACATGATCGACAGGGGGATCCGCGTGCCGTCCGGCGCCGTCGCCCACTCGCGGTGCTGCTCGTAGTCGGTGCGCTCGAAGCCACCGAGGACCGGCGTCTCCTTGCGGAGGATCAGCCGCCGTTCGCGGACGTCGTAGTCGTAGATCGAGGCCGGGGTCACCAGGGAGGTGTACGCGAGCCGGACCATCGGCTGCGCGAACTCCGGGTTGCCGGCCGAGCCCACGGCGTAGAGCGGCTCCTCGAACTCCACGTCGTACGGCTCGCCGTAGCCCTGCTCGGTCAGCGGCAGGATGCGCAGCTGGGTGAGACCCTCGCTGCGCAGCGAGATGACCAGATGGGTGGCGAACGCCTCGACGTCGTCGAGGCGTTCGCCGGGCGTCTGTGGAATGACCCGGCGCCAGTTCTCCGGTGCCGCGGAGTCGACCGGCGCTTCGGCGAGCTCGAAGTCCTCCGCCTCGTGGTTGTGCAGGATCAGGAACCGGTCCTCGCCGGCGATCACGGCGTGCTCGACGCCGTACTCGATGCCCTGCCGGCGCGGGGCCACCGGCCGGAACTCGCCGGTGGGGTCGTCGGCCTCCAGGACGAGCTGCTCGGTGGTGGTCTTCGAGCCGCTGGAGATCATGAGGTACTTGTCGCTCCTGGTGCGGCCCACCCCGATCCAGAACCTCGGGTCCTCCTCGTGGTAGACGAGGACGTCGTCGCTCGCCGGAGTGCCGAGCGCGTGCCGCCAGATCTTGTCCGGACGCCACGATTCGTCCACCGTGCAGTAGAACACCGTGGTCGCGCCGAGGTCCCAGGTCGCCCCGCCCAGCGTGTTCGGAACCTCGTCCGGCAGCGTCTCGCCGGTGCGCAGGTCCTTGACCCGCAGGGTGTAGCGCTCATCGCCGGTGAAGTCGGTGGAGTAGGCGAGCAGGTTGCCGTCCGGGCTGACCGCGACCGTGCCAAGGGAGAAGAACTCCTTGCCCTCGGCCAGCTGGTTCCCGTCCAGGAGAACCTGCTCGCCGGGCACGTCGACCCCGGGCTCCAGCTGCGGCGGCGTCCAGTCGCCGGGCTCGGCGGCGGTTCGGCAGTGCAGGGAGTACTGCTGGCCCTCGATGGTCCGCGAGTAGTACCACCATTCGCCGATTCGGCTCGGCACGCTGAGGTCGGTCTCCTGAGTACGGGTCTTGATCTCGTTGAAGATCTGCTCGCGAAGATTCTTGGTGTGCGCCGTCTGCGCCTCGGTGTAGGCGTTCTCCGCCTCGAGGTACGCGATCGTGTCCGGAGATTCCTTGTCGCGCAGCCACTCGTACTCGTCGACGAACGTGTCGCCGTGATGCACCCGCTGATGCGGAACCCGCTTGGCGATCGGCGGTTCGGCCGGGCCGTCGGCGGTGTCGCGAGCGTCGGCGGTGTCGCGAGCGTCGGCGGTGGGAGCGGGCGCGGCGGTCCCGGTTCCGGTGGTGTGGAGGGCGCGGTCGGTCATGGCTCGACGCTATCGCGGGAGTACAAGCGTTCGGGGCTCCGGCCCGATCCCGCCTCGGCGCGAGGAGTGGTCAGGGCGAGCGTGTCTCGTCGTCCGCGTCGGGGTCGGGCGGGCGTGGGGCGGAGGAGAGGTCCGGGTCGTCGGCGGCGAACGTGCGGACCGCACCTGGTGCGGACTCGGCGGTCTCGAACCGGACGGTGACCCGGCCGAGCCCCGATCCCCACACCCATCCGGGGCCGTGCCGGGCGTGTACGACGTCCATCCCGGGGCGCCACTTGCGTACGACGTGGCCCGCGGCGTCCACGGTCTCGTCGGCCGGGGCGTCGGCCTCGTCCTCCTCGCTGTCCGCGTACCCGAAGAGGTCGTCCTGGATCCAGTCCGCCAGCCCGGAGACCCCGACGCCGAGCAGCCGTACACCGGCCGACGTGTCGACCTCGGACACCAGCCGCCTGGCCATCCGGGCGACCACCCGCGGGTCGTCGGTGGGCCCGGCGAGCGTCGCCGACCGGGTGTGGGTGCTGAAGTCGTACAGCCGCACCTTCACGGTGATCGTGCGCCCGGACAGCTTCGCCTTGCGCAGTCGCTCGCACACCTTCTGGCTGTGCCGGGAGACTATGGCCTGCAGGATCGACCGGTCGACCAGGTCGGTGTCGAAGGTGTCCTCCACGCTCACCGACTTCGACTCCCGCTCGGACACCACCGGCCGGTCGTCGTCGGCCCGGCACAACCGGTACAGCGACTGCCCCTGCGCGGATCCGATCAGCCGGGTGAGCTCGGTCTCGCTGATCCGCTCCAGCTCCTCGACGGTGTGAACACCCACCCGCCGAAGCCGCTCCGCGGTCGCCGGACCTACCCCGGGTATCACCGTCACCTGCATCGGCCGCAGAAGGTCCTGCTCTGTTCCGGGAGGTACGACGACCAGACCGTCCGGCTTGTCGAGGTCGCTCGCGATCTTCGCGACCAGCTTGGAGCTGGCGACGCCGACCGAACCGTACACGCCGCCGCTCGTCTCGTGCACCGCCGCCTTCAGTGCGCGCATCACCTCGGTGATGGACTCGACGTCGAACCGGGCCAGCTCGCTCTCTCGCAGGTCGACGAACGCCTCGTCCAGCGAGAGCGGCTCCACGAGCGGAGACAGCTCGCGCAATATCGCCATCACCGCCCGGCTGATCCTCCGGTAGGCGTCGAACCGACCCGTGAGGAACGCGGCGTGCGGACATCGCGAGCGCGCCTCCGCCATCGACATCGCCGAGTGCACGCCGAACGCCCGGGCCTCGTACGACGCGGTCGACACGACCCCGCGCGCGCCGAGCCCGCCGACGATGACCGGCTTGCCGCGCAACGACGGCTTGTCGCGCTGCTCGACCGCCGCATAGAACGCGTCGAGGTCGATGTGAAGGATCGACGGCTCCGGGCGCACGATCCCCAGTCTCCCGCGTGCGGCCGACACGGCGCCGTCGCCACCCAGCCCTTGCGTGGCGTGTTCTGGTCGCGGTCCGCGCCGGATCACAACCAGATGGCGCCACCCAACGGTCGTCCCCTGGCGCCGGGCCCGGGCCGCGAGGTTGTCCACAGATCGCGAATCGGCCCTGTCGCCCGGCCTCGCGAGCGGGGAGGCTGTTCGGCCATGGGCAATCGACGTCGACCCAGAGCGCGGTCCCGCCGTCCGGACACACCGTCTTCGCCTCCGGAGGAGCCGAAGGTGGTGAGGGTCCGCGGGCCCGAGGACCTGCTTGCGGTGGTGCCGTTCCGGCTCGGGTTCCATCCCACCGACAGCCTGGTCGTCGTCGCGCTGGACGGGCCGCGCCGGCGGTTCGGGCTCACCATGCGTTTCGATCTGCCGGGGGCGTCCGACGTACCGGCCATGGCGGCGTACGTCACCGACCTCCTCGAGCAGCACGACGCCACCGACGTGCTCGTCCTCGCCTATGCGGAGGACGACGAGGTCGCCGGCCCGCTGGTGCGTGCCCTGCTGTCCGCGCTGGAGCGCGCCCGCATCACGGTCCCCGGCGCGTACCGCAGCGACGGGAGCCGCTGGTTCTGCTACACCTGCGACCGCCCGTGCTGTCCGGCCGAGGGGATGCCGTACGACGTCTCGGCGCATCCGCTCGCGGCCGAGCACGTCCTCGCGGGGGAGGTGGCGCTTCCGGACCGGGAGGCCGTGCGGGCCAAGACCGCGGCGATATCCGGGCCGTCGCGCGCGGCGATGGAGACCTGCTTCGGCCGGATCGAGAACGACATCGGTGCCGCCCCCGAGGGCACCGGCCCGGGTGCCGAGCTCTGGGTGGACGACATGGAGCGGTTCGTCGCGGACTGGCTGAAGAGCCCGCGGGTGCTGCATCCGGACGAGGTCGCGCGGCTGGCGATCTGGGCGAGCTCCGTACCGGATCGCGATCGGGCGTGGTCGATGATGGGGCGGGCCGACGCCGAGCTGCATCGCGAGCTCTGGCTACAGGTGTTGCGGCGGGTCGTGCCTCCGTACGAGCCGGCGGTCGCGTGCCTGGCCGGGTTCGCCGCATGGCTGTCCGGCGACGGTGCCCTGGCGTGGTGCGCGATCGACCGCGCGCTGGCGGCCGATCCCGGCTGCCGCCCGGCCGAGCTGATCCGGCAGTTGCTGGAGCACGCGGTCTCGCCCCGGGCATGGGAAGAGCTCGGAGGAGCGGCGTGAGGCGGGGCGGCCTAGCGTGGCGCCAGGGCTCTCTTGGTTGCGTCGATTGCCGACGCCCGGCGATCACGGCAGGTTCGGCAGGGGCCAGCTCTCGCCGGCGCCGCTCTCGATCACCGCCGCGCGGACGGCGCGAGCGTGCAGCGGAAGGACGTCGTACACCGCGGCCGCGACCCGTCCCTGACGGTGTGCGAGGTCGGCGGTGACCGCGGGCACCAGCCACGACCCGCCGCGGCGGAAGGTCCCGAGCCCGTCGAAGTTCAGGTCGATCGGTCCCTCGTCGGGGAGCGCCGCGACCGCCGCGCGGGTCTCGAGCGGGCCGAGTGACCCGTCGCGGACGACGGCGTACGACAGGTGCGGAACGTGCCGGCCGTGGGTGTGCGACCGCAGGGTCGCTACGCCGAGATCCTCCAGCCGGTCCCACAGGGCCCGCAGGGCTCGATCCGCCCGGTCGTCGAACAGCATGCACACCGCGAGCGCCATCGTGCCCTCCGGACGCGGCATCGGACCATCGGCAGTGCATCCAGTGTCCTGCAACCGGTCGCCGACGCGCCACGCCACGACCGGCACGAGGCGATCTTCGGCCGGTCGTGGGTGTGGTCACATTCGCGCCGGTACGCCGGATGCCGCGGGTAACGTGCGGCGACATGACGGAGCTGGAGGTCGCGTACACGCGTCGCGGAACGGGGTCCCCGCTGATCCTGGTCCATGGCATCGGCCACCGCCGCCAGGCATGGGACCCGGTGCTCGACCTGCTGGCCGAGCACCACGACGTGATCGCGGTCGACCTCCCCGGATTCGGTGAGTCTCCCGGGCTGCCGGCCGGGCTGGACTACGACATGGACACCGCGATGGACAACTTCGCGAAGATGTTCGCCCAGTGGGGGATCCCGCGTCCGCACATCGCGGGCAACTCGCTCGGTGGGGCGCTCGCGCTCGAGCTGGCGGGTCGCGGGCTGGTGTCCACGGCGACCGCGCTGTCCCCGGCCGGGTTCTGGACGCCCGGCCAGCGTCGCTACGCCATCTCGATGCTCTCGGCCATGCGCCGGTCGGCGATGTTGCCGGCCGGGGTGGTGGAGCGGATCGCCCGCAGCCCATGGCAGAGGGCGCTCGCGCTGAAGCCGATCCACGAGCACGGGCAACGCCTGAGTGCGGACGACTTCCTTGCGGACGCGAGATCCATGGCCGAGGCGGTGGCGTTCGGTCCCACGGCCCGTGCCGGACGGAACTACGACTTCGAGGGCGTTCCGCAGGTGCCGGTCACGGTCGCGTGGGGTACGCGTGACCGGATCCTGCTCCCGAAGCAGGCGGCCCTGGCGCGGCGGATCCTCCCGATGGCCACGCACATCCCGTTGCCCGGCTGCGGGCACGTGCCGATGCTGGACGACCCCGAGCTGGTCGCCGGGGTGATCCTGGACACCGCGGGCCGGGCTGGCTAGGAGGAGGCGCCGCCGAGCTGCTCGTCGATCCGCCGTACCTTGGCGCTGAGCTGGTCGGTGTGCCCGGGCCGGATGTCCGCCTTCAACACGAGGCCGACCCTGGGGGAGCGGTCGGCGACCACGTCGACCGCGCGTTTGATGGTCGCCATCACCTCGTCCCACTCTCCCTCGATGTTCGTGAACATCGCGTTGGTCTCGCTCGGCAGTCCGGACTCGCGTACCACCCGGACCGCCTCGGCGACCGCCTCTCCGACGCCGCCGGTCTCGTCTTCGGCCGTTGGACTGATGCTGAATGCCACGATCATGCGACCACGATCGCAGATCGGTGGGATCGGCCGATGAGTACGGCGTCCGTCGCCGAACCTTGACCTCAAGGTAACTTTAAGTTGCATTCTCGACGTCAACACGCGACAACGACGTGGAGGAAGCATGCCAGTAGGACTGATCACCGGCGCGTCCCGAGGACTCGGACGTGCCCTCACGTCCCGGCTCACCGCGGAAGGCTGGGATCTCGTGATCGACGCCAGGAACGCCGACGCGCTTCATCGAGCCGAGTCCGAGCTGCCGGCCCGAGGCGCCGGGTCCGTCACGGCGATCGCCGGGGACGTCTCGGACGCCGGTCATCGCGCGGAGCTCGCTCGCGCGGTCCGAGACCACGGCCGCCTCGACCTTCTGGTGAACAACGCCAGCGTCCTGGGCCGGAGCCCGCAACCGCCGCTCTCTGACTACCCGATCGACGTCCTGCGGCACGTCTACGAGGTGAACGTCGTCGCGCCGATCGCGCTCACCCAGCACGTACTCCCTCTCCTCCTCGCCGCCGACGGATGCATCGTCAACATCACCTCCGACGCCGCCGTGGAGCCGTACGAGGGTTGGGGTGGGTATGGGTCGTCGAAGGCCGCGCTCGATCAAGCGACCGCGATCCTCGGTGCCGAGAATCCGCGGCTCAGGGTCTACTCGTTCGATCCGGGTGACATGCGTACCCGGATGCACCAGGAGGCGTTCCCGGACGAGGACATCTCCGACCGCCCGGAGCCCGAGACGGTGGTGCCCGCACTGATGCGTCTGGTGCAGGGCGGCCTCCCCAGTGGCCGGCACCGTGCCGCCGACGTGACTCCCGCGGTGACCCGTGACCGCGCCGCCGCTCGTGTCGCACTCGCCTGGCGTCGACTTCACGTTGCCTGCAGGCAGCGAGGCGGCGGCGCCCCCGGAACGGTGCGGGCTCGGACGCGACGGCGTGCGCTTGCTGGTCGCGCGGGAGGGCCGGGCCGGCCATCACCTGTTCCGCGACCTGCCCGATCTGCTCCGGCCGGGCGACCTGCTCGTGGTGAACACGTCGGCGACCCTGCCCGCGGCCGTGGAGGCCGTCCGGCGATGCGGGCAGACCGTTCCGCTGCACTTCTCCACATGGCTTGACGATGGTGACTGGGTCGTCGAGCCGCGCCGGCCCGACGGTACGGGTCCGTTGGGTGAGGTGGCGCAGGGGGAGACGTTCACCCTTCCGGCCGGCGTACGGTTGCGGCTCCACACGCCGTACCCCGGGCCGGATGCCGAGCCGCGAAGGCTGTGGCGGGCCACCCCGTCGCCGGCCACCTCGGCCCTGCGGTACTTCCCCCGGCACGGGCGTCCGATCCGGTACGGCTACGTCGACCGGGAGTGGCCGCTGAGCGATCTGCAGACGGTGTACGCCGACCAGCCCGGCGGCGCGGAGATGCCGAGCGCCGGCCGGCCGTTCACCGAGCGGCTGCTGGTCCGGCTGATGACCACGGGGGTCGCGGTCGCGCCGCTCGTGCTGCATCCGGGAGTGTCCAGCCCGGAGTCCCACGAGCCGCCCACCGCCGAGCGGTTCGCGGTCCCGCACCCGACCGCGCGGCAGGTGAACACCACCCGGGCCGCGGGTGGGCGGCTGATCGCGGTCGGGACGACGGTCGTGCGGGCACTGGAGACGGTCGCCGACCGGCGCGGCCGGGTCTACCCGCGCGCCGGGTGGACCGACCTGGTGCTCGGTCCGGACCGTCCGGCCCGGGTGGTCGACGGGCTGATCACCGGACTCCATGCTCCGGAGGCGACTCACCTGTTGCTCCTGGAGGCGGTGGCGGGAACCGATCTGGTGTCTCTGGCGTACGACGAGGCGGTACGCGGTGGTTATCTGTGGCACGAGTTCGGCGACTCGATGCTGCTGTTCGGGAATGTCCGGAGCGGACAACGACTTGTACACGGACGATGAAGGGATCGCCTGCGAGTCCCGAGCTGACCCTCGAAGCCGCTCCGACCGCCGCGACGTCCATGGTGACGTCGCGGCGGCGTTACGTGCGGTTCGTCGTCGTACTGGGAGCGCTCATCTCGCTCGGCCCGCTGACGGTCGACATGTACCTGCCCGCGTTCCCCTCTCTGGCGGCCGAGCTCGGAGCCGGAGACGCCGCCGTACAGACCACATTGACCGGCATGCTGCTCGGTCTCGGCGTGGGTCAGCTCGTGGTCGGGCCGCTGTCCGACGCACTGGGGCGGCGACGGCCGCTGCTGGTCGGGATCGGGTTGCATGCCGCAGCCTCGGTGCTGTGTGCGGTCGCGCCCGACGTCGTCTCACTGAGCGCCGTACGCGTACTCCAGGGCTTCGCGGGCGCGGCCGTGGTCGTGACCGCGATGGCGGTGGTGCGCGACCTGTTCTCCGGTATCGCGGCAGCGCGCATGCTGTCCCGCCTGATGCTGGTCATGGGTGCCGCGCCGATCCTGGCGCCGACGCTGGGCGGGATAGTCCTCGAATGGACGTCGTGGCGCGGCATCTTCGTCGTACTCGCGTTGATGGCGGCGGCGCTCGTGGCGCTGGCGTGGTTCGGCCTTCCGGAGACCCTGCCCGTGGAGCGGCGACGTTCCGCACGACCGCGCGCGACCGCGCGCACGTACGCCTCGCTGCTCCGGGACCGGACCTTCGTCGCCCTGGTGTTGATCGCCGGGCTCGTGATGTCGGCGATGTTCGCCTACATCTCCGGTTCGTCGTTCGTGCTGCAGGGCATCTACGGGCTCAGCGAGCAGACGTACGGTCTCGTGTTCGGGATCAACGCGGTCGGGATCATCGGGTTCACCCAGATCAACCCGCTGCTGCTGCGGCGCTACCGGCCGAGCCAGGTGCTGACCTTCGCGGTGTCGATGGAGGTCGTGCTCGGTACGGTGCTGGTGGTCACGACCGTCACCGGGTTCGGCGGCCTCGCCGGATTGCTGATCCCCCTGGCGTCGATGATCGCCTTCGTCGGGCTCGCGCTGCCCAATACGCCCGCGCTCGCGCTCTCCCGCCACGGTGAGGCCGCAGGCACGGCGTCGGCCATGCTCGGGTCGGTGCAGTTCGGCGTGGGATCGGTGGTGGCTCCGACCGTCGGGATGCTGGGGTCCGAGAGCGCCGTGCCGATGGGTGCGGTGATGCTCGGCGTCTCCGTCCTGGCGGCTCTGCTGCTCTTCCTCGTCGTACGGCGTGATCCCCGGCTGGAGACCCCGTCCTAGGGACGACCGACCCGGTGACGGTGCGCGACGACCGTCGGCTGACCGTGAATCGTTGTCAGACGTTGACCCGCTAACCGCCCCTGGACCATTGACGGGCCGCCCCGCTTTCACGAGCATGTGGCGCACGCCTCGGGGATGGCGAAGGGGAGTTTCACTATGCGACGCACGCCTCTCGCGCTGGCTTCGTCCGGCGCCCTTCTATGCGCACTTCTGGTTATATCGCCCGCCATGGGCGTGGCACCGAACGACTCGTCTCGCGCGGAGGGTGCGGGTGCTCGATCCGGCGAGGGAGCGGAGGTGTACGTCGGCCGGCTGAACGCCGAGCAGCTGGACAAGCTGAACCAGGCCGGCTTCGACCGGGGGGAGGCCATGGTCGGCCCGGTCCGGTCCGGTAGGGCGCGGGTCGAGGTGGTGGCCAGCCCCGCCCAGGTGGCCGACCTCCGGGCGGAGGGTGTCGACCTGTCGGTCAAGCGGATCGACGGCCAGCCGGCCTCGCGGGTGGCGGCGCGGCAGGCCGAGGCCGGCTTCGAGGTGTGGCGTCCGTACAGCGGTCCGGGCGGGCTGCAGGACGAGCTGATCCAGATGTCCGAGCGCCACAGCTCGATCGCCAAGTTGGTGACGGTCGGCCAGTCGCTCGAAGGCGAGGACATCCTCGCCCTCAAGGTGACCAGGAACGCCACCCGGGTACCGGACGGCCGAAGGCCGTCCGTGCTCTACGCGGCCGCCCAGCACGCCCGGGAGTGGATCACGCCGGAGAACGTGTCGAGGCTGATGCAGCACGTCCTGACCAGCTACGGCCAGGACCCGGAGATCACCAGCCTGGTCGACACCACCGAGCTGTGGTTCGTGCCGGTGCAGAACCCGGACGGGTATGACTTCACGTTCACCGAGGGCAACCGGCTGTGGCGCAAGAACACGCGGGACAACAACGGTGACGGCGAGATCACGATTGGGGACGGCGTCGACCTGAACCGGAACTCGCCGTTCAAGTGGGGCTACGACAACGAGGGCTCCTCGCCACTGGACGCCGACGAGACCTACCGAGGCACGGGGCCCGCCTCCGAGCCGGAGACCGAGGCGATGCTCAGGCTGATCGACAGGGTGGGCTTCGAGTTCTTCATCAACTACCACTCGGCGGCCGAGCTTCTGCTGTACGGCATCGGGTGGCAGGTGAACACCCCGAGTCCGGACGACGTGATCTACGAGGCCCTGGCGGGCACCGACGAAAACTCCGCGATCCCGGGCTACGACCCGGACATCTCCGCCGAGCTGTACACCACGAACGGCGACATCGACAGCCACGCTCACGAGGTGCTCGGGACCCTCGGCTTCACTCCCGAGATGTCGACCTGCCAGGCCGCCAGCGCCTCGGACCCGAACGACGAGTGGGAGCCGGCGGACTGCGTGAGCACCTTCGTCTTCCCCGACGACGAGGAGCTGGTGCAGGCGGAGTTCGAGAAGAACATCCCGTTCGCGCTCTCCCTGGCCAGGTCCGCGCACGACCCGGACGACCCGGAGTCGGCCGTCGACCTGGAGGCCGCCGACATGGTCGTCGACGAGTTCGACGTCTCGCACGGCGGCGACCAGCAGGTGGCGGTGACCGCCAAGCGCGACCTCAAGAACCTGCAGATGCGCTACCGGATCGACAACGGACCGGCGCAACGCACCGGGGTGACCGAGTGGCGGGGCGGCGACCGGTACGGCGGCCAGCAGGTGGCGGTGACCGCCAAGCGCGACCTCAAGAACCTGCAGATGCGCTACCGGATCGACAACGGACCGGCGCAACGCACCGGGGTGACCGAGTGGCGGGGCGGCGACCGGTACGGCGGCCAGCAGAACCTGTACTACGCCGACTACCGCGGCACCGTGACGGGAGCACAGCCCGGCGACACCGTGGAGGTGTGGTTCACCGGCCGAAAGTCGGGAGTCGGCCGGCTCGCCAGCGAGCGATTCGACTACGAGGTGGCGAGTGCCGAGCAGACCGATGGCGACGTCCTGATCCTGGCCGCCGAGGACTACACCGGCGCCACGCCCGCCCAGGCCGGCGGGCCGAACTACGTCGACGAGTACGAGGCGGCGCTGGTGGCCACCGGCCACAGCACCGACGTCTACGACGTGGACGCGAACGGCCGGTCGGCCCCGCACCCGCTCGGCGTCCTGTCGCACTACGACGCGGTGGTGTGGGAGACCGGCGACGACATCCTCCCGCGCCATGAGGGCCAGCCCGCCGGTACGGCGGCGAAGTACGCGCTGGATCTCGAGCTCGCCGTACGCGATTATCTCAACGAGGGCGGGAAATTACTCCTCTCCGGAAAGTTCGCGCTCTTTGCCCAGGGTGCCGACGGCGCCTACTTCTACAACCCCTTCGAGGACGCGCAGGGAGGGTGTACGCAGGCCGGGGCGTACCCCTGCCTCGCACTGCTCAACGACTTCGCGCAGTACTGGCTCGGGGCGTACCAGTACGTCGACGGCGGCGGGCACGACGCGGACGGCAACCCGTTCCCGCTGCTGGGCAACCCGGACACCGGGTTCGACGGCTGGACGGGCATGCTCAACGGCGGCGACTCGGCCGACAACCAGGACCACTCCGCGGCCTTCGTCACGACGTCGTCGTTCCTGCCGCCCGAGGAGTTCCCGCAGTTCGCCTCCTCGGCGCCGGTGATCTGGGAACGGGGCGGCGGGAACCCGTACGACCCGTTCACCGGGGAGTGGTACGTCTTCAGCCAGCAGGCCGACCAGAGCTACAAGCGCCTGACCCACCAGGCTGACCTGATCGGCGCGTCCAGCGGCGAGCTGACGTTCCAGGTGTCGGCCGCGACCGAGGCGGACTGGGACTTCATGTTCGTCGAGGCGCGCACAGTCGGGCAGGACGACTGGACCACGTTGCCGGACGCCAACGGCCACACCTCGCAGGACACCGGCAGCAGCTGCGCGGCCGGCTGGGCCGAACAGATCCACCCGCACCTGCTGCACTACGTGGACGCCGACTGCGCGCCGACCGGGAGCACCGGCGAGTGGCACGCGTTCTCCGGCAACAGCAACGGCTGGCAGGAGTGGAGCGTCGACCTGTCGCAGTTCGCCGGCCAGCAGGTGGAGGTGTCGATCACGTACGCCAGCGACTGGGCGGTCCAAGGGATCGGCGTCTTCCTCGACGACGCGACGATCTCGGTCGACGGCGCCGCGGTCTCGGAGACGTCCTTCGAGCAGGATCTCGGTGGCTGGCAGCTCACCGGGCCGGCCGAGGGCTCTCCGCCGAACGCCAACGGCTGGCAGCGCACCATGTCGGCCATCGAAGAGGGCGCCGTGGTCACGACCGACAGCACGCTTTACACCGGGTTCGGGATCGAGGGCCTGCAGTCCATGGGCACCGCGGATTCCCGGAACCAGTTCGTGGCCCGCGCGATGGACCATCTGCTCGGGTGATGCCGACCGCTCTCGGCGCGAAGGGGCGGTCCCTCTCGGCGCGAGGGGGACGGGGCGGGTGGGGCCTCGGTGACCGGTGATCCGCTGGAGCGGCTGCGGGAGCTGTGCACGGCGCTCCCCGAGGTCACCGAGCGGTTGAGCCATGGTGAACCGACGTGGTTCGTGCGGGGCCGGAAGGCGTTCGTGATGTACGCCGACCATCACCACGACGACCGCCCGGCGTGCTGGTGCGCGGCGCCGCCGGGCGAACAGGAGGCCCTCGTGGCCGCCGACCCGGAGCGATACTTCCGGCCCCGTACGTCGGAGGGCGGGGCTGGATCGGGGTGTATCTCGACGTTCCGGTGGACTGGGAGGCGCTGGCCGAGATCGTCGAGGACGCCTACCGGGTGGTCGCGCCCCGCGCGCTGAGCACCCAGCTCGACGCCCGGAACGGCACCTGAGATCCCGGATCCCGGACCCGCCAGTCGCGCCGAGATTGCACATCAGGTCGTCTTCTTCGCGCCGAGAGGCGGTCGCTCTCGGCGCGAGGCGGGTGGGCCTAGGAGCGCGGGTCAGTAAGCGTCCAGTGCGGTTTGTTTGGTGCTTGACGGTCGCTGACGCAACTGGCGGTCGGTGAGGCGACTGGGACGCGCCCGGACGCGAAACTCGG
>WHTJ01000095.1 GCA_009377795.1 Propionibacteriales bacterium | reverse complement strand
GCGGGAGTGATGGAGCAGGGCTCGGTGCGGCGACCGGTCTCCGGTACCGCACAGGGCGGGGTGATTTCCCCGTTGCTCGCCAACGTCTACCTGCACCGGCTGGACCGGGCACCGGGAACGCGAGATGGTGGCCCCGGGATCGCGCCCAGCTTGTGGTGTTCGCCCGTGCAGTCCGGCCTCACCGTCGACGACGCCTGACGCCGCTCCCTTCGCGCCTGTCCCGCAATCCTGGCGCGGAGCGGCTGGTCCCTCCCCCCACGAGTGGCGCGGAGCGGCTGGATTTCGGCGGCGGAGCCAGCCGCTTCGCGCCTGCCGACCCGGGTGGGTCAGATGCGCGATCTCGATGCGGGGAGGCGTCCGCGGTAGGGTGGTGGTTGCGCTGTCTGACAACATACGTCAGACTGGCGCTGTTCTCGCAGCCAGGATGCAAGCGAAAGTGGTGGATCGAGTTGCGTACCGCCCTCGTCGGCGCGTTCCCGCGGGCCAGGCAGGTCCCAGCTCCCAGGCGAAGGTGGGCTCGACGTTGAAGCTGTCCAGGAGTATCGAGGGGCGCGATCGGCCCGGTACGCCGACGGTCCTGGTGCACGGTGTCGGCTCCGAGAAGGCCGATTGGGACGGCGTCGTCCGGGCGCTCGGCGACTCCAGCCCGATCGTCAGCTATGACCTGCGCGGGCACGGCGACTCCCCTCGCATGGAGGGCCCGTGGGACCTGGACGACTTCGTCGCCGATCACATGGACCTGATGCGGGAGCTCGGCATCGAGAGCTCCAACCTGGTCGGGTCGTCCCTCGGCGGTCTCATCGCCCAGGCGGTCGCCCTCGCGCACCCGGAGTCGGTCGAGAGGCTGGTCGTGCTCAGCGCCGTCGCGGGGCGGACCGCGGAGGAGAGGCGTGCGGTGCTCGACCGGCTGGACGCCATCGAGTCCGACGGGGTCGAGGGCGTGGCCGAACGGAGCGTGCAGCGGTGGTACACGGCGGAGTTCCGGGATCGACACCCGGACGCCGTCTCCCGCCGGATGCGCCAGTTCGCCGCCAATGATCGGGCGTCCTACACCGCCGCGTACCGGGTGCTCGCCACCTCCGACCTCGCCGACGAGCTCTCCGGGATCCAGGCACCCACGCTCGTGATGACCGGCTCGGACGACGTCGGGTCCCCTCCACGCATGTCGCGGCTGATGGCCGAGCGGATCCCCGACTCCAGGCTGGTGATCATCGACGGCGTCAAGCATGCCATCCTGCACGAGTGTCCCGAGCGTGTCGCCGCGGAGATCATGAGCTTCCTCTCGCCGGGCGACCCGGGCCACCCGGGTGCCCAGAGTGACGGCATGTCCGTGCGACGAGCGGTCCTCAGCGACTCCTACGTGGACAACGCGTTGTCCAGGCGCGACGCCGTCAGCGTGGAGTTCCAGGATTTCATCACCAAGTACTGCTGGGACGAGGTCTGGACGGACCGGCGGCTGAGTCGGCGCGAACACAGCCTCCTCACCCTGGCGATGACGGCAGCACTCGGACGCATGGCCGAGTTCGAGGCGCACACAGTAGGTGCCCTGCGCAACGGATTACGACCCGACGAGCTGGCCGCCGTCCTGCGGCAGATCACGGTCTACTGCGGCGTCCCGGCCGGCGTCGGGGCGGCCGGCGCCATCCGGAAGGTGCTCGGGGACGACCACGAGAGACGAACGGACGTTCTCCCTACTTCGTGAGGCCCCGATACTCGGCCGATCCCGAAGGATCCAGTCGACGGACACGGGGCGAAAGGATGCATTGATATGTGTGCGAAGGAACTTTCCAGACGCAGAGTTCTGGAGATCGGCGGCATGTCTGCGCTGGGCGCCCTGCTGGCCTCGTGCACGGGAGGCGGAACCCAGGGCGGATCGCCGGTACGAGGCGGCGACCTGGTGTACGCCACCAACATGGACATCGAGACCCTCGACCCGGCGTTCTCCCAGAACTTCTCCGAGAGATTCGCCTACTACGCCATGTTCAACACCCTGGTCGCGTACGACAAGGACTTCAACATTGTTCCCGAGCTCGCCCGAAAGTGGCAGCTTGACAAGAAGAACGGAAGGATGGTCTTCCATCTGCAGCCGAACGTGAAGTTCCACGACGGGACGCGCTGTGACGCCGCCGCGGTCAAGTGGAACCTCGACCGGCTCCTGGACAAGTCGACGAACTCGCCATTGCTCGGGTTGCTCTCGCCGCCCGTGACCGCGGTGAAGGTCGTCGACGACCTGACGGTCGGCATCGATCTCGACCGGCCCTGGCGACCGCTGCTGGCGTCCCTGGGTGAACGCCCGGGGTTCATCGTCTCGCCAACCGCGGTGGACAAGTACGGCGAGGATTTCGGCCGAAACCCGGTCGGTTCCGGCCCGTACCAGTTCGTGCGTTTCACTCCCGGCAGCGAGCTGGCGATGAAGCGGTTCGACGGGTACTGGCAGAAGGACGAGGCGCATCTGGACACGATCACCATGCGCCACGCGGCCGACCAGCAGGTACAGATGTCGATGCTGCGGGCCGGCGAGGCCCACATCATGGACGCTCTCAGCCCGCAGCTGGCGGTGACTCTCGAAAACGCCGAGGGCGTCGCGCTCAAGACCCGCGAGACCGGGGACTGGTACGCGTGCCAGATGGACGTGGACAAGCCCCCGTTCGACGACATCCGCCTGCGCCAGGCCATCGCGCTCGCCACCAACCGGGAGGGGGCGCGGAAGGTCCTCTTCAGGAACGAGGCGCGGGTCGCCACCAGCCCCATCGGGATCGGTTGGGCCTACGACTCGGCTGACGAGCTGACCTACCCGTTCGACGTGGAGGCGGCGAAGTCGAAGGTCGCGCAAGCCGGGGCGACGGGCTTGTCCGTGGACTACATCAACTCCAGCGAGAGCAACTACCAGGAGATGGCCCAACTGCTGTACGGCGCCTTCTCCAAGATCGGGTTGGACATCAAGGTCGGCACGGTTCCCGGCGCCGACTACTACACGAAGGTGGTCGAGGACGAGCTCAACTGGTCGGTCACCAAGTGGACTCCGCGAGCCGATCCGGACGGGTTGCTGCGCATCCTCTTCCACTCCAGCGGAAGCCAGAACTCGACCGGGTACCGCAACCGGGACGTCGACCGGCTCCTGGACGAGGCAGCGGGTGTCTTCGATACGGCCGAGGCCGCCAAGATCTACACCGAGGTCAACGAGATCATCGAGCGCGACGCACCGTACGCCTGGGTGGTGTGGCCGAACACCATCGTCGCGCACCGGGAGGATGTAGGCGGTCTGACCCTGTATCCGGACTCGATCTATCGGCTGCGCGACCTGTGGCTGACGGCGAACCTCTAGAGTCATGCGTCGGACGAGACGCGCGAACCTACGAAGCATAGGACGTAGACCGTGTTGGGTTACGTGGGACGACGGCTGAGATCGTTCGTCGCCGTGCTCTTCGTGATCAGCCTGATCTCGTTCGTCCTGACGCGCGTGCTCTTCCCCAGCCCGGTTCAGCAGATCCTCGGCGGGCAGAGCTCGTCGGCGACATCCGCCCAGCTCGCGCGGCTGGAAAACGAGCTGGGCCTGGACGAGCCGCTCGCGGTGCAGTACGTCGAGTGGCTGGGGTCCGTGCTGACCGGTGATCTCGGAAGGTCCTTCCTCCAACCCGTGCCGGTGAGTACGGCGATCCTGCAACGCCTTCCCGCGACGTTCGAGATCTCGGTGCTCGCCATCGCGTTCGCCATCGTGTGCGGCCTCGTGCTGGGCGTCGCCGGCGCCCTGCGCCGCGGTGGTGTGGTGGACGCGTTGACGTCCACCACCTCGGTCGTGGCGTTGTCGGTACCCAACTTCTTCCTCGGGATCCTGCTGATCCTCTTGTTTGCGCTGCAGCTGGGCCTGCTGCCCACCGGTGGGTACGTGCCGTTCTCGCAAGACCCACTGGGAAATCTGCGCAGCATGGTGCTCCCGGTGCTGACCCTGTCCGCCGCGTACGTCGGTTACTTCGCTCGCTTCTCCCGGTCGCTCATGATCACCGTGCTGGGCGAGGACTACATCCTGCGGGCCCATGCGAGCGGCATCAAGCCGCGTGCGGTGATCTGGCGGCACGGCTTGCGCAACACCCTGCTACCCCTGTTGACCGTCGTCGGGGTGAACGTCGCCGGCCTCGTCGGCGGTGCGGTCGTGACCGAGACGATCTTCTCCATACCGGGTGTCGGGACGCTCCTGGTCTCGTCCATCCTGAGCAAGGACTTCCCGGTGCTGCAGGGCCTCGTCCTGGTGATCACGGTGTGTGTCCTGACCATCAACCTGGTCATCGATCTGCTGTACGGGTTGATCGACCCCAGAGTACGAGTGACCTGACATGGCCAGGCTGGGCAAGGGCCTCCGAGCGTACCCGCGGCTCACCGTGGGCCTCGCGCTGCTCGGCGTGCTGGTCGCACTCTCACTCCTGGCCCCGTGGTTGTCCGGGCACAACCCGACGGCGCAGCACCTGACCGCCGTGTTCAAGGGTCCGAGCTCGGTGTACCCGCTCGGCACCGACCAGCTCGGACGCGACCTTCTCAGCCGCGCGCTCTACGGCGGCCGGCTGGCCCTGGCGGTCGCGATCGGCGCCATCGTGGGTTCGCTGGTGATCGGTGTCGTGCTGGGCATCGTCAGCGGCTACCTCGGCCGCATCACCGACTCCGTGATCATGCGCACGATGGACGGCGTGATGGTGTTCCCGGAGCTGGTCCTGGCGCTCTTCATCATCTACGCACTGGGAGCGAGCTTCTGGACCGTCGTCGCGGCGATCACCGTGGTCAACGTCCCCCGATTCGCACGGGTCGTACGAGCCCAGGTGTTGAGCCTTCGGGAACGAGAGTTCATCGCCTCGTGCGTCGTCGCGGGCGCCTCCACACCTCGCATACTGTTCCGGCACCTGCTACCGAACGTCGTCGACGTCATGGTGGTTCAGGCGGCGTTGACCGGAGGCGTCGCGATCTTCACCGCCGCGAGCCTGAGCTTCCTCGGACTGGGCCTGCCGCCTCCGACACCGAACTGGGGAGGCATGTTGCGCGAGGGCTACTCGTACCTGCAGGTCAGCCCGCTGCTCGCCCTGATCCCCGGCTGCTTCATCTTCGCCGCGATGCTGAGCTTCAACCTGATCGGAGACGGTCTCCGCGACCTGTTCGACCCCCGGGTCGGCCCGAAGCGGAAGGGCTCCGGATGGCGGCGGCGGGGGGGCCGGCGGTACGGACCGTGGAGGGGGAGCCTCGTGCGGCCGCCGTGCTGAGGGCGGCCCTCCGGCAGCGCCCGTCCGCCGGGGGTGCGACCGGTGCACCGGGAACACCGGGGAGCTGATGCCATGGGTCCCGACGACACGACGCTGCTGGATGTCCGTGACCTGCATGCGGTGTACCCCTCGGCGAAGGGCACGGTCCGGGCGGTAGACGACATCTCGTTCACCATGGCGGCCGGGGAGGTGTTGGCGATCGTAGGGGAGTCCGGCAGCGGGAAGAGTGCGACGGCGCTCGCGATCATGGGGCTGATGCACCGGACGTCGGGGCGGGTCGTCTCGGGTGAGGTCCTCTTCGACTCGCGCGACATGCTGCGACTCACCGAGGGCGAGCTGCGGGCGATCCGTGGCAGTGAGATCTCCATGATCTTTCAGAACCCGATGACGGCGCTCAACCCGGTGCTCTCGATCGGTCACCAGCTGACCGAGGTCGTCCGGGCGCACCTGCGGATTGGCAGGACCGAGGCGTGGGAACGCGCTGTCGAGCTGCTTCGCATGGTAGAGATACCGGACCCGAGGTCGCGGCTCGCCGCCTACCCGCATCAGCTGTCGGGCGGGCTTCGCCAGCGGGTCATGATCGCGATGGCACTCAGCTGTGAACCCAAGCTGCTGATCGCCGACGAGGCGACGACCGCGCTGGACGTGACGACCCAGTCCCAGATCCTGAAGCTGCTGCGGCGAGTGACCGCCGAGACGCGGACGGCTGTGATCGTGATCACGCACAACATGGGTGTGGTCGCGAGCATCGCGGACCGAGTGGCGGTGATGTACGCCGGCAGGATCGTCGAGCTGGCCGACGTGCGGAGCATCTTCCATGACCCGCGCCATCCGTACACCGTGGGCCTCCTGGGCTCCATCCCCCGCATCGACGGGCCCCGCCTGGACGACCTGGTGGCGATCGAGGGCCGGCCACCCTCGCTCTCGGAGCCGTCCCGAGGGTGCCCCTTCAGGCCACGTTGCCCGCTGGCCATGGACATGTGTGCGGATCGGGAACCGCTCCTGGAGCCCGTGCAGGGGGCCTCGGCTCACCTGGCGTCGTGCTGGGCGAGCGCCACCGACCAGCAAGCGCACGCCACCCGGAGCCGTGGCGGTCTTGCGGGACCCGACGGAAGGCAGGGCGAGTCATGACCGTACCGGCACGTTCGGCCGAGGGCCCGCTGCTCGACGTCCGCGACCTGGTGGTGCACTTCGACGCGCGAGCGGCGATGTTCCGTCGCGGCCGGCAGACCGCCCGCGCCGTCGACGGAGTCTCGTTCAGCGTCGACGCGGGGGAGACGCTCGGCCTCGTCGGCGAGTCGGGCTGTGGCAAGAGCACGACGGGTCGCGCCTTGCTGAAGCTGGTGAAGCCCACGGCGGGGTCGGTCAGTTTTCAGGGGGAGGACCTGCTCGCGACCCGCGGACGGGACCTCAAGAGGCTGCGACGCGGTCTGCAGGCGGTGTTCCAGGACCCCTACGACAGCCTCAACCCACGGATGAGAATCCGCGACATTGTGGGTGAACCGCTCATCATCCACGGCCTGGCGACCGGAGCGACGAGGCGGCGGCAGATCCTCGAGCTGATGGAGCGGGTCGGCCTGAGCGAGGACCTCGCGAACCGGCTCCCGGCCGAGTTGTCCGGCGGCCAGCGCCAGCGGGTCGGAATCGCCCGCGCCCTGGCGGTCAACCCGTCCTTCATCGTGTGCGACGAGGCCGTCTCGGCGTTGGACGTGAGCGTCCAGGCACAGGTTCTGAACCTGTTGCGGAGGCTGCAACAAGACCTGGGACTCTCCTACCTCTTCATCTCCCACGATCTGAGCGTCGTCCGCCACGTGTCGGACCGCGTCGCCGTCATGTACGCGGGGAAGCTCGCGGAGTCGGCATCGAGCGAGGTGCTCTACGCCAGGCCGTACCACCCCTACACCCTCAGCATCCTGGCGGCAGCGCCGGTGGCGGACCCCGACGTCGAGCGCCGGCGACCCGACGAACCGGTCACCGGTGAGGCGCCCAGCCCGGTGCACCCGCCCTCCGGCTGCCGGTTCCATCCGCGTTGCCCGCTCGCACAGGACAGATGCCGGACCGAGGAACCCGAGCTGGTGGAGGTGGAGCCGGGGCGGTGGACCGCCTGCCACTTCTGGAGGACGCTGAAGGACGGCGGCGGCACGACACCCGCGTCCGCACCGCGAGCGCCGGTGAAGGTCTCATGACACCCCGCGGCCGGCCTCCGACCGGCGCGTGCGAGCTGGTGTGGACCGCAGACCTCACGGAGGAGGAGCGCGAGGTCTACCGACGGGCCGGTTACCACCAGACGTTCGGTCTGGGTGAGCACCCGGCACTTCTCATCGTCGACGTCGAGTACAACTTCATCGGCGACGTCGACGAACCCATCCTGGCCTCCGTCGGGAAGTACCCGAACAGCTGTGGCCCGAGTGCGTGGTCGGCCATCCCCGTCATCGGGCGGGTGCTGGCCTCCGCGCGGGCCGCCGCCATACCGGTCGCGTTCACGCACGGGATCGCGGAGGAGCCGGACGTCCCGACTCCTCGACCGGGCACCGGCATCGTCGACGAGCTCCCCCGGGAGCCGGGTGACCACGTCGTGGAGAAGGAGGCTGCGAGCGCGTTCTTCGGGAACGACCTCGCGCAGCGGCTGCGGTCGCAGGGCGTCGACACTGTCGTACATCTGGGATGTACGACCAGCGGCTGCGTGCGGGCGAGTGTCGTGGACGCGGCGGCGCACGGATTCAAGAACGCCGTCGTCGAGGAAGGGGTGTTCGACCGCGCCCTCGCGCCGCACCGCGCCGGCCTGTTCGACATGGACGCCAAGTACGCCGACGTGCTCACGGCGGACGAGGCCGAGCGGTACATCGCCTCCCGAGCGAGGCGCCGGACATGACACGGCGCCTCGGTGGCACAGGGCGAGGTCGTCAGCGCAGCAGGGTGAACACCGACTTCGTCTCCAGGTAGGCGTCCAGTCCCTCGGGCCCGAGCTCGCGACCCCAACCGGACTGCTTGTAACCACCGGTCGGCATCGTGACGTCCGGGAGGCCGTGCACGTTGACTCCGATCCGTCCGGCCCGCAGTCGCCTCGCCATGCCGTGTGCCCGGCCGATGTCCTGCGTCCAGACGCTGGCCGCCAGGCCGTACATGGTGTCGTTGGCGGCCGCGGCGACCTCGTCCAGGTCGGTGAACGGTATGGCGGCCACGACCGGGCCGAAGATCTCCTCGCGCACCGCACGCATCGAGTTGTGCGCGTTCACCAGGACGGTGGGCTCGACGAAGTAACCCGGACCCGACGTCTCCCCGCCGGTGAGGACCTCGGCGCCCTCGGACCTCCCGTCGGTGATGTATCCCATCACCCGTTCACGCTGCCTCACCGAGATGAGCGGACCCATGTCGGACTGCGGATCCATGCCGTATCCGAGGTTGATGTCCTGGGCGAGGTCGGCGACCCCCCGGACGACTCCGTCGTACAGGCTGTGGTGCACGAAGAGCCGCGAGCCGGCGGTGCACACCTGACCGGCGTTGGAGAAGATCGCCCCGGCCGCCCCCGGTATGGCCTTCTCCAGGTCGGCGTCGTCGAAGATCACCACCGGCGACTTCCCGCCCAGCTCCAGCGACACCTTCTTCAGGTTCCCGGCGGCGGCCTGCACGATGGACCGCCCGACCTCGGTGGATCCGGTGAAGGCGACCTTGTCCACCTGATCATGGGCGGCGAGCGCGGCTCCGGCGGTGTGACCGAGCCCGGTCACGATGTTGACGACTCCCGGAGGGACGCCGACCGCCTCCGCGATCTCGCCCAGCCAGAGCGCGGTGAGGGGCGTCTCCTCGGCGGGCTTCAGGACGCAGGTGCAACCGGCGGCCAGCGCCGGTGCGAGCTTCCATGCGGCCATCGTCAGGGGAGCGTTCCACGGGATCACCATGGCGGCCACGCCGACCGGGTCCCGGAGGGTGTAGGTGTGGAACCGGTGGCTCCCGGTGCTCAGCTCCGACGACCGGCCGCCGAACTTCTCGACCCAGCCGGCGTAGTAGCGAAAGCATCTCGCGACGGCTGGAATGGCGCCGTGAAGCGCTTGTTTGTAAGGCATTCCCTGGTTCAGGCTCTCCAGCGTCGCCAGCGCCTCCGCGTGCTCCTCGACCTTGGCCGCGATCTCCCACAGGATCCGTCCGCGGGTCTCTGGGACGATACCGGTCCACCGCTGCTCGGCGAACGCGGTACGCGCCGCCATGACCGCCTTGTCCGCGTCGGCCTCGTCACCCGCGGGTACTTCGCACAGGACCTCGCCGGTGCCCGGGTCGTACACGTCGAGCGTGGCCTCCTTCACCGACGGCACCCACTCGCCGTCGACGAGCATTCGCCACGAGTGCCGCTCGAGATCCTGCGCGGACGAGACGGGGGAGTTGTCCAGCAGCTTCATCGCTCGTGCTCCTGCGTGTCTGGTCGTACTCTGCGATCACACCGGCTTGAAGCGAACGGCCTCGGGTGGCATCAGAAATGCGACGTGGATGGACTTCACCGCTTCCGGGCCCAGCGCCGCCTCGGCGGCGTTGAGCACGTGACTCACACAGCGCCTCGCGGTCTCGGTGGCGTCGCGGTCCTTGGCGGCCTCGAGGATCGCCCGCATCTCCGCTATCGACTTCGGAGGTCGCCCGGGCACGCCCAGCGACGTCGAGCGAGTGAGGGTGACCCGCCGGTGAAGGATGTCGAGGAGCTGGCGGAGCTCGGGGTTCCCCGCGCCGGCGAGCAGGACGTCGTAGAACTCGTCCTTGACCGCGAGCAGCCGGGTGGGATCGTCCGCCAGATCGGCGATCCGGTCGACCACTGCCTCGAGGTCTCGCAGGTGCCCGTCGGTGGCGTTCACCGCGAACAGCCCCCCGGCCAGGCCTTCCAGGGACGCCCGCACCTCGTAGATGTGCCGGGCCTGCTGCTCGGTGAGCGTCGCCACCGAGGTGCCACGGCCGGGCGCCGAGGTGACCAGCCCCTCCGTCTCCAGCTGGCGCAATGCCTCCCGCACCGACCCGCGGCTGGCCGTCGTCGCGTCGCAGAGCTCCCGCTCGACGAGCAGCTGCCCCGGCCGCAACCGCCGGTCGACGATCGCCTTGCGGAGGTACTCCGCCACCTGGCTCCTTACGAGACTGGGCGCCCGGATCACCCCGGCATCGGCGAAGACGGCCGACGCGTCGCCCACCGCACCCTCGTCGCTGTCCACGGTGAGCGATGCTAGCACACTTGCGCTGTCTGACAGCATACGTCAGACTAAGCGGCGGGACGACGGACGGAAGGGTGGACGACGTGGGCGAGCGGGTTCGCCTTCCCGACTGGGCGCGAGACGCGCTGCCACCCCGATGGGCCGACGACCTCGACGCCGCGGCGGGATTCGTCCGGCAGCCGGCCGAGGTGATGCGCGCGGAGTCCTTCCACGTGATGGCGCCGACCCGGCTGAGCTTCGCGAACACCCTGGTTCGCAGGATGACCGCGAACCGCTGGCGGGTCGACTGCAAGGACGTCGAGATCGCCGAGGACGGTACCGGCTTCGTCGCCTACGAGATCGAGGCCGAGGGTGTGGTGATGCACTTCGGTGCGTTCTCCTACCCGCCGCTCCCTCCCGGTCACCAGCGGATGTTCCGCGACACCAAGGTGGAGTTCTTCGGCGCCCTCGTCGACGGCCCGCTGGACGTCGACCGGCTGCGGCGGGAACGCGCCGAGTTCGACCAGAACCTGTGGCGCGGGAGAACCGACTCCAAGGTGTACGGCTGGACCGTCGCGAGCCGGAGCGGGCGGAACTTCGACCACGTGGTCGAGGCGCTCGCGGACGGCCGCCAGCCGGACCCGGACGCGCTCGCCGACAGGGGCGGCTACATCATCCGCAACGGCGGGTTCTACGGCAACGGTCGCCTCGGGACGCGCGCGTGGCGCAGTTTCGCCGCCGCCGACGGTCCGCTGGCCAGGCCGTACCACGTCGACCTGTTCTGCCTGTACCTCTGGCGGCTCGCCGGGTTCGAGATCGTGGACGCCGCGGCACGCGCGGCCAACCCCCGAGCGGCCGGGCTCGCCCCCAAGCTGAAGCGTTACCTCGGAGTGGGGAACTCCTCGGGCCTCGGGACCGTAGCGGCGCTCGCCCGGTGGCCCGCACGCCTGTCGGCGTACATGGTGACGCGCGAGCTGGCATTCGGGTACGTGAGATCGCGGCGGGGCCCGCTGGAGGCCGGGAAGCTCGACCGACTCGAGTCCCTGCTCGCGCGTGCCGAGGCCTGCTACCGGGACGCCGTCGAGGTCGCCCCTGCGCTGGCGGAGCCGCGAGAGCACGTGATGAACGCGCTGCGGGGCATCACGGACGACGTGCGGCGGATGCGCACCGCGGCCGCCGCCGCGCGTCCGGCCGAGCCGTACCCCTGGATCCACCTGCTCCGGCAGGCCGAGACGCACGGCAGTCGCGAGGCCGCCGAGCTCCTGCAGTCGCTCCTCCTGGAGCTGTACCCCGAGGTCGACGCGTTCGGCGACGTCACCACCGCCGGCACCGCCCAGGAGTGCGCGGTGATCCCGCAGATGCGGGTGTCCGAGCTGCGTAACGTGCTCGAGAGCCACTTCGACTGGGTCCTCGCTCTCGACCTGAACGCGCCGGGGGCGCGGGAGTTCTTCTGGTACCGCTCGGAGGAGAACGGCGAGAACCGCCGGGGCGAACGCTCGGTCGACGTCGGCGTGGATCACGAGACGTTCATCGACGTACCCGGTGCCGTCCGGCGTCTCTACGACTCGCTGGACGCCGTCTCCCCCCACACCACCGTTGCCACGTTCCTCCTGCAGAACCCGGAGCACGCGCTCGCCGTCGCCCGGGCGCAGCTCGCGCCGACCGCTCCGTTCGGCGAGATCCGGGAGAGCATGTGCGGTCGCGACTTCCTGCCGAGCGACGGGATCAGGTGCTTCCTGACCGTCCTCGGCCTGGAGCTCCCGTCGCCGAACAGCTCACGATGGGTCCGTGGCGTCTTCTACCGGGGCGCACCGCTGCCGGCGGACCTCGCGACCGGGGCCGAGATCGACTGGATCCTGCCGTTGACCCCCGGGACGATTCCGCCCACCGACTCCGACGCCGAGACGCCATGTCCGGTGTGAGCGGGCCGCCGGTCCGGGTGGCGGTGCCGGAGCTGCGGCGGATGGCGCCGGACGTGGTGCGGATACTCGGGCTTCCACTCGGGCAGGCCGACGAGACGGCCGAGATGGTCGCGTGGACGGAGGCGGCGGTCGGCGGCGCGCTCCGGTTCATTCACGAGAACCGGGCGAGGCTGCTGTGGTCGCCACGGCCCAGAGTCACCCTGGTGACTCGCCGGTCGCACGAGTCGACCCTCGACGCCGGGGGCGGGAGTCTTCTCGAGTTCGGCGTGCGGATCGCCGACTTCGCCTGTGCCGAGGCATCGTCGTTCGGGCATGCCCGCGTGGTCGTCCGGAAGACCTACGGCTCGGTCTTCGTGCCGTACCTCGCATGGCGCGCGAGGAGGCTCGGCTGCGGCCTCGCGGTCCGACAGCCGGGTACCGGGGGCGCGGGCGCGCGTGCGGACGCGTCGCCGGAGGGCCTGTTCGACCTGGAGCTGCTGGCGGAGTGTGCGACCGGGGAGTCCGACCCACCCGACGCGGATCCGTCGCTTCGCTCGAGGCACGACGCGAGCGTCCGCGAGGGTGTCGCGGTGGCACCCGAGGACTTCCGGTCGTTCGTGCAGCTGTTCGAGATGCTGCGGGCGCCCACGTCCGAACGATCTCGGACGCACGCCGGCTGAGAGGAGCGTCGTGGAACACATTCGGGTCGGGCGAAGCAACCTGCGCGTCTCGCGGATAGGGCTCGGGGCGATGGGGATCGGAGACCCCTCCTGGCGGCCCTGGGTGCTCGACGAGGCGGGCGCGCGTCCGCTGATCGAGCGTGCCCTCGAGCTGGGCATCACCTTCTTCGACACCTGCGACTACTACTCGGCAGGTGAGAGCGAGCGCATCGTTGGCCGCGTCCTTCTCGAACAGGTCCCGCGCGAGGAGGTGGTGATCGCCACCAAGGTCGGCAACCCGATGGGGGAGGGCGCCAACTCGCGGGGCTACTCCCGAAAGCACATCCTGGACGCGGTCGACGCTTCCCTGCGGCGCCTCGGGACCGACTACATCGACATCTACCAGACCCACATCTGGGACACCGACGCGCAGATCGAGGAGATCGTCGAGACGTTCGACGACCTGGTCCGCGGCGGGAAGGTCCGCTACGTCGGTGCCACCGACATGCCGGCGTGGCAGTTCGCCAAGTTCGTGTACACCGCCCGGCTGACCGGGCGGACGAGCCTGATCTCGATGCAGCACCATTACAACCTGGTTTGGCGCGGGGACGAGCGCGAGATCATGCCGATGTGCATCAGCGAGGGCCTGGGGCTGTTCCCCTACAGTCCCTTGGCACGAGGGTTCCTGGGGGCGGCCCCGCACGGCCTCGACCGCGCGACGTCGCGTGCGCGTACCGACCCTCTCGGCCGGGGGTGGTACGGGCGCACGTCCGACGCGGACGTCGCACAGGAGGTCAGGCGGGTCGCGGACGACCGCGCGACCACCCCGGCGGCCGTGGCCCTCGCCTGGGTGCTGGCACGGTCACCCGGTGCGCCCCTGCTCGGCGCCACCGACGTCGGACACCTCGACGTGGTCGAGGCGGCACTCGACTGCGAGCTGACCCCGGCGGAGCTCGAGCGGCTGGAGGCGCCGTACGGCCCGCGGCACCGCTACGGCCACTAGGGCGGTTCGTGGGTGGAGTTTGCCTCGTCACGGTGTCAGTTCGAGGACGGCTGGCGCCGGGTCCTGGGCTGGGGGGCGCAGATCATCGTGATCCCGATCCTGGACGTCACGCCGGACACGCGGACGACGTCGACCGTCGGCTGCTCCTTCGCCTCGACCCACAACTACGTGGTCGTGGAGCCAGCTGCCGGAGCCGCGGTCGCCGCGCACGAGATCGGGCATGCCTGCTTGCTTCCGCATGACGATGATTCGCTGGTCGAAACACTGCGTGTACTTCTAGGAGCAAACCACCCATGGAACCTGACGTCGACAAGCGCCCCGATCAGGCGGGCCCCGTTCCACCGAACTCAGGACGCCGCGAAGAGGTATGCACCGCTAGCGTGCTGATGTCGGCCGCTCTGCAGCGGCAACAGCCCTCGCGGCCGCAGCTGTCATCACGGTGCTCTGGCTTGTCCTCGGCCGCTGAGCTGAGCCGTTCACTGGTCGCGGACCCTCAGCGGTCGATCTCGCCTGTGTTCCAGAGTCGGTCGTCGTTTGTGGTCGTCCCGGCATGAACAGTTCTGACACGCCGGGAGAGTGTCCTAAACCCGTGTCCGAAACTGTTTGGCCTCCGCGGGATTGTCCGCCGTTTACGGCACGCTGAGGTGCATGGCGAAGATCGGATACGCCCGGGTCAGCACCCGCAGCCAGCACGACACCTCACAGATCGACGCACTGACGGTGGCCGGGTGCACCCGGATCTTCCGCGACGTCGCGTCGGGAAAGCTAGCGCGGCGGCCGGACTGGGACGCCTGCCTGGACTACCTGCGCGCCGGCGATCAGCTGGTCGTCACCCGACTGTCGCGGATGGCCCGCTCGGTCCAGCACCTCACCGAGGTGGCTGCGCTGATGGGGAAGCGGGGAGTGGATCTGATCGTGCTCGAGCAGAGTCTGAACACCACGACGTCGACCGGCCGGCTGTTGTTCCACATCATCGGCGCCCTCGACGAGTTCACCGCCGACCTGATCTCCGAGGGCACCCTCGAAGGCCTGGCCGCCGCCCGGGCTCGAGGAAGGATCGGCGGCCGACCCACGGTGATGACCCCGCACAAGCTCACCACCGCCCGGCGGCTGCTCGACGAGGGCGAAACCATCACCGAGGCCGCCCGAACGGTCGGGGTAGGACGTACCACGCTGTACAGGCATCTAGAGCTGGGGGAGAGGCCCCTCAACGCACCCCAGCCCCAGACCTGACGTCGCCGTGGTGGGCGGGGGTCAGGCGGCTGTTCGGGTGGCCAATCGGCGCAGCCGGTCCACGTCCACGGCCAGCCGATTTACCGCGTCGGCCAGTGTGGTGTCTCGTTCGGCGGCGAGGCTGGCCAGCACCCAGCCGCGGATCAGCGCGCCGACCGGCACGTCGTGCTGCTTCGCGATCGACTCAATCTCGGCGAGCGCGTCGGCGGGCAACCGCACCGACTGCACCACCGACCGGGCACTGTTCGGCCGGGTGCCTTCGGCGTCGCTCGGGTACGGCTCGTCACGGGTTGCCTCGGACTCGGCCTGTGCGGCCTTGATCAGATCCTCGCTGCTATTCATCGCTCACTCACTCCCTTGTCGGTACTTCGCTCGATCGGTCGAGTTCGACACCCACCCGTTGGCGCCCCACAGCCAGTCCACGCCAGGCTCGCGCACCAAGATGATGGTCAGGATCTGCTGGCGGCTCGGGCTGTAGCCGATCACCCGGATGCTCTGCCCCGACGTGCTCTTCGGGTCTGGGTCGAACCAGACGGCGTCATCGTCGTCCAGCGCCTCGTTGGCCTCGGCCACCGACACCTTGTGGCTGTCCCACATGTGGTCGGCGCCGTGGATCCAATCAACCCGAACAGACATACTACAAGACTACTACACAGGCGCGGCTCAAGCTCCGCCGAACCCGACGAGCTGGTGGTACAGCGCGCGCGACGTGCGTTCGAGAAACGTCGCCGCCAGGAAGGGGACACCGACTACACCTACCCGGCACATCTGATCGGGCCCCGGTGCGGCTGAGTACTCGCCGCCGGTCAGCGGATTTCGGCACTGGCGCAAGGGAATGAGGACACAGCCATAACCCTGAGTTCCGCAGTTGGCAGGCACACGTTCGGCCCGGAAGTAGGGGCTGACCTGCGGGAACGTGTGTTTGTGCGCTTGTGGCGCGTGTGTCTACGGTCTTCGGCGGCGTCGGCGAGGGTGTTTGCGCAGGTCGTGTGTCACGAACGCTGAAGGAGGCGTCGATGTAGAGGTCGCTGGAGGCGGTGCTGTACAAGAGATGGAGGTAGGTCCTCCGGGGTCGCCCTGCAGGGGGAGATCTCAAACCACCGCAGGCTGCGTCGGTTAAGTGCCGTTCGTGGTAAGCGCTGCAGGAAAAGGCGCGGCGATGATCGCGTCAGGTGTGGATCAGGAAGGCGAGCGTGAGCGAACCGTTGATGACGTGTCGTAACAAACTTCATTGGCGTCAAAACCGGGGCAGGACCTGGGCTCCGGGACAAGTCTGGGGGGAGCCTGTTGACTGCCCAGATGGCGTCCTGAGGTTCCCCCGGTTCTCCGGTGACTGGATTATCTGGTTTCGGTTGGGGGTTCGGGGGTCGTAGCTGACTCGTGGTGGGTGTGCTGTCTGTGCCACGTCTCCTCGTACTC
>WHTJ01000182.1 GCA_009377795.1 Propionibacteriales bacterium | reverse complement strand
GAGCTCGCCAGGCCGACGTGGTCCGGTGAGCACATCGCGATGGGCACCAACACCGATCCCTACCAGCGCGCCGAGGGGCGTTACCGGCTGATGCCCGGGATCATCGAGGAGCTGGGCAACGCCCGCAACCCGTTCTCCATCCTGACCAAGGGCACGCTCATCCTGCGGGACGTCCCGCTTCTCCGCCGGGCGGCACAGGTCACCGACGTGGGTGCGAACGTGTCCGTCGGGTCTGTCGACCGGCGGCTGTGGCGCCAGGTCGAGCCCGGGACGCCGGATCCGAGGGCGCGACTCGAGGTCTGCCGCCGACTGGACGAGGCCGGGATCGGGTGCGGCGTGCTGATGGCGCCGATCCTGCCGTACCTCACCGACTCGCCGGAGCAGCTCGACGAGACGGTGCGGGCGATCGCCGAAGCCGGCGCATCGAGCGTGACCCCCATCGTGCTGCATCTGCGCTCCGGGGCCAGGGAGTGGTTCCTGTCCTGGCTCGCCCGGGATCACCCCAGGCTGGTCCCGGCGTACGAGCGGCTCTACGGCACGCGGGCCTATGCGCCCCGCTCGTACCAGCACGACATCGCGGGCCGGGTCGCGGAGCTGGCCGCGCTGTACGGCGTGGGCGCGCGCTCGGCGGCCGCCGCCCGGTCCGTCCCGCGTGGGACCGCCGAGGGGCCGGCGGGCCGCGTGGGGGAGCCGGGCGGGGAGCGGGAGGCTCGGCGGGCGCCGGACCAGATGCGGCTCCTGTGACGTCCTAGCGGGAATGAATCGCGTAAGCACTCTGTTAGGGAGAATGCTAACAGGGGACAGTCCGGGCGACCGAGCTCGGATCGCGATCCAACCGTGAGGAGGGTGGATTCGATGGTGTTGAAGACGTGGGATCCGTTTGGCGCGCTGGCTCGTGTCGACCGAGAGTTCGACCGGGCTACCTGGCGCACCTGGGGTGTGGGTGCTCAGTCGCGGTACGGCGTCGTGCCCGCGGTCGAGATCAGCAGGGACGGCGAGGATGTCGTCGTGACGGCGGAGCTCCCCGGTGTCGACGTCACCAAGGACGTCGAGATCGAGGTCGACGGGCGCCGGCTGGTGATCCGCGGCGAGCGGCGCAACCAGCGCGAGGAGGACCGCGGTGAGGTCTACGTACGCGAGCTTCGGTACGGGTCCTTCCGGCGTACCTTCCTGCTCCCCGAGGGTGTGACCGCGGACGACATCGACGCGACGTACGACAAGGGCCTGCTCACCGTGCGCGTGAAGGGCGCGAACCCCTCCGCCGCGGGCCCTCGCACGGTGACGATCCGGCCGGTCGAGCACGCGGCCGAGATCGAGTCCGAGCCGACGGACGAGACCGAGCCCGGCAAGGACGCCGCCTGATCGGGTCGGACCTCAGGTCCACCTGACGATGTGACGGCGGTCAACGCGCACTGGCCTCGGCCCTTCCTGGAAGGGCCGAGGCCAGTCGTCGTTCGAGCAGTGTCAGGGTCTCGGAGCAACCCCTGTCGAGCTTCAGCGTGCAGATGTCGTCGGCCCGGGTCGGCCCGCGGTTGACGATCACGAGCGGGATTCCGCGGCATACTGCGTGCCGGGCGAACCGGAAGCCGGACAGCACGGTGAGGGACGAGCCCGTCACGAGTACCGCCTCCGAGTCTTCGACCAGCGCGAAGCAACGGTCGACCCGGGGTCGCGGGACGTTCTCGCCGAAGAACACGACGTCCGGTTTCAGCGTGCCCCGGCAGCGGGCGCACCCGGCGATCCGGAACCCGTCGACGTCGTCCAGCATGACGTCGCCGTCGGGCGCCAGACGTCCGGTCACCGCCTCCAGGAATCCCGGATTGAGGCCGGCGAGCCGGCGCTGCAGGGTGTGCCGGGCGGTCACCTGACCGCAGTCGAGGCAGCGTACCCGGTCGAGCCGGCCGTGCAGGTCGACCACCTCAGTGCTGCCCGCCTTCTCGTGGAGACCGTCCACGTTCTGGGTGACAACCGCCGCCACGGCGCCGGAAACCTCCATCGCCGCGATCGCGCGGTGTCCGGCGTTCGGCCGGGCCGCGGTCATCCGCCGCCAGCCGGCGTGGCTGCGGGCCCAGTACCGTCGCCGGGCGGCCTCGGACGACAGGAACTCGGACAGCGACATGGGGGTACGGCGAGGTGAGCCCGGCCCGCGATAGTCCGGAATTCCCGAGTCGGTGCTGAGACCGGCGCCGCTCAACACCAGGACGCGACGGCCCGCGAGGATCCCGGCGGCTCGGGCCACGTCGTCGTACAGCGGGCGGACGGAGCACATGGAGATACTCAACCACGCCCAGGTTGTCGACGCCTCGAAGATGCGGTCAAGTGCCGAGGCTGGTGGTGCCGTCCTCGTGCAGCGTCCACCCGGGGTTGTGGGCGACCTCCCACGGATGCCCGTCCGGATCGACGAAGACCCCGGAGTAGCCGCCCCAGAAGGTCTTCGCTCCGCGTCGCGCGATGGTGCCCCCGGCGGCCTCGGCCTCGGCGAGCACCTGGTCGACCTCCCCGGCCGACCGGACGTTGTGGGCGAGCGTGACGCCGCCCCAGCCGCCGTTGTCCTCCACGACGCTGTCCTCGGCGAGCTGCCGCCGGCTCCACAGGGCCAGGATCATCCCGCCGGCTTGGTAGAAGGCGACGTCGTCGTCCGGTGACGT
>WHTJ01000094.1 GCA_009377795.1 Propionibacteriales bacterium | reverse complement strand
GCCCAGCTCGATCGCCTCCCGAGTGTGGGCGATGAACGCCGACACGTCGGAGGCGAGGAAGTTCTCGGCGGTTCCGCGTCCGACGACCAGCGGTGAATCGCGCCGCGCACCTACCACCACGTCGGGTGCGTCCTGATGGATCGCCGCCAGCGCGAAGGCTCCCTCCAACCGGCGACACACCCGGCGGACCGCGTCCGCCAGCCCACCATCGGTCAGCAGCTCCTCGGCGATCAGGTTCGCGACCACCTCGGTGTCGGTGTCAGACACACACTCCACTCCGCGCCGAGCCAGGCCGGCACGCAGCTCGGCGAAGTTCTCGACGATGCCGTTGTGCACCACCGCGAGCCGCCGTGATCGGTCGACGTGCGGATGTGCGTTCACGTCGGTCGGGAGACCGTGGGTCGCCCACCGGGTATGGCCGACTCCGCAGTGCGCGGCCGACCGTGGTTCGGTACCGAGTGCGTCCGTGAGGTTACGCAGGGGTCCGGCTCGCTTCTCGACGCGCAGGGAACCCGGCGCCACCACCGCCGCACCCGCCGAGTCGTACCCGCGGTACTCGAGACGCGACAACCCGTCGACCACCACATCCATCGCCGACCGGTGACCGAGGTATGCGACGATCCCGCACACGACCCATCCCCTCCCCTCACGCGCCTCCGCATCCGCGGTGCCGCGTGCTTGTTGAATCTAGAGGGAAAATCGCGGACCACATATCAGACGATGTAGTGAATCGTCTACGCAGCACGGGTCACTGTCCGACTCTGCGTCACAGCACCGCCACCGTCCGAACAACGGCATCGCTCCGTCGTCATACCGTCTCCACCATTCGGCGTAACGGACCTACGCCACCGGGCTCGGAAATCGACATTCTGCGAACAAAAGATGTCGGCTTCACTAACATGCGGAGTGCTGAAGGTGTGCGCGTGGGGGCGGCACCCTTCCGGGAGGGGACGGCGGTGAGCTCTCACCGCCCGAGGTGTCAAATGGGGAGGTAATTGTCCATGCGTGGGGGGGCCCACAACTGGGCGGAGCGGCGTTCCGGTCTCGACCGGCGTCGATCCGCGGACTCAAGCTCGGAGAGGCTCCAGCTGTTTCGACACGACGTCAGACAGCCACTGGGTGCCCTCTTCGTCCTACTCGCGGTGGTCGAGACCGAGGCGGCGCTCTCGCCCGAAGTACGCCAGAGGCTCCGGCAGATGCAGAAGCAGACCGAGCTGATCGCGGATCTCCTGGACACACTCGCGCCGGAGGCGCCGCAGGTCGAACGGATCGCCCTGGGCGCCTTCGTGGAGGATGTCTGGGCCGCGATGCGGCCGACCACACGCTGCCGGCTGGAGGTCGAGAGTCTGGCCGAAATCGAGGTCCTCGCCGAGCCCGTGGGACTGCGCCGCTCGGTTCGCAACCTGCTGGAGAACGCCGTACGCGCCGCAGGAGACGACGGATCGGTGCTGTTGCGCGTCCGCGCCCTGAACGGTGACGCCGTGTTCGAGGTCGAGGACAGCGGCCCAGGGTTCGGCGAGCTCGCTCCGCAACAGGGCCTCGGCCTCGTGACCGTGCGCCGGTTCGCCGAGCGTTCGGGTGGAGCACTGACCATGGGGACGGCGTCTCTCGGCGGGGCACGGGTCTCCCTGTGGCTGCCGCTCGCGGTTCCCGCACTGGCCACCGTCCAACGGGACTCCGCATGAGACTGGTGCTCTGCGACGATCACCGCCTGCTCCTCGAGGCGCTGTCCACCGCTCTGTCCGCGCGGGGGTGGACCGTCGAGGCGACTGCGGCGTCGCCCAGTGAAGCGGTCGGAGCCGTCGAGTTGCACGATCCGGACGTACTCGTGATCGACCTGGCCTTCCCCTCCGGCAGTGGGCTCGACGCGGCCCGCATGGTCACGCAACAGCATCCGCGTACGAAGGTCGTCATCCTGACCGGACTCGATTCGCCGGACCTCGTACGCGAGGCCCTGGAAATGGGTGTCGCAGGCTACACCCGCAAGGATCGCAGCATCCACGCGATCAGCGAGACGCTGGAACGCGTCACCCGGGGCGAGGTCGCAGTCGACACCGCACTGCTCCGCAGGATGGCGGTCCGCAGCATGACCTCCCCGGCGTCGCCGCGCTCGCTGCTCGGCTCTCTGACCCCACGTGAACGACACGTGCTCGACCTGCTCGTCGACGGCCGGAACACGACGGAGATCGTGACCAGGCTGAACATCTCGGACAGCACAGCGCGTACGCACGTACAGAGCATCCTGTCCAAACTCGGAGTGCATTCGCGGGTGCAGGCCGTGGCACTCCTGCACCACGAGCTCGCCAGCACCACGCCCCCAAACGGGACCGGGCCGCCCCGCGGCGCCGGCCTGTTCGAGGCGGCGCGCGGTGCCCACATGCGAGTGAACGGGACGTGGAATGCGTGATGCCGGCGCTGGCGAGTCTCGGGACTCGCCGACCGGTTCGGCGGACGCGACCGGCCGGACCATCATCCGCGTCGCCCTGTACCACCCCAAGCAGGCCTGGGTGGACGCGCTCGAGGTGTTGCTGGAGTCGCCACCGGACATCGAGGTCGTGGCGGCGCACACGAACATCGACTGGATCCGGTCCGCCGTCGCCGCCGGGAAGGTCGACCTGCTCGTGGTCAACATCGACGATCAGGGCGTAGAGCCGCCCGTCGTCCAAAGCCTGCTCAACAGCTCACCGGGTCTCGGCGTCGTCGCCGTCACCGATGCCGAGGAGACCACTCTGCTGTCTGCGGCCGTGCGGGCCGGTGTACGGGGTTGGGTCAAGAAGAACGCCTCGGTCGACCATCTCGTACGCGTCATCCGTGGGGTCTATCGCGGCGAGACGTGGTTCCCTCCGGCGTTCACGACAAGGCTCCTGGACTCACTCCTGACTGCCGAGGAGACCCGCAAGCAGGCGAGCGGAGTCCTGTCGTCGCTCTCGGCGCGAGAGCTTGAGGTGCTCAGCTGTCTGGTACGAGGGTTGACCCGACAGGAGATCGCCGAGCACTTCGTCCTGTCACCGCACACTGTGCGCACGCACATCAACAACGTGCTGCGAAAGCTCGGCGTCCACAGCACGCTGGCCGCCGTCTCCGTTGCACGGCAGGCCGGACTGACCACACGGCCGGACGAACAGGACGAGCGAGGATAGCCCGTGCTGCGTAGTCGATCTCATTCGTTCGGCTGATTCGACGTACCGGAATCGCCTCTAGATTCAGTGCAAATCAGCGATGCGCGGGGAGCAGTCCCCGTGAGACACCTGCCCGAGGGGGGCGCATGGGGACCGAAGGCGTGCCGTTCTCACGCCCGATGATCGTCCCAGAGGCCGTGGAGGCGACACAGCGCGTACTCACGTCCGGGTGGATCACGACCGGTCCGGAGTGCGCGGCCTTCGAGTACGAGTTCGCGGCGTGGGTGGGGGCCGAGCACGCGGTCGCCGTCTCCTCGTGCACAGTGGCGATCGAGCTCGCGCTGCGGGCGCTGCATCTCCCGTACGGCGCCAAGGTGCTTGTACCCACGATCACGTTCTGCGGCGCCGTTTCGGCGGTCGTCCATGCCGGCCTGACGCCGGTACTGGTCGACGCCGACCCGACCACCGGGATGGTCTCCCCCGCCACGTGCGCGGCCGCGGCCAGGGCATGTCGAGGCGTGGACGCCATGGTGGTCCTGCACTTCGCCGGCTTTCCGGCGCCGGTGGAGGAGCTCGCGGACGCCGCCGGTCTGGCCATGTCACGCGTCGTCGAGGACGCCGCGCACGCGCTCGGTACCTGGGTCGACTCCCAGCAGGTGGGAAGCATCTCGCGGGCCGCGTGTTTCAGCTTCTACGCAACGAAAAACCTCCCAATCGGTGAGGGAGGAATGGTGACCACCAACGACGCCGAGCTAGCCGGGTGGATACGGCGCGCCCGCCTGCACGGGATGTCGGCCGACGCCTGGCGTCGATACGCGCCGGGCGGCTCCTGGCAGTACACGGTCACCGAAGCCGGACTCAAGGCCAATCTCTCGGACGTCTCGGCCGCGATCGGCCGGGCGCAGCTGCGGTACCTCGATCTGTGGCAGCACAGACGAAGCGAGATCGCGGACCGCTACAGCGCCGCCCTCGTGGACGTCCCAGGCCTCGAGCTTCCGCCGACACCGGTTCGCGGCCGGCACGCGTGGCATCTCTACGTCGTGCGGGTGAAGCCCGGATTCGGCTCCGACCGTGACGCGCTCGTGGAGAGGCTCGCGGAGCGCGGCATCGGAACGTCGGTGCACTTCATCCCGGTCCACCACATGCCGTACTTCCGCAGCGTCGCGCATATACCCCGCAGGGGACTCCCCGGCGCGGACAGGGTGTTCGGCGAGCTCCTCTCCCTGCCCATGCACCAAGGGCTACGCGACGACGAAGTGGATGCGGTCTGTGCCGCACTCATGGATGCCCGCATTCAGACCAACCAGCTGGAGGTTGTCCAGTGACAGTGCTCAAAGACCATCCGCGGCCGGACGCGACCTCGGCGTCCGGCCGCCCGCGCACCCTGGTGGTCGGTGCGGGCGTGGCGGGACGTGCCCTGGCCCGCGACCTCGCCGCGGCACCGGAGTTCGGACTCGAACCCGTCGGCTTCCTGGACGACGACCCGGCGAAGCAGGGCACCAGCGACATCCCGGTCCTCGGCACTCTCGATCAGCTCACCGAGGTGGCCCGAACACACGACGTCGCGGTCGTCGTACTGGCCATCCCTCGGCTGGAACCCGCCGTGTTCCGCAAGGTCGCGGCGGCGGCCGCCGCAGCGGGTGTGAGGGTGCGTTACCTGCCGTCGTTCGTCGCGGCGCTCGAACGCACGGTCGTCGGCAGCGACATGCGCTGGCTGGACGTCGGACGCCTCATCGGGCGGGACGAGATCCACGTGGCGAGCGCGGAGGCCGGCGCCATCATCGAGGGGCGCTGTGTCCTGGTGACCGGCGCGGGAGGGTCGATCGGGAGTGAGCTGTGCCGGCAGGTGTTCGGCTTCGGCCCGCGCCGGCTGATCATGCTCGACCACGACGAGTCCAACCTGCACCGGCTGCAGCTCGAGCTGTGGGGCGACGGCCTGCTGGACAACGACGACTGCGTGGTCGCCGACATCCGCGACCGGGCCCGTATCGACCAGATTTTCGCCGAGGCCCGACCGGACGTCGTCTTCCACGCGGCCGCACACAAGCACCTGCCGCTGCTCGAGCGGCACCCCTGCGAGGCGGTGAAGTCCAACGTCCGGGGCACGGAGAACGTGCTCTGGGCCGCCATCCGGCACAAAGCGGAGCGGTTCATCCTGATCTCCACCGACAAGGCGGCCGACCCGAGCTCCGTGCTCGGCGCGTCCAAGCGGCTGGCCGAGATCCTCGTGCAGCAGGAGGCGGGTACGCATACCCGGATGGCATCCGTGCGGTTCGGCAACGTACTGGGCAGCCGGGGGTCGCTGCTGACCGTACTCGCGGAGCAGATCCGCAGCGGGGTTCCCATGACCGTCACGCATCCCGACATGACTCGTTTCTTCATGACGATCGAGGAGGCGGCCGGCCTGGTGGTCGAGGCTGCCCGGCTCGCACAGGACGGGGAGATCTTCGTTCTGGACATGGGAGAACCGGTTCGCATCGTCGACATCGTCCACGAGTTCGCGAGACTCATGCACACGCCCAATGTCAATATCCAGTTCACCGGCATGCGCAACGGGGAGAAGCTCACCGAGACGCTGTTCAGCGAGCACGAGCGGCCGGTGCTCACCGAGCACCCTCGGATCTACCAGACCGACGGCGACGCGCTGATACCCGGGTTCCGTCGGCTCCTCCGCGGGCTGTACGACGCGGCGACGTCGAACGACCCCGAAGAGGTACGCGGCCACCTGCGCCGGCTCCTACCCGACTACCAGCCGTCCGCGACCGACGTCCCGGCACTGGCCGCCCCCTACGCGGACGACTACTGATGACCGGCCGAAACCGTGACGCGGCACAGCTCGACGGCCACGCCGCGCACGGAGCGCCGGCAACACCCGGCACGCACCAACAGCTGGCCGGGTTCCTCGCCGCCAACCGGGTGGAGGTGCTCGACGTGACCCGCGGCGCGGCCGCCGGAACGCGACGCCTGCTGCTCGGCGAGCCGGGGGCTCGGTTCGCCTCGCATGTCGTGGCGGTGGCCGACCACCCAAGCTCGGCATCGGCGATCGAGGCCGAGATCCGGGTGCTCGAAGCACTCCGGGCAGGGACGGCGCCGACGGTGGTGACGACGCTCCCACGCATCATAACCCCGGCCATCGTCGGCGACCGTCCCGCTGTCGTGATGACTGCCGTTCCGGGAATGCGACCGGGACGCCGGCGACGTCGTCCTCAGCCGATGGCACGGGCCGACCTCACGGCCGTGTCCTCGTGGCTCGGCACCCTGTGGAGCGGCACGGGTGGGCCGGCCGACTCCGTCGACCTGGGCAGGTACGGGGCCGACCTGCTGTTCGCTCGCTACTGCGGTTCCAGCCGGCTGGCTCCCACGCTCGGTGCGGTCCACCGAGCGCGCCACAGGCTCGAACCGCTCCACGTGGCGAGGACCGCCGTGCACGGCTGCCTGTGTCCGCGCCATGCGTACGTGCGGGAGGGCGTGGTCGGTGGGGTCGACGACTGGGGGCTGGCCTCGCCCAGCGGTGAGCCCCTGCGTGACCTCGGGGGCTTCGCGGTGCGGTACGCGGGATCCCGGCTACCGGAGGTCGTCGCGGGACGGACCATGCACGCACACCTGCTCCGCGACTTCGTGATGGCGGGGCTGAGGGCGGCCGGGCTGCCCAGTCGCCGGTGGCGGGACGTGCTTCTTCTCGCCCAGGTCGAGAAGGCGGCCAAGGCCCTCGAGCGTGGACAAGTGGACGAGATTCGGCTGCTCGCGGCGACGGCCGTCGCACTGCCGCAGGACCAGAGACGACAGGAGGCGGCGCAGATATGAGAGTGATCGTGACCGGAGCGGCGGGTTTCGTCGGCTCGCATCTGTGTGCCGATCTGCTGGACCATGGCGACGAAGTGGTGGGGATCGACTGCTTCACCGACTACTACAGTCCCCGCCGCAAGGAGGCGAACGTCGCGTCCCTCCTCACCCGCGAGGGCTTCTCGCTGCAGCGTGTGGACCTGCTCTCGGCACCGCTCACCACGCTCCTCGAGAACGCCGACGTCGTCTACCACCTCGCGGGCCAGCCCGGGGTCCGGGGCTCGTGGGGACGCGAATTCGACCCGTACGTCCACCGCAACGTGCTCGCCACTCAGCGGCTCCTCGAGGCGGCTCGCGACGCATCGCTGTGGAAGCTGGTCTACGCGTCCAGCTCGTCGGTCTACGGCAACGCGGCCACCTACCCGACCAGCGAGCAGCTGCGGCCGGAGCCGGTCTCGCCGTACGGCGTCACCAAGCTCGCGGCGGAGCACCTCTGCGAACTCTACCGGGTCACCGCCGGAGTACCTACCGTCTCGCTCCGTCTGTTCACGGTGTACGGACCGCGCCAGCGGCCCGACATGGCGTTCTACCGGCTGGTGGACGCGGCAGTCAGCGGCAAGCCGTTCCTGCTGTACGGCGACGGGGAGCAGAGCCGGGACTTCACCTATGTCGACGACGTGACCACGGCCATGCGGCAGGCCGCGTTGTCGCCCTGGACCGGCGTCGCCAACATCGGCGGCGGCTCACGTACGACGATGAACGAGGCCATCGAGACCGTCTCCTCGCTGGTTCGCCCGGTCGACCTCGTGCGGCTGCAGGTCCAGCGCGGCGACGTCCGGCACACTGCCGCCGACACGTCGGTCGCCCGGGACGCCTTCGGGTACACGCCGTCGGTTGCGCTGGCGACGGGGCTCGCCGCCATGGTGGAGGCGGCCGGCTCGGTGTTCGCCCTCGACGAGGCCTGAGGGGACGGCGATGGACGCAGTCTGGCCACCGGTTCCGCCCGCTGTGGTCGGCCGGGATGCCCTTCCCCCGCAACCGGACCTGCCGAAGGTGAAGGTGCTGCACGTCATCACCCGGTTCATCGCCGGTTCCGGCGGGAACACCCTGTTGTCCGCGACCGGCATGGACCGCGACCAGTACGAGCTGTGGGTGGCCGCGATGCCGGGCGGCCCGCTGTGGGAACAGGCCGAGCGCTGCGGAGTCCGCACCGTGCACGTACGCCACATGCGAGAACAAATCTCCCCGGTGCACGACCTGCTCGCCTGTTTCGAGCTGGCGCGCCTGATGCGCCGCGAGCGGTTCAGTGTCGTGCACACGCACTGCTCCAAGGCCGGCGTCATCGGACGGGTGGCGGCGCGGATCGCGCGGGTCCCGGCCGTGGTCCACACCTTCCACATCTTCGCCGCGCACGAAGGGCTGCCGCGCTGGCGGCGCTGGGTGTACCTCGCACTTGACCGGTTGGTGCGGTCGTTCGCCCAGCGTTACGTGGCGGTGGCGCCCCGGGTGGCCTGGGAGGCGGTCGAGCAACGCATCGCGCCGGCGGGGACCACGGTCGTCGTACCGTCGGCGATCGAGCTCGCCGGCGTACCGCACCGGCCGGACCCGGCCGTCGTCCGGGCCGAGCTCGGCGTTCCCGAACATGCACCCCTCGTGGGGACGGTCGGCCGGATCGTCGCGCAGAAGGCGCCGCTGGACTTCGTCCGGATGGCGGCCCAGGTACGTGCTGCCCGACCCGACGCCGAGTTCGTCATGGTCGGCGACACGACCCTGGAGAGCGCGTCCCTGGAAGCGGAGACCCGCCGGGAGGCGAAGCGGCTGGGGGTACCGATCCGGTTCACCGGGTTCCGGCCGGACGCACCGCAGATCGCCGCGTGCCTCGACGTGTACGTCGTACCCTCCCGGTACGAGGGCCTTGGCCGGGCGGTTACCGAGGCGATGGCATCGGGACGTCCCGTCGTCGCCACCGCGGTCAACGGCGTCCCGGACCTCGTCGAACCCGGTGCGACCGGACTGCTGGCCCGGCCGGGAGACCCCGCATCGCTGGCCGCGTCCGTGCTCTGGATGCTCGACCATCCCGACGCGGCCCGGCGGATGGGGGCGCAGGGACGCGAGCGGGTGCGCCGCTACTTCGGCCAGCCACAGATGTGCCGGGCCCTGGACCGGATCTACCGGGAACTGCTCGGGCTGCCCGACCTCGCCGTCGTGAACGAGCACAACGCCGCCGAGTACCAGCCGGCTACGCCGAATGGCCGTCCCCTGCGGATGGTATGACGTACCGGATCCGCCGTCGGCCTCGTGCGTTCGGCGTAGCCCAGATACGTCTCGATGCTCGTGCCCGCAGCGCTGCCCGCGCCTACATTCGACGTAATTGTCAGGGGGTGCAGGGCACGGTGAAATCCGACGAACTTACGGCGGCACCGTCGCGGCCAGGTGGCCGTGACCTGACCAGCCGTGCGTCCCTGAACGCGGCCGCGTCCGGGCTGGACTACGCGGTGAAGGCCGCCGTCGAGCTGATCGTGAACCCGCTGCTGGTCGCCGGCCTCGGTGCGCAGGTGTTCGGTGCCTGGCGGGTGCTGTGGCAGTGGTCGGCGTACGTCTGGGGCGCCAGCGGACGATCGGCGCAGGCGCTGCAGTCCGCGATCGCCAACCGGCAGTGGACGGCGACGCCGGAGGACAAGCGTCGCCTCGTCGGCAGCGCGGTCGTCGTATGGCTGTTGTTCCTCCCGCTGCTGCTGGCCGCCGGCGCGATCGGCGTGTGGCTCGGCCCGGCGTTCCTGGACGTCCCACCGGCCGACTACACCGAGGTCCGGGTCGCCGCGGCCGTGCTCGTCGTCGACTCGATGGCGGTCACCCTGCTGACCCTGCCACGTTCCGCACTGCAGGGCGAGAACCTCGGCTACACCCGGATGGGGATATCGACGCTGCTGATCGCCCTCGGCGGCGTCCTGCTGGTGCTCGCCGTGAAGCTCGGCTACGGCCTGGTGGGCGTCGCCGGCGCGACCCTGGTGACCTCGCTCGTCACGGGCTGGGTCTTCTGGCGGATCACCCGTCGTCGGCTGTCCTGGTACGGCCTCAGCCGGCCGAGCTGGAAGCTGGCCCGCTGGTTCCTCGGACTGTCGACGTGGTTCCTCGGCTGGAAGTTCGTGCTCGAGGTCATGATCGCGAGCGACGTGCTCGTACTCGCCGGGTTCGCCTCTCTCAGCCTGGTCGCGGCGTACGCGCTGACCAAGTTCGTCGCCGAGTCGCTCAGCCAGGGACTGAGCCTGCTGGTCCAGGCGAGCACTCCGGGGATCGGCGGCTACCTCGGCTCCGGCCGGTTGCGCAAGGCGGCCACCCTCCGCGGCGAGGTGATGGCCCTGGTGTGGCTGGTCGGGACCGCCGCCGGCGCGACGGTGGTGGCGTGGAACGGGTCGTTCGTCGGCCTGTGGGTCGGCGAGGACCTGTTCGCCGGGCACACCGCGACCCTGCTGATCGTGATCCTCGGGCTGCAGATCGCCGCGATCAAGGCCGACACCTTCGTCATCGACGTGGCGCTGATCCCGAGGGTGAAGGTCGTGGCCGGGGTCGTCTCCGCCGTGCTGTCCGTCGTACTGGCCATCGTCGGCGTCTGGTTGCTCGACGGCGGCGTGATCGGCCTGTGCCTCGGCATGATCGCGGGACGGTCGGTCCTGGGGTTTGTCGCCCCGTGGGCGGTCGGACGTGTGCTCGGGCAGCCGTTCGGCGGCCAGTGCCTGGCCGCGGCACGGCCGTTGCTGGTGACCACGGTCCTGTTCGCGGCGGCGCTCGCCGTGAGCCCGGACATCACCGTGGACTCGTGGCTCCGGCTGGTGCCGTACGCCGTGGGGACCGTGGTGGCCACCGGCGCGGTGGCGGCGTTCGCCGGGCTCCGCGGTGAACAGCGCGCGAGGCTGGTCGTACGGGCGCGGGCCGCCGTCACCAGGCTGAGGAGCGGTGCGGCATGAGCGAGCGAATCAGACGACACAGCGCGTTGACGCTCAGGGCGCCGACGAAGGAGGCGCCATGAGCGTGTCCGTGCTCGAGCCCGCACCTGTGGTGACCGCCGTGCCGAGGGCCGACGCGCGTCCCCTGTCCAGGGTTCCGCAGGCGCTGGTGGTGGGCGGCTCCGTGCTCGCGCCCCTCAACCTGCTCATTGTCGCGAGCCTCACCGTGTACGACGTGCTCATCGCGATGGCCCTGGTACTGCTCATCACGGAGCGACGCATCCCGCTTCCGCCACGGGCCTACGCCATCGCGGCATACGGGTTCCTCCTCGCGGCGTTCTTCAGCGCATTCCGGGCGACGTACCCGATCGAGGCGCTGACGCAGATTCTGCAGTACTTCTTCATCTTCTTCGTCCAGATCCCGGTGGTGCTGGTGGTCATCCGCACCCGACGCGCCGCGCTCGCGAGTCTCGCGCTCATCTGCGCGGGAACGCTGGTCGCGATCCTTCATGCGCACATGACCCAGCAGACACAGGGCGCCGGCCGGGTGCTCGTCTTCTACAGCGAGAACCCCAACCGGCTCGGCTACCCCACCGCCTACCTGCTGCCGATCCTGATCCTGCTGTGGATCTGCGCCTGGCAGATGTCTCGCCGGCGCCGGGCGGTGGTCTCCGCTGTCATGATCGGGTCCGTCTATCTGGCGATCTGGGCCCTTGCCGCGTCGGCGTCTCGCAGCGCCACGCTGGGCGCGGTGGTGGCGCTCGTGGTCTTCGTGGTGCTGCGTCCCGGTGTCGGCGCCGTCCGGATGCTGTCTCGAGCCGTCGGCCTGGCCGCAGGGGTCACCGCGCTCGTGATGCTGCTGTCCGCAACCGGCCAGCTGCCGACGACGCTGGAGGAGCGGATCCAACGCAGCTTCAGCTCGGACGCAGAGGACACGACGCACCTGGTCGCGGACCGGGAGAATCTCGCCGACGCCGGGATGCGGGCGTTCATCGAGTCCCCGTTCCTGGGTACAGGGCTCGACAACTTCCGCTATGTCGCTGTCGACTACGACCTGGACGCGACCCCACAGCTGCCGCACAACCTGTGGTTGCAGCTCCTCGTCCAGGTCGGGATCTTCGGCACGTTGGCGTTCGCCGCGATGCTGCTGCTGTGGTTCCGTGACCTGGTCCGCGCGACCGTGCGCGCCGCGCACCCGGATCGCCTCCTGCTCTGGTCACTGGTCGCCGCGATGACGGGGATCCTGGTGATCTTCTTCTTCGCACCCGAGCTGCTCGACCGGCACTACTGGCTGATCTTCGCGCTCGGCCTCGCCACGGTGAGCGGCGTACACCGTCCGTCGACCTGGGAGGACGGCCGATGAACGACCGACCACCGGGTCTGTCCGTGTTGCACGTGATCGTCCGCGCCGGAGCGACCAACAGCCAGTACAACGAGCACTGCCTTCCAGTGCTCCACGAGCGTCGGATCAGTGTCGTATCCCTCTTCCCAACCGACGTCGAACCGCCGGACGGCCTGTGGCTGTTCCAGGGCGACGGCACGGTCCGCGGAAGCATCCGAGCGCTCCGGTCCGCCCTGGCCGCCGACCAGTACGACGCCGTACACGTGCACGCGCCCGCGAGCGGCGTGCTGACCCTGCTGGTGTACCTGCGCTCCCTCCGGTCACGGCGCGACCTGGTCTTCACAGTGCACAACTCGTGGCAGAACTTCCGCCGCCGCAACCGGGCATTCCTCTACCTGATCCTGTTTCTCTACCCGACGGTCGTCATGTGCGGCGCGGCGGCCCACCAGTCTCTGCCGAGGTTGCTGCGCGGGCTCGTCGGCCCCCGGCTGTCGGTCATCCCCAACGGCGTCGACGTCGAGCGGGTGGACCGGGCGATCGACGAGAAGCCGGACATGTCGACGCCGAACCACCAGTTCACGGTCGCGTCGGTGAATCGGCTCATCCCCCTGAAGGACCCGTCGACCGTGCTCCAGGCGTTCGCACGGGTGAACGATTCCTCCACGAGGCTCGTGTTCGTCGGCGACGGGCCGCTGTCCGACCGGCTGCGAGCGGATGTCCTAGCCTCGAGCGTGTACGGACAGGTGCGGTTGACCGGGATCATCCCGCGCGACGACGTGTACCGGCTGCTGAACACCGCGGACGTGTTCGTCTCGGCCTCCGGTGGCGAGGGCCTGCCGGTCGCCGTCCTCGAGGCGATGGCCTGCGGCTGTCCCGTGATCCTCTCCGACATCCCGCCGCATCGGGAGATCGCGAACGTCGCGCCGGGAGTCCACCTGGTCGGGGTGCGTGACACGCAGGGGTTCGCCCGCGCCCTGCGTCGGGTGATGGCGTACGTGCCCGCCGAACGCCGCGAGCTGGGCCAACGACAACGCAAGTGCGTGGCGGAACTCTTCAGCGTTCGCGCGATGAACGACACCTACAGGGAGCTCTACATGCAGCTGATGGAACGGAACCACAAACCGAAGGGGCAGCCGGCCGAGGCGGACCGACCTGCGCCGGAGGGCGATGACATCGGACAACTGCTCTCCCGGATGCGCGCCCGGCTCGGCACCTGCATCACGCTGACGGTTCTCGGTGGCCTTGCCGGGTTCGGATACGCGCAGGTTCAGGCGCCGGAGTTCCAGGCGATGACCAGCCTCATCGTCGGCGACGTCATCGGTGGCCCCGCCGACAAGGAGGCACTGGACGCCAGCGCCTCGCTGGCCGCGACGTACGCCGACCTCGCCAGGCGAGAGCCGGTTCTCCGGCCGGTGGCCGAGTCGGGCTTCGCGAAGAGCTGGCAGGAGCTGCAGAGGCGCGTACACGCACAGGTCGGTGACAAGAACCCGCAACTGGTCCAGGTGACCGTACTCGCTCCCACGGCGCACAAAGCCGACGAGCTCGCCGCCGCCGTCGCAGACCAGGTCGTCACGATGTCGCGAGATCGGGGCAACAGCAAGCGGAGCCGGTTCGCCAACCAGCAGCTGGCAAGAATCGAGGACAAGATCACGGCGACGCAGGAGCGCATGGACACGGTCGAGGGCCGGCTCAACCCGGACGCCACCCCTCGCAACGCCGGCGAGCTGGCCGATGAGCTCCTGCAACTGGAGGAGACCCTCGACAACCTGGAGGACGAGTACGCCGACATGCAGCAATTGACGGGCGCCGACCCGGACGGCGCCAAGGTGGCCATCCTCGAACACTCCTACCCGTCGCGAACCGCCCTCCGCCCCGACCTCATCGCGCTCGTCGCCGCGGGAGCGGGGACGGGTCTCGCCCTGGCGGCGGGACTGGCCTACCTCAGCGGCCGGCGACGGACCGTTCGCGTGGACGGCAGCTGGGCCGGACGCATGTACGCCAACGGCTCGTACTCGGGTCCCGGCCCGGGCGGCCCCGAACCAAGGCTTTTCGACGACCTCGCGCCAGGTGGGCGCTCACGACAGGGAGGACGCTCATGACGTACACGACGCTGGAGGCGACGGAGCCGGCGGACGCCGACCGGATCCTGCTGCCGGACGGGACGCTCAACCTGGTGGTGGAGTTGTGCGACGCGCTCGCGGCGGCGCGCGTCCGTTACTGCCACTGGAAGAGCAACGACGCGCTGGACCGCTCGGCGACCGCCGACAACGACCTCGACCTGCTCATCCACCGGGCCGACGGCCAACGCTTCGCGGAAGTGCTGGCCCGGCTGGGCTTCCGGGAGGCGCGTTTGCCCGGTCCGCGGGAACATCCCGGCGTCAGCCACCACTACTCGCTGGACACCACGTCGGGTCGGTTCGTGCACATCCACGCGCACTTCCAGCTCGTTCTCGGTGACGACACGACGAAGAACTACCGGCTCCCGATCGAGGTCCCCTACCTGGCCTCGGTCCGTGGCGGAGGCCTGTTCCCGGTACCGGCGCCCGAGTTCGAGCTCGCCGTCTTCGTCATACGCATGATGCTCAAGCACGGAACCTGGGACGCGGTCGCGTTCGGCAAGGGACGTCTCGGGGCGGCGGAACGGCGCGAGCTGTCGTGGCTGCTCAAGCGAGCCGACCCTGACCAGACCCTGTCGGTGGTACGAGACCATCTGGCCGGCATCGGCACCGATCTGTGGAAGCGCTGCCTTGCGTCGCTGCGACCGTCCGCGAACATCCCGCAGCGGATGGCCGCGGCGCGTGCGCTGCTGCACGCGCTGGCTCCGCACGGCCGGCGGAACGCCGCAGCCGACGTCTGGCTGCGGGTGACCCGCCGGGGCCTGTGGGGAACGCGCCGCTACGTCCTGCACCGACCGACCCGCAAGCGGCTCGCCCGGGTGGGCGCCACCGTGGCCGTCGTCGGCGGCGACGGCGCGGGCAAGTCGACCGCCATCGCCGGCCTCACGGAGTGGCTGGACGGCCCCTTCGTCGTACGGCGCATCCATCTCGGGAAGCCCCGCCCTTCGCTGCTCACCCTGGCCGTCAAGGGTCCGATGTACATCGGCCGGAGCGCCGGCCTGTTGCCCAGCACCGCCGCCAGCGTCGACCCGAGGACGGCGCGCCCGGAGGACTTCCCGGGCAAGGCCTGGGCACTGTGGCACCTGCTGACCGCGCGCGACCGGCGGCGCGAGTACGACCGGGCCCGCAAGGTGGCGGACAACGGCGGGATCGTGCTCTCCGATCGCTGGCCGCTCAGCCAGATCAGTCTCATGGACGGCCCGCGCACGGTGTGGCTGCGTCCGCACCTGGACGGCGGCAACGGCGTCGTACGCCGGCTGGTGGACGCCGAGGAACGCTGCTACGCGCATCTGTCCGCCCCCGACGTCCTCATCGTGCTCCGGGTCGACCCCGACGTCGCGGTCGCCCGCCGCTCCGACGAGGAGGCGACGTACGTCCGGACCCGCAACACCGAGATCTACGGGGTCGACTGGTCGGCGACCGGCGCCGTCGTCATCGACGCGGCGCAGCCGGCCGACGTTGTGCTCGCGCAGATCCGTCGGGCGGTCTGGGAACGGTTGTGAGGACGCCGTGCCTCGAGACGTCCGCGCCGTGGAGCTGATCGGCGCCCCCGGCTCGGGCAAGTCCAGCATCGCGGCCGCGCTCGGCGGGTTGCCCGGGGTCGTCGTGCTCAAGGACCACCTGGCGGCGGACCTGCCGGTGCTGGCGTGGTCGACCGCCGCGGCGGGGCGGCTGCTGCTGACCCGGCCGCCGCACGGGGTGCCGCGGAGCCGGTGGGTCGCCTGGCTGGGCCGGTCCCGCGCCGCTCCCGCGATGGTACGGCGGCGGCTCGCGGCGGGGGCGGGTGTCGTCGTACTGGACCAGGGCCCGGCCTACACGCTCGGGCGGATGGGCGGAACGGCCGTCGGGAACCCCGCGGTCGCCCGCTGGAGCCGCGCACGCGTGGCGGAATGCCGCCGGCTGCTGGATGCGGTCATCCTGCTCGACGGTGATACGGCGGTGCTCGCCGAGCGCATTCGTTCCCGCGCGAAGCCGCACCGCGCCGAGACGCTGACGGCGGACATGGCGGTGGCCTATCTGGAGCGGGAACGGGCCACGATCCGGACGATCGGCGAGACGCTCGCCGCGGCAGGCGTGCCGATCGTCCATCTGGATGCCGCTCGCCCGCTGGCCGAGAACATCGCCGCCGCCATGGCCCTGCTCGGTGATCGCGCGTGACCGGGATCGTCGTCGAGTTCTGCGGGCTGCCGGGTACGGGCAAGTCCACGCTCGCCGGGCTGGTGTCCGAGGCTCTGATGGACCGGGACGTCTACTGCACGATCGCCGACGCGCCGATCTCCGCGGCGGTGTCCCGCTCCGGCCGGATCGCGGTCAAGGCGGCGCGCGCGATCACCGAGACCTCGCGGCATCCGGTACGGACCGCCCACATGGCCGGATGGATCGCCTCGTCCGGACAGGAGTCCACCCGGGACACAGTGGCGACCCTGGCGCAGTGGCTCGCCGTACAACGCACCGTCACGAATGCCCGCCGTGGCCCGGGCGTCCATCTGCTCGAGGAAGGCGTCGTCCAGACGCTGTGGACGCTAGG
>WHTJ01000093.1 GCA_009377795.1 Propionibacteriales bacterium | reverse complement strand
CGACGAAGACGTGGCAGTGAGCGTCGATGCCGTTCACCATCGATCCTCCCGCGGATCGTCGCGGAGCTCCCGCAGCTCCTCGAGAGCCGGGAGAAGATGCGTACGGAAAAGCGGGTAGTTCTCCGCCATCGGGAAGTGGCCGATGCGAGGCATCGTCCCGCCCCTCGCGCCGGGGATCGCCGCGATGGCAGCTGCGGTGTCCTCGGGGGTACAGGCGTGGTCGTACTCGCCGGTCAGTAGCACCACCGGGCAGCGCGTCGTGTCGATGCTGCCCGCCGTCTCGCGCAGGTCCAGATCCTCGGAGTAGAAGTACGTGTCGCCCCGGTAGATGCCGGGCCCGCCTTGGCTGTACGTCCACCAGACCTCGCGACGGGCGGCCTCCGGGCTGTGGGGCGACTTCAGGCTCGCCGTCCACGACGGCACCACCTGCTGGGCGTTGAGGTCGGGCCACAGCGACCAGTCGGCGAACCGGCCCTCGACGTGCAGGGCGCCCGACATCCCGATGACGCCGCCCCAGCGGTCGGGCGCGCGCCGCGCGAGCTCCATGACCAGCGACCCCGCCATCGAGCAGCCGAGCACGATCGGCCGGTCGAGCCCGAGAGCATCGCTCACGTCCTCGACGATGGCGACGTAGGTGTCCGTGGTGAGGAGGTACTCGCGCTCCCACCACCGATCGGGCGGGAGGGAGCGGCCGTGCCAAGGAAGGTCGAAGGCGAGGACGCGGTGTCTCGAGGTCACCTCGTCGTCGGCGAGCAGGTGCCGGAACTGGCGACTGTCGGCGCCCGCGGTGTGCAGTACGACGTCCCCTCCGCGGTCGTCGAGGAGTCGCACCGTGAAGTCGGCGAATCGGCCGGCGTGGGCATTCTCGGCGTCCTGCGCCACGGCGGCGGCCCACCCGTCCAGCCGGTCACGTGAGATCACCGCTCCAGCCTCCCGATGAGCCCGGTGACGCCGGCGAAGAGCGTGCTCACTGTCCATACCTCTGACGCAGGTCCACCTTGCGGATTTTGCCGCTGGGGGTCTTGGGAAGGGCCTCGGCGATCTCGAGGCGCTCGGGAAGGAAGTGCCGGGAGAGACCTTTGGTCGTGAGGAAGTCGCAGAGTTCGGGCAACGTGGGGACGGTGTCACCGGCGGGCACCACGACGGCGCATGCACGCTCCCCCAGGCGCGGGTCCGGGACGCCGATGACCGAGGCCTCGAGGACGTCCGGATGCTGGTAGAGCAGGCTCTCCACCACCGTGACGGGGATGTTCTCGCCCCCACGGATGACGATGTCCTTGGTACGGCCCTCGAGCAACACATAGCCCTCGCGCGTACGACGGGCGGTGTCGCCGGTGGCGAACCAGCCGTCAGGTCCGATATCGGCAGCCGTCGCCTCGGGCAGCTCGAAGTAGCCCAGGAACAGGCCCGGGCCGCGGATCTGCAGGTTGCCGATGGTGTCGTCCTCCACCTCGGTGCCGTCGGGCCCGACCACCCGCACCTCGGTATCGGGCACCGCCACCCCATCGGTCGCGGTCGCCTCAGGTGGGAGGTGGGGTGCACAGGAGATGCCGATTCCGAGCTCGGTCATCCCCCAGGCTGGGCAGACGTAGCAGCCGAAGGTCTCGCCCGCGGTGGCGGGCAGGGTGCGCGGCACCGGGCCGCCGGCGAGCACCACGGTGCGCAGAGAGCAGTCGTCGTCGGTCACCAGGTCGGTCTGCATCAGATCCTGCAGGAAGGTGGGCGCGGAGAACATCGTCGTCACCCGATCCTCCCGGACCACGGATGGCACCTGCGCGGGTACCCAGCGGTCGAGGTAAACGGCGGTGCCCCGGAGCAGCGTGGTGAGGAGCACGCCCCAGAGGAACCCGGTGTGGTGGCCGACCGGGGATGCGACGAGGTTGACCACATGCTCGCCGAGGGTTTCGCGACGTTGGTGGGCGACCCAGCCGTCCAGCACCGCCCGCAGGCTCTGGTGGGTGTTCATGACGCCCTTGGGCTCGCCGGTGGTGCCCGAGGTGAAGCCGAGGTGGCAGAGCGCGCGGGGGTCGACGTCCGGCAGGCCGACCTCGGGGGAGTCCAGGAGCGACTCCAGGCTGGCCGTCCCGCCGTCGCCACCGACAACGACGACGTGCTGCAGGTTGGGCAGCCCGGCGCGCAGGCGCTGGACCGGCTCGAGTGGGCGGTTGCTGCCGAACCGCTCGGTGACGACCACGACCTTGGCGCGGGTACGGCGCAGGATGACCTCGACCTCGCGCTCGCCATAGGCGGCCGGGATGCCGCTGTAAACGGCGCCGACCTCGTTGATCGCGAAGATCAGCGCCGCGAAGTCGAACCGGTTCGGCAGCATCACCGACACCACGTCTCCGGGGCGAACTCCCAGCGCGTGCAGGCCGCAGGCGTAGCGGTGTGCCCGCTCGTCGAGCTCGGCGTAGGTGAGGCGGGCGACGTCCGACCCGCCCGTGCTGCGGTCCACGGCGGCGACCCGGTCCGGGTGCTCTCTCGCCGCCTCGGTCAGCAGGGATCGCAAGGTGGCCGGCTTCCACGCCCCGCTCGCGGCGTACTCCACGGCGAGTGCCCGGGTCAGCCGGCTGTCCGGGCGGATGCCGGGATGCTCCCGCGATGGGGTGGTGGCGGTCGTCGTTGGCTGCTGGGTCACGACGGGTCTCCTCCCTCGGGTGTGGTGGACGTCGGTGGCCGGCACGTGAGGACGACGCGCCCGGCGAGCCCTCCGCGCTGCACGTCCGCGAGGGCCGTGCCGGCCTCGTCCAGGGGGTAGGTGTGCGCGACGGGTACCGAGAGGCGCCCTTCGGCGCGCAGAGCCAACAGTTCGATGAGGGCGTCCTGCACGGTCTGGGGCTCGCGGTCGCGGTAGTCGCTGACCTGGAGCCCGAGAACGCCGACGTTCTTGACCAGCAGGTGACCGGCCTTGACGACCGGCACCTCGCCGGAGGCGAAGCCGATGACCACGAGGCGCCCCTCCCAGGCGGTGGCCCGTAATGCCTGGGCGAACACGTCTCCGCCGACGGTCTCGAGGACGACGTCGGCACCTCGGCCATCGGTGAGCCGGCGGACGTCGTCGCGCAGCGTGCCTCCGGCCACAAGGACGTGGTCGGCACCCTGGGCGGCTGCGATCGCGGCCCGCTCCTCGTCACGGGCCACCGCAAGCACGGTGGCCCCCCAGGCCTTGGCGAGCTGCACCCCGGCGGCTCCGACGCCTCCCCCGGCACCGGTGACGAGCACCGTCTCGCCGGGCTCCAGCCGGGCACGTCGTCGCAGGGCGATGTGGGCGGTGAGAGCGGCGAGTCCCACGACCGCGGCCTCGGTCTCGGGGACGCCATCGGGCAACGGCACGACCTGTCCGGCAGGGACGACGACGAGTTCCGCATAGCCGCCGTGCTCTACCTGGGCCACCACCCGGTCTCCCACGGACAGGCCCGTCACTCCGTCGCCGACGGCGCGTACGGTGCCCGCGACCTCCTTGCCGGGAATGAACGGCCGCGGCGGCAGGATCTGGTAGTTCCCGGCGACGACGAGGACGTCGGGAAAGTTGACCCCGGCGGCCGCCACCTCGACGAGGACCGTCCCCGGTGCGACCGTGGGCTCCCCCACCTCCAGGACCCGCAGCGACTCCGGAGGACCGAACTCCTCCACGACGGCGGCCCTCACGGCGTGCCTCCGACGTCGGTCTCGTACGCCCCCGTACCGCCGAAGGTGAGGGCGTCCAGCCCGGTGCGCAGCGGCGGCGAGCCGAGTGGGCCGGGCGACGCACGGAACTGCTCGTCCACCGGCACGGGCAGGGCCGAGACGTCGAACCCCTCCCCGACCACGCGATGGGCGGACCGGGTGCGCAGGGCCTGGGTGCGCCAGGCCTCCTCGAACGTCGCGACCACGCTGCAGCAGGCGTCCTGGTCGGCGAACACCGACCGCCAGTGCTCTGCCGGGTGCGCGGCGATCCGCTCGGCGACCGCCGCGATGACCTCGTCCTCGCGACCCTGGTCGGCGCGCAGCTCCTCGGGCAGCTCGACCAGGTCGCAGAACCGCTGCCAGAACCGTTCCTCCAGCGCCCCGGCCGCGACGTGCCGGCCGTCGGCGGTGCGGTAGATCTGGTAGCGGGGGCTCCCACCGGTGAGCAGGTCCGAGCCGGGCACCGGCCAGGAGCCGCTGCCGGCGTGGGTCGCCAGATAGCCGTACGCGAGCACGCCGAGGTTCGGGGTCATCCCGATGTCGAGGTGGCAGCCCTGGCCCGTCGCGGAGCGCTGGAGCAGCGCGAGCAGGATGTTGAAGACCGCGGGGTAGGTGCCGCCGGCGATATCGGCGATCACGGTGTGCGGCAGGTGCGGGTCGCCGTCGGCGTCGACGACGTTGCCGAGCAGGCCTGACTCGGCCAGGTAGTTGAGGTCGTGGCCGGCCCGACCAGCCGACGGGCTGGTCTGCCCATGCCCGGTGATGGAGCAGTAGACGATGCGGGGATTCACGGCACGGACGTCGTCGTAGCCGAGGCCGAGCCGGTCCATGACCCCGGGCCGGAACTGCTCCACGAGGACGTCGACGTCGGCGGCGAGCTCGAGGATGCGGTCCCTGACCGCGTGGTCCTTGAGGTCGACGGCCGCGCTTCGCTTGCCCCGGTTGAGCAGCGTGTAGTTGGCCGAGTCCGCGCCCAGCCGGGGCACGTAGCTGCGCATCTCGTCGCCGCTCGGCGGCCGCTCGACCTGCAGCACCTGAGCCCCGGCCTCCGCCAGCAGCAGCGTCGCGAGGGGACCGGGCAGCAGGGTCGAGAAGTCGAGCACTTTGGTGCCGGTCAGGGGACGGACGTCGCCGGTCATGCGCCGGCCTCCACCAGGGCGTCGGCCGCCCAGCGGGCCGCCTCCGTGGCGCCGGATGCGGCTCGCAGCGAGACCAGGTCGCGCAGCAGGCCCTCCACGCGGTACTCGACCATGTAGCCGTACCCGCCGTGGGACTGCACAGCGGCGGCGGCGACGGCGATGGCGTCGTCCAGGGCCGGGGCAAGCGCGGCGGCCGTCGCCACCAGGTCGTCGGCGTCGGCCGCAAGGGCGGTCACGAGAAGCCGGCGCACGGCCGTCACGTTGGTGGACAGCGACGTACGGACGGTGGGGAGATCGGTGAGCGGCCCACCGAACTGCTCCCGCTCACCGCTGTAGGAGACCGCGGCGTGCGCGGCAGCCTCCGCCGCCCCGGCGGCCAGGGCGGCGGCGCCGGCGAACAGAAGGGTCCGGGCGCGCTCGACGACCGGCCCGTGGATCACGGCACCTTCGGGCAGGGCGCCCTGGACCGAGCATGGGTGACTCAGAGCGCCACCGAGGCCGGTCCGGCGCAGGACCGGTCCATGCCGTACAGCGTCCGACGGCAGCAGCACAGCGGTCTCCCGGTCGACCAGCGCGAGCACGCGGGCGTCGGTGGCCGATGCGTCCACCCGGGTCAGGAGGCCGGAGACCCGACCCTCGGCCACCTCGACCTGACCGTCGGTCGCGTCGGCGACAGCGAGCGGCTGCCCCTGGTGCACACCAGCCAGGAGGTCGCCGCCCTCGACCCCGCCGTCCGCGAGCAGGAGGCAGGCGGCGTGCGCCTGCACAGACGCCCACGCCAGCGCGGGCCAGGTGCCGGCCAGGCGCGCCAGGGCCAGCAGGGTGGTTCGCTGGTCGGCTCCGCCCCCACCCGTAGCCTCGTCGGCACCGAGCGTCCAGAGCCCGTGCTCGACCAGGACGCGGCGAGCCACCGCGACGGCGTCCGGGTCATCGTCCGCCCGCTCCAGCCGGTCCTCGACGAGGTCGTCGACGAGGTCGAGCACGGCGCGCTGGTCGTCGTTCGGGACGGGACCCCACCACGGTCGCCTCATGACCAGAAACTCTCCTCGTCCGGCTTTCGCTTCTCGGCGAAGGCGTCGGCGACCTCATGTGCCTCGCGGGTGGTCAGGTAAAGCGTGAGCTGCTGGTCGTGCGCCATCCGGGCCTGCCCGCCGACGCCATGGTGGCGCGCCGAGAAGGCGGCCTTGAGCGCGCCGACGGCCATGGGGCTGCGGGTCGCGATCTCGGCGGCGACCTCCTGCGCGCGGTCGACCACCTGACCCGAAGGCACGACCTCGTTGACCAGCCCCATCTTCAGCGCCTCGTCGGCGGAGTACTTGCGGTTGAGGTACCACATCTCCTTCGCCCGCTTCCGCCCGATGGTGTCCTCGAGGTACCAGGTGCCGTAGCCGGCGTCGAAGCTGCCGACCATCGGCCCGACCTGCCGGAAGACCGCGTGCTCGGCGGCGATGGACAGGTCGCAGACCGTGTGCAGCACGTTGCCTCCGCCGACCGCGAAGCCGTTGACCGCGGCGACGACCGGCTTGGTGACGGTGTCGATGGCCTCGTAGACGTCGAGGATGGGCAGCACCTGTGAATAGTCGAGCGACGTCGTCTCGTCGTGCTCGCCGCCGATGCAGAAGAACTTGTCCCCGGCCCCGGTGAGGACCGCGGCCCGCAGGCTCGGCTCGGTCCGCAGGCGCTGCAGCGCCTCCTTGAGCTCGAGCAGGGTCTGGGGCCGCAGCTTATTGCCGGCCTCGGGCCGGTTCACGGTGATGGTCAGGACCGGTCCTGAGACGTCCGTGCGGATGTCGGTGAAGTCGCTCATGCGTCCCTCCTACTTCTCGTACTTCCCGCGGAAGCCGCGGCCGCTCTTCCGCCCGAGGTATCCGGCCGCGACCATCTGCGCCAGCAGCGGCGGCGGGGCGAACTGGGGGTCGAGGGTCGCGTCGTAGGCCGACTGGGTCGCATGCCGGTGCACGTCGATGCCGATCAGGTCGAGCAGCGCCAGCGGGCCGAGCCGGTAGCCGAGCCCGAGCTCGAGCGCGGTGTCGATGTCCTCCGCGGAGGCCAGGTCGTCGTCGTACTCGGCGACGACGTCGTTGAGGTACGGCATGAGCAGGCGGTTGACGAGAAACCCGGGCCGGTCCTTCACCTCGACCGGGTCCTTGCCGAGGTCCTCCACGAAGGCGACCAGGCGCGTGACGACGTCCGGCTCGGTCTGCAGGGCCCGGACGACCTCCACCAGCCTCATCACCGGCGCCGGGTTGAAGAAGTGCAGGCCGGCGACCCGCTCCGGCCGCGGCAGGTGTGCAGCGATGTCGGTCACGGACAGGGCCGAGGTGTTGGTCGCCAGGACGGCGTCGTCCCCCACGACGTCGGCCACCGCGCCGAGGAGGTCGACCTTCACGTCCTGGCGCTCGGTGACCGCCTCGATCACGAGGTCGACCCCGGCGAGCGCGGAGACGTCTGTGGTGCCGCGGATCCGGGCGAGTGTGGAGTCGCGCTCCGCCTCGGTCAGCTTGCCGCGCCGCACTCCGCCGTCGAGCATCTGCTCGACGCTCCTGGTGCCCCGGCCGAGAGGCTCGGCCTCCGACTCGAGGACGACGACGTCGCGCCCGGACGCGGCGACGACCTGGGCGATGCCGCTCCCCATCGTGCCGAAGCCGAGGACGGCGACGCGGGCGAGGTCGCTGTCAGGCACCGAAGGACCTCCTGTTGTCGTAGGTGTAGAAGCCCCGCCCGGTCTTGCGGCCCAGGTCGCCGGCGGCGGCCATCCGGTCCACGAGGGGCGGGGGCGCGAAGCGCGGATCGTGGAGCTGCTCGTACAGCCGCATCGACACCGCCTGGTGCACGTCGAGACCGACCACGTCGAGCAGCTGGAACGGCCCCATCGGGTGGCGCAGCGCACCGACGACGGCGCGGTCGATCGACTCCACCGTGCCGTGACCCTCCTCGAGCGCGCGGATGCAGTTGTTCTCCCAGGGGATGAGGAAGCGGTTCACGATGAACCCGGGCCGGTCCTTGGTCAACACCGTCGTCTTGCCGACGCCGTCGAGGAACTCCCGCGAGCGAGTGGTCGCCTGCGGGGAGGTGTGCCGTCCCTCGGCGACCTCCACGAGCGTCATCAGCTGGGCGGGGTTGCAGTAATGGGTGCCCACGACACGGTCGGGACGCCGCGACCCGGCCGCGATCGCGGTCACCGAGAGAGTCGAGGTGTTGGTGTGCACGAGCGCGTCGTCGGAGATCACGTCGTCGAGCTCGCCGAGCAGGCGCTGCTTGAGGGCGAGGTCCTCGAACACCGCCTCGATCACCACGTCCGCAGGCGCGAGGTCGGCCAGGTCGGTCCTGCCGGTGAGGTTGGCGCGTGCGGCGCGGGCCTCCTCGGCCGTGAGCTTGCCGAGCGAGGCGCTCTTCTCCAGGAAGCCGGACGCATTCTCCAGCCCGCGCTCCAACGCGTCCTCGGACACGTCGCGCAGGATGGTCCGGTGCCCCGCTCGCGCGGCCACGACGGCGATGCCGGCGCCCATCGTGCCCGCTCCGAGCACGGCGACGGCGAGCTCGCGCGCGGTCATCGGTGCTCCTCTCCAGTACGTGTGCTCACCCTTGTCATCGGGCCGCCTGCCCTCCGTCGACGACGATGGTCTCCCCGGTCATGAAGTCCGAGGCGGGTCCGGCCAGCAGCAGCACCCAGGGCGCCATCTCCTCGGGCTCGCCCATGCGGCGCGCGGGGACGGAGCGCAGCACCTTGGACTGTGCCTCCTCGTCGTCGCGGAGCTCTGCATTGAGATCCGTCGAGACATACCCGGGCGCAAGCGCGTTGACCTGGACGTTGTGGGGCGCCCACTCGACCGCCATGGTGCGGGTGAAGGACACCACCGCGGCCTTCGAGGCGCAGTACGCGGCGTGCCCGGGCACGCCCTTGAACGCGAAGTTCGAGGCGATGTTCACCACCTTGCCGGAGCCCTGGGCCACGAGGTGGGCGCCGGCGGCCCGGGTCGCGAGGTAGGTGCCGCGGACGTTGGTGTCGAACACGCGGTCCCACTGCTCGGGATCCTGCTCCAGCAGGGGTGTGCTGTCGATGGTGCCGGAGTTGTTGACCAGCACGTTGAGCCCACCGAGCCCCTCGACGGTCCGGGCCACGAGCCGCTCCACGGCCTCCCGGTCGGTGACGTCCGTCGGGACGACGAGCGCACGACGCCCCAGGTCCTCGACCTCGCCGGCGACCCGCTCGAGCTGGTCCTTGCTGCGGGAGGCGAGGGCGACGTCCGCCCCGGCGCCGGCGAGCGCGAGCGCGGCGACCCGGCCGATGCCGCGGCCGGCGCCGGTCACGATCGCGGTGCGTCCGCTCAGAGTCTGGTCGGTCACCGCAGGGCCTCCTTGAGACGCCGGGAGGTGTCGCGGGCGACCAGGATCCGCTGCACCTCGTTCGTACCGTCGTAGATCTGGGTCACCTTGGCGTCGCGCAGGTAGCGCTCGACTCCGAGGTCGGCGAGGTCGCCCGAGCGGCCGAGGAGCCGGGCGGCCGCCACGGCCACGGACCAACCGATGTCGGTGCACGTCTGCTTCATGAGTCCGATGGCGCCGGCGTCGGCCTCGTCCCGGTCGACCTGCCTGGCGACGCCGTGCAGCACCAGCCGGGCTTGCAGGATCCGGCCGCGCAGGTCCGCCAGCTCGGCCGCGGCGTCCGGTGGAAGGTCCGGGCCGTGTGCCCGGTGCAAGGCGGCAAGCGCGTGGGCGTAGGCGCCGCGCGCGAGCCCGACTCCCTGCGCCGCGGCGCTGATCCGCGACTTGGTGACCGAGCGGACGACGATCGACCAGCCGGAGCCTTCGTCGCCGAGCCGGTGCGTCGCCGGTACGGGGGTCTCGTCGAGGTGGAGCTCGGCGGTGGTGGAGCCGTGCATGCCCATCTTGTCGAACGGACGGCCGTGGCTCAGCCCGGGCGCGGAGCCGTCGACGGCGAAGGCGGTGATGCCGCGACGGCCGGCGCCGGGGTCGAGGGTGGCGAAGCAGACGATGACGTCGGACCGGTCGCCGGTCGTGATGAAGGTCTTGGTCCCGGTGAGGGTGTAGCCCTCGCCGTCCTCCCGCATCGTGGCGGTGGTACGCATCGAGGCGGCGTCGCTTCCGGCGGAGGGCTCGCTGACGCCGAGCGAGCCATAGAGGCTGCCTTCGACCAGCCCGGGGACGTACTTCTCGGCCACGGCGGGCGTCCCCGCCAGAAGAAGTGGGTAGGCGACGTGCATCTGCGTCATGTAGATCAGGCTCGTCGCACCGCAGCCCGCGGAGATCTCCTCCATGGCCAGGGCGTAGGCCACGTGCGTGTCGTCGGTGCCGCCGTACCGCACGGGCACGAGCAGGCCGCCGAGGCCGGCGGTGGCGAGGGCCTGGTAGCTCTCGTGGGCGAACGCGTGCTCGCGGTCGACCTCGGCGGCGCGAGGCGCCACCTCCTCGGCGACGACGCGCCGGGTCGCGGCCCGCACCTCGCGCTCGCGGTCCCCGAGGGCTACGTCGGCCGCTCCCTCGTCGAGCGCGTCGTGCAGCGCGAGGTAGGCGGCCGGGTCGGTGTCGAGGGGGAGCGGGTACGGGCCGGCGGGCGCCGTCGTGCCGGTCACGTCGGCTCCCCTGCGTCGAGTGCGTCGAGCCTGGAGAAGGACGGCGTCCGCCGCTCCCGGAACGCGGCCACGCCCTCCGTGGACTCCTCGCCGCCGACCGCGAGCCCGGCCAGGGCACTCTCGAGCATCAGCCCGGTCTCCAGCGGTCCGTCGACACCGCGGTGCAGTGCCAGCATGGCGGCCCGGACGGCTCGGGGCCCGCGGCTGGCGACGCGGCGTGCAAGGTCGTGTGCCGTGGCGGGGAGTTCCTCCACGGGCACCGGCGGCACGGGGGTGAGCCCAAGCGCGTAGGCACGCTCGGGCGTGATGCGCTCCCCGGTGAGAATCGTGTGGGCGGCGACCGGGACGCCCACCCGTCGCGCGAGCCGCTGCGTGCCGCCGTACCCGGGGATGAGGCCCAGCCCGGTCTCGGGCAGACCGAGCTTCGCGGCGTCCGCGAGCACCATGAAGGTGGACGCGAGGGCGAGCTCGAAGCCGCCTCCGAGTGCGAGGCCGTTGACCGCGGCGATGACCGGGACGGGGCTCGCCTCGACTCGAGACATCGCCGCCTGTCCCGACCTGAGCAGGTCGTGGGCGGCGACCGCGTCGAGGCCGGCGATCTCGTCCAGGTCTGCGCCGGCGCTGAAGGCGCGTGACCCGGCGCCGGTGAGCACGACTGCCCGATCGTCGGGCGTGAGGCCCGCGATCAGCTGGTCCAGCGCGGCCAGGACGTCCCGGTTGAGCGCGTTCAGCACGTCGGGACGTTCCAGGCGCGCCGTGACGATGCCGTCAGCGCGCTCGACCGATAGCCCGGCGTCGCTCATCGTCACTCCCGTCCGACTGTCTGCTGCGGCGCCTCGACGGCACCACTGTGCAACAGCTCGTCAATCTCGTCATCGGAGAAACCGTACTCACGCAGCACCAGGACGCTGTGCTCGCCGGTCTCCGGGAACCGCTCGTTACGCGGTTGAGGCTGACTGCCGAGGCGGAAAGGGCTGTGTACCCCGTGCAGCCCGCCGTCGGAGCCCGGCACCGGCAGCAGCGACTCGCGAGCGACGACCTGAGGGTCCGTGGTGACCTCGGAGAGCCCCTGCACCAGGGACGCGGGCACCCCGGCCTCCTGCAGCACGTCGAGCCAGTGCCCGGCACGACGGCTGGCCAGCACCTTGGTGACGCGGGCGACGATCTCGGCACGGTGCTCGCGGCGTCCGGCGTTGCTCCCGAGCCGAGGGTCGTCGGCGAGGTCGGAGAGCCCGAGGGCGGTGCAGAAGCGCCGCCAGATCACGTCGTTGCCGATCGCGACCACAATGTCGCGGTCGACCGTGGCGAAGGACTGGTAGGGCGCGAGCACCGAGTCCGTCCCGCCCGACGGTGCGGGCTCCGGCTCGCCCGCCAGGTAGGCGGCGATCCGCGGCGCCATGAGAGCCAGGTCGGAGTCGAGCAGCGAGACGTCGATGAGATCACCGACGCCCGTGTCGCGTTGCCGTACGACGGCTGCGCAGATGGCGAGCGCCGCGGCCATGCCGGTGACGATGTCCGAGAGTGCCGTCGACACGCGTTGCGGCGAGCCGCCCGACGGACCGGTCACGGACATGAGCCCGGACCGGGCCTGCGCGACGAGGTCGTACCCCGGGAGGTGTGCGTGCGGACCGGTGATACCGACACCGGACATGGCGCAGTAGACGAGACGCGGATGGCGCGCGCAGGTCTCGGCCGGCGTCAGGCCGAGGCGCTCCAGCTTGGTGGGGTTCATGCTCTCGATGAGCACGTCCGTGTCGGACACCAGGCGGTGCAAGGTGTCGAGGCCGCCGGACGAGCGCAGGTCGAGGGCGATGCTGCGCTTGTTGCGGTTGGCCGACGCGAACCACGCCGAGGCGCCGTCTACGAACGGCGGGCCCCAGGACCGGGCGTCGTCACCGCGGTTCGGCCGCTCCACCTTGACGACGTCCGCGCCGAGGTCGGCGAGGTACATCGAGGCGGTAGGGCCGGCGTACGACGTCGACATGTCGAGGACCCGCAGCCCGTCCAGGGGTGCACCCGTTGTGGGAGCATGCCCGTTCATGCCCACGGCCACCGCCTTGTCCTCGCCCCGATGGTCATGCCGAGAAACGTAAGGAGAGATCCCGAGTGTGTCAAGTGTTGGACATTTACACGTCGCGACGCACAGCCCTGCGTTGTCCCGATCTCTCACTGTTTACGCAGGCCAGCGGGGTACCGGATCGGTTAATCCAGGATTTCCAGCACGTGACCCTTGACATGCTCGTCAATTGATAGACATTATCACCGAGGCCGATCTGGCTCACCCGCGGCGGAGCGGGTCGGGCCCCGGCGTGCGACCCCGCGCAAGGCTACAGCCGAGATGGAGGATGTGGGATGACAGCACAGGTACAAACACCCGCAGAACGCGAGCACGCGAGGAAACATGCACAGCGTGGCGCCTTCTTCGGGTTCTTCGTGGATATGTTCGACATCTACCTGCCGATCATCGTCCTCGCACCAGCGATCCAGTACTTCATCTCCCCCGACCTGTCGGACTCCGCGACGGCGATCGTCACCGGCATGATCTTCGCCTCGACGCTGGTGGGGCGGCCGCTCGGCGCCCTGATCTTCGGCCGCTACGCCGACACCCGTGGACGCAAGAACGCCACCGTCGTGGCCGTCTCCGGGTTCGGGATCCTCACATTGGTGGTCGGCCTGCTGCCCGGGTACGAGACGTGGGGGGTCGCCTCGGTAATTGCGTTCGTGGCGCTGCGGTTCGTCATCGGCATCTTCGTCGGCGGCGAGTACACCGCCGCGAGCCCGCTCGCCATGGAGTACTCCCCCAGGGAGAAGCGAGGCATCAACGGCGGCCTGATCATGACCGGGTTCCCCCTGGCCTATGTGACGGTCGCCCTCATCACCTTCGCGATGCTGCAGATCGCGCCCGCGGACGGCGTGGACTCGCCGTACGTGCAGTGGGGCTGGCGGATTCCGTTCTTCATCGGCGGCCTGCTCGCACTCAGCTTCGTCGTCTACTACCTCCGCAGCGTGCGCGAATCAGAGTTGTTCGAGGCCAGCGGCGGCGGCAACCCGGTCAAGGAGCTGTTCAGCGGTGAGAACCGCAAGAACTTCATCCAGGTCTTCACTCTCATGACCGGGTTCTGGCTCTCCCTCAACTGCGTGACGGCCATCCTGCCCGGCCTGCTGGGCAGCCAACTCGACATGTCCGGCACACAGATCACGACGACGCTGATCATCGCCTACCTGTGCGTGACGGGTACCTACATCGTGGCCGCGACCACCTCGCAACGCACCGGGCGGCGGCCGTTCCTCATGGCGTGGGGCGCTGTGGCCGGCGTCGCGGGCACCGTCGTGTACGCCATGCTGCTGGCGACCAAGCCCAGCAGCATGGTCGTCGTCGTCGTGCTCGTGACCGTGCTCGCGGTGCTGGTGATCTCGAACTGGGGCCTGGCCACGGTCTACATCAATGAGCGGTTCCACACCGCCGTGCGCGCCACCGGCTTCGGGCTCGGCTACAGCCTGGCCGTCGTGATTCCGTCGTTCTACGCCTTCTTCCAGGACTGGCTGTCCGCCCTCATGCCCTTCCAGTGGACGGTGCTGCCACTCCTCGTCATCGGAGGGGCGCTCATCACGGTGGGCGCCGCGATGGGGCCGGAGACCAAGGACGTCGACTTCGAGGAAGTCGACCGCGCGGAAGCCACCGTAAGCTGAAGGCGCCACACACAGACGACGGTGTCCCGCCCCGACCAACCGGGGCGGGGCACCGTTCGCATTAGAGTTGACGTCGCGGGCGCACCATCGCGTTCGGCCCCGGCGGCCGGGCACGACGATCCACCAGCACTGGAACGGGGTGGGACAGTGGACGAATCGGTCAGGGCGGCCAAGTTGATCGGCACCAAGGTCCAGAGGCCGCGGCAGCAGGTCGAGGACCAGGTCAAGGCCGCCATCTTGTCGGGCACGCTGCGCTCCGGCGAAAGACTACCCGGCGAGCTGGAGCTGGCACACCAGTTCGGCGTGAGCCGCACCACCGTGCGCGAGGCGCTCCGCTCGCTCGCGACCCAGGGTCTGATCGAGAAGTCACCGGGCGCGGGTGGTGGCAGCTTCGTGCGGAGCGTGGACCAGTCTTCGCTGCGAAGCGTGGTCTCCGACTCGGTGCACACCCTGCTCACGCTGGGCAGCATCAAGTTCGAGGAGGTCGCCGTCGTCCGTCAGCATCTGGAGGTGCCGTCGGTACGTCTGGCGGCCGCCCACCGGACCGAGGCGGACCTCGCCGAGCTGCGTGGAATCCTGGAGCTCCAGAAGTCCATCTCGGTCGAGGACCCCCGTGTCCCCACCCTGGACGAGCAGTTCCACGGCACCATCGCGCGGGCATCGGGCAACCGCGTCCTGGCCTCGTTCGTCAGCGCCCTCCACGTGCAGACCGAACCGGTGCACTACCTGGACCTGTCCCCCGAGGTCGGTCGCACCACCGTGCGGCAGCACCAGCGGGTCGTTCAGGCGATCGCGGATCAAGACGCCGACGCCAGCGCCGAGGCCATGACCGAGCACCTCACGTACCTGCGCGAGCACCTGCTGGCCTACTACCGCAAACAGTGAGGCAACGCCCTCACCGGTGAAGAGCCTCACGTTGCCGGCCCCGTCGCGCCGCATCCGGACGCACGTCGTACCCGCCCTTGCCGAGCGGCCGCACCACGAACCGCGTCAGGAGCACATGCGTGACCGCGGCGGCCAGGAAGGCGGGGATCGAGGCGCTCAGGTATCTGAAGACGGTCGCCGACTCGATTCGCCGGCCGGTCGCCGGAACCCGGCATATGCTGAGTCCACAGGGGGGAGGTGTGCGATGACCGAGGTCCCCGATGGCGTGGTCTTACCCTCGCCCTCGCCGGCCGGCGCACGGTGGCGGGAGAGCTACGACCGGCTTTCGGGGCGGGATCCCGCTGCCCTGGAGTCCGACGAACTCGAGCAGCTCGCCGAGTCCGCCTTCTGGTTGGGACGCCCGCGCGAGGAGATGTCCGCGCGGCAACGAGCGTACATGCGGCATCGCGACGCCGGACGGAGCGGCGACGCGGCCCGCACCGCGTGGCTGTTGTTCCAGAACCACTTCGACCTCGACGAGATGGCGGCCGCGAGCGGATGGCTCAAGCGCGCACAACAGCATGCGGCTGACGTGCCCGGATCGGCGGAGGAGGGCTACGTCTGTCTGGGGGTGGCCGTCTGGACGGCGTACAAGGGTGCGCCGGACGAGGCACTCGCCCAGGCCGGTCGCGCGGCCGACCTGGGCCGGAAGCACGTTGACCGCGACCTGACGGCTTTGGCGGACGCATGCCAGGGCCGGATTCTGGTGGAGGAGGGCCGGATCCCCGACGGTATCTCGCTCCTCGACGAGGCGATGGTCGCCGCCGTCGGTGATGAGCTGTCGGCCTACGTGACCGGGTGGGTCTATTGCCTGTTGTTGTACACTTGCCAGGAGGTCGGCGACATCCGCCGTGCCGCCGAGTGGACCGACATGGCCGTCCGGTGGTGCACAGCCCGTGGGCAGCAGAGCTGGTACCCGGGTCTGTGCCGACTGCACCGCTGTGAGGTGGCGTCCCTGCGTGGGGACTGGTCGACCGCCGAGCACGAGGCATTGCTGGCCACCGAGGAGCTCGCACCCTTCGGTGACTACTTCGTCGCCGACGGCTGGTACCTCGCGGGAGAGATTCGTCGGCGCAAGGGAGACCTGGCGGGGGCCGAGACCGCGTTCCGGCGCGCTCACGAGCTCGGGCACGACTCCCAGCCCGGGCTCGCGCTGTTGCGGCTCGCGCGCGGAGGCACCGACGGCGCCGTCAGTTCCCTGCGGGTTGCGCTCGCCGGACGGCCGGGTACGCCGATGCGTCGTGGACGGTTGCTGGCCGCCCATGTCGACGTCGCGCTGCGCGCCGGCGAGGTCGGTGCGGCCCACCACTCAGCCGAGGAACTGGCCGAGATCGCGGCCAGGACCCAGGTTCGGCTGCTGGTGGCCATGGCAGCCCGCGCACGGGGAGCGGCGCTCCTTGCCGACGGCGAGGTCGAGGCGGCGCTTCCCTTGTTACGGGAGGCGTGCGCCGACTTCCGCAAGCTCTCGTGTCCGTACGACGCCGCGGACGTCCGGCTCCTGTTGGGGCTTGCGGCGCGGCGTGCGGGGGACGAGGACACGGCGCGGATGGAGTTCGAAGCCGCCGCGGCGGCGTTCGATCAGCTGCAAGCCGTGCCCGACGCGCAACGGGTTGCCGCCTTGCTGGTGCCCGCCGACGCGTACCCGAAGGGATTGACCGGACGCGAGGTCGAGGTCTTGCGACTGGTCGCCCGCGGCCAGGCCAACCGGGAGATCGCCGGTGCGCTGTTCATCAGCGAGCACACGGTGGCTCGCCATCTCAGCAACATCTTCCGCAAGCTCGGCGTCACCTCCAGATCCGGTGCCACCGCCTTCGCGTTCGAGCACGATCTCGCGTGATCCGAGTGCTGTCGTTCCTACCCGTCAGCCCCGGGCCGGTTCCGTCACGTTGAACGTGGACTCCCCCACACCGGCACGAACGACGATGATGTCCGCCGGCTCTGCGGAGGGATTGCTCTCTCGGTGCACGGC
>WHTJ01000092.1 GCA_009377795.1 Propionibacteriales bacterium | reverse complement strand
CGAGCGGGCCAAGAAAGGAGTCGCTGAGCGCTCCGAGGCACCGCCCGTTCCACAGCCAGCATGAACCCGAGCTGGCTGCGATGCAACACTTGACATCGGTTGAGAACTCAACGGGCGGCAGCTGGCGGATCGAGAACATCAGCGTCCCATTCGTCGACGGCATCCTGCTCGAGGCCGGGCGCCTCTGGGCCGTGCAGAACCTCGCCAACCAGGTGTCCGTCATTCGGCTGGCTTCCGATAGCGCCTCGGGAACCGTCGAACAGGTCATCACAAGCCCCGATTTCCAGGTGCCGGCGACCGTGGCCCGCCATGGCAGCCGCATCGCGGTCGTGAACGCCAAGTTCGACACCGGCTTCCCGCCAACCGCTGATCAGTACGAGGTTGTGATCGTCGACGGAAGATGAACCACCGCCACGACGACACGATCGCTCTCCATGAGGAGCCCACAGTCCGTGCGAACCCCCCGAGTCGCCTGCAATAGCGGCAGCTACCTCTCTCACCAGCGAATGATCGACCACAGGCCGTGCGTTTCCTCCTTCGGGGACAGCGGATACGCATGGTTCGCATGCGCGCGATAGTCCCCGTCTTGCGCGCGTCGGCGTAAGCCGCACCCGCTCGAAGTCGCAGCAGCGGATTCGACAAGCCGCGGCATCTCCAACTGACTCAGGCGGTCATACAGGCCGGCGATCGTGGCCAACCGCCGCTTGATCGTCCGCGCCGACAGCCCCGCCTCGCCGTCCTCGATCCGTACCACAGGAGTCCTACGGGATACTGATGGCCTCAGCTCTCCAGCCCACCCCACCGCGGTGCGTCCGGCACCGGGCACCCCAGCTGGTCCAGCAGCCTCACGACCGTGTAGTCGACCAGCTCCCCGATGGTCCGTGGCCGGTTGTAGAACGCAGGGACCGGCGGCATGATCACGGCTCCCATCTGGGCAAGCTGGAGCATGTTCCTCAGATGGACCTGGTTGAGCGGGGTTTCGCGCACCAGGAGCACGAGCCTGCGGCCTTCTTTGAGGGTGACGTCCGCGGCTCGGGCGACGAGGTTGTCGCCGAGTACCTCGCCCGGGCCGAGGTACTCGACGTGAGGCCAGCCGTCGGCGTCGACGGTGATGAGCTCGAGCACCTCGAGCACGTCCGAGCGCTGGGCGTCGTCGACCCCGGCGGGCCCGACACGATCGGCCAGTGCGACGTTCAGCTCAGCGTTCATGAGCGGGAATGACGGTGGATAGATTCTCGGCGGCTTGCCGTTGGGGAGTTGAGGAGGCCATTCGAGACGTCGGGGACCGGTCGACCGACGATGTCGGCGGAGGGCAGGAGAAACGCCGGCGGCTCGCTCACGGTCAACGATCGCAAGCGGTGCGGCGCTGCGCTGGCCATGGTCCGCGCCACCACGCCACCGTAGGAGTGGCCGACGAGGTGGGCCGGTCCGCTCACGAGGGCTTGCAGCACGCGTGCCTCGTACTCGACGTCGACTCGGGCGACGTCGGCGCTCCCGCCGAGCGCCGGCCGGTCACGGATGAGGAGCCGCCAGCGCCGGGTGAGGGGGTGTGCTTCTGCCGCTCCGTCTCGCCAGTGGGGACGTCGCCGTGCACCAGCAGGACGGCCGGGCCGTCCCCCGATGACGTGGTGCACGGCCATCAGCTGGCTGCCCGGTCCGCCTTGATGCGCCGCTTCCTGGTCGGCGTCGCCCCTGGGGTCACAACGGCGGCGTAGCGGGCTTCGATGTCCCGCCAGAAATCGAGGGCAGCGCGCTCCATGGCCAGGCCCAGCCCGAGAGGCAGCATCCGCTCGGCCACGTCCTCGCGGTGGCCGAAGCGGGCTTCGATGGCCTCGTAGGTGGCGATCCGCTCGGTGTGCTGCCGCACCTGCTCTCGAGCGAGGGTGACGACGTCGGCGTGGTCGGCCAGCTCGCTGAGGAAGAGCTTGAGCTCCCCGACGTCTCGCACCTGCATCGGTTCGCACACCGGATCGGCCAGCCACTCACGGAGCGCCGCCAGGCCCTTGGGGTTGATCGAGTACGTCTGCCGTCGCCGGCCGTCCTCCTCGACGGTGACTTCCAGCAAGCCCCCTTCGACGAGCCGCTTCGGCTCGGAGTACAGCTGCGCATGCGGAAACGGCCAGAAGAAGCCGACCGAGTGACCGATCGCCCGCTTCATGTCATAGGAGGTCGACGGTCCTCGCAGGGCCACGATTCCCATGACCAAGTACGAGGTCGTACTCAGCCGTAGTGTTGACATGGTCCGAAGTCTACCGTACGGTCCAGATCGTTAGCCTGATCTTTTTCGGACCATATGAAGAGGACGATGCTCCGGGTCTTCCGAAAGGGGTTCACGTGTCTGACGCCCTCACCTCGTCATCGACGATGCCCGAGGACCTCTTCGACGAGCTGCTCTCGGCGGTGAACCACGACGTGTTTCGCGCCTCACGCGATCCACTCACCCTCCAGCACTACACCGGCGACTTCAGCGCGACTCGGAATCGGCGGGCACCGCATGCGGTGGTCTACCCCGAGACAGTGGAGGAGGTCTCCTCGCTGTTGCGCTTCGCACGCCGCCGGGCGGTGCCAGTGGTCCCGTACAGCGCCGGTACGGGTCTTGGGACGTGGATGGCACAAGACGGCGGCATCATCGTCGACCTGCGCCGCATGAACCGGATCGTCGAGATCAATGAGGACGAGCTCTACGTCGTCGTCGAGCCGGGAGTGACGTACAGCCAGCTCACGAGGGAGCTCGTCGAGCGAGGGCTCGTCATCTCGATCCCCGACTCCACGCCGAGCGCATCCGTGCTCGCCAACCACGTGAACTTCGGCATCGGCGCGTACATCCAGGAGCACGGTCTCGGTCAAGAGCTCGTCTGTGGCCTGGAGGTCGCCCTGCCGGACGGAGACGTCGTTCGTACCGGCAGCGCCGCGTTGCCCCATGCGTCGTGGAGCGTTCGCACGACGGTTTTCGCACCGATCCCTGACCTGACGGGCCTGTTCCTGAACTCGCTGGGGACTCTGGGCATCGTGACGAAGGTGGCCATCCGCGTCTTCCCCGTGCCGGAAGAGGTCCGCTACCTCAAGATGGGCTTCGGCTCGATTGAGGTGGGGGCGTCGGCAGCAAGGCAGCTCGCGCGAGAATCGATCGCACAGCGCGTGGTGGGGTTCAACTGGTTCTTCTCTCCAGAGGTCCGGAACGAGCTCGCAGGGCACATCACCGGCGACCCGATGACGGCGGAGGACCTGCACGCCCTTCGGTCGGGCGTGGACTGTCCCGAGATCTACTTCTTCCTGGGGATGCACGGGAGCAAGGACGAAGTGCGTCTGCGCGAGCGCCGTCTCCGCGATGTCGCCGCCTCACACGATGGCGTCGAGATGGAGATGGACGAGCTCGCCACGGAGAAGTACTACTCAGTGGCCCGCGGATCGCCTCAGACCGTCTCACTCCGTCAGATCCTCGCCAAGAAGGGGAAGTATCGGGGCGGGTACGACACCGTCTACACCTACTGCCCGTTCGGACGTTGGGCTGACCTCTACGAGGCCTGGATGGCAGTGGGACTCGAGTACGGGCACCCCCTGGCGATGAACGCCAAAGTGCTTCCCTTGGGCCGGGTGTCCACGTTCCGATTCATCCTGTCGTACTTCAACAACGACGATCAAGCGGATGTCGAACGCATCGATGAGCTCAAGGGCAGGCTGGTCGACATCGCGCTGGAGCAAGGTGCGCTCACCGGCTCATTCCCGAAGAAGCGCATGCCCGAGCTGGCGAGCTACGGGCTGTACCAGCGCGTGCGCGAAGCCCTGGACCCCGTCGGCATCATGCATCCGACGCATTCAGGACGCGGGCCGGTCATGCCGGGCACGCCGTCGGGCGTGGACCCGCCGGCCGCACGGGATGGGCCGCCGCCTCCGGTCCCTGACACGACCGAATCGGCCCACCCCGACGACGGGCGTCCCGACAGCTCCGACCCAACTGCGACCGAGGAGTGATTCACGTGGGACTGGATCGACTTTACGTCCTGTTGATTGCGTTCCTCGTTGTCATCATCAGTGCGTGCGCCACCGAACCCGCCACCGATGCCGAGGCAGATGTCACCGCAGAGCCCGGCACGGACGCTGACGTGAGCGACGACCAAACGCCCGATTCCACAGCTGACGACTCCACGGCTGACGCGGAACCAACCGAGCGCACTCCCGTCACGGTTGGCGGGATCGGGTCCCTGTCAGATGCCGGGATCTACGTCGCCTTCGAACAGGGCTACTTCGAAGAGCAGGGCTTCGACGTGACGCTCGAGACGTTCACGTCTGCTCTGGACATCTATCCCTCCCTGGCCGCCGGCCAGATCCAGGTGACGCGGTCGGCCCAGGGTTCCCAGTTGTTCAACGCGATCGCAGGCGACATACCCATCCGGATCGTCGCCGACGGCGGCAATACCTGCCCCGGGTACGGATATCTCGGGATCACCGTACGCGCCGACCTGGTCGAGTCCGGCGAGGTCTCCGAACCAGCTGACCTCACCGGCCGCTCGATCGCCGTGGCAGGCCAGGGAGGCATAAGCGACATCTTCCTGGAACGGGTGCTCGAGGAGGGTGGACTGACGTTCGATGACGTCGACCACCTCGAGCTGGGGTTCCCCGAGCAGCTCGCCGCCTTCGGGAACGAGGCGCTCGATGCCGCCGTCATGATCGAGCCTACGATGACCGCGGGGATCGAGCAGGGACTGACCGAGCTGGTATGGCCGGGTGACGAGATCTATCCCTGTGCCCAGACCGCCATGCTGGTCTATTCGCCCGAGTTCGCTGAGGACGCCGACGCCGGAAACCGCTTCGCGATCGCCTACCTGCAGGGGGTACGCGACTACAACGAGGCCTTCTCTCGTGAGACCGGTGGGCCCGACTCACCCATGTTCGACGAGGTGGTGGACATCCTCACCACGCACACTCGCGTCACCGACCCGGAGGCGTACGCCAGCATCGTGCCCGTGGGTCTCCACCCGGACGGCGATGTGAACGTCGATGCGCTGAAGGACGACATGAGCTTCTACGTCGATGCCGGTCTCGTCGAGGAGCCGCCGGACCTCGACGAGGCAGTGGACATGTCGTTCATCGAGCATGCGGTCGAGGTCCTTGGTCCCTTCCAGGCGGACTAGGCCGAGCCGGTGAGCGAGTCGTCGGCCCAGGGCCCGCCGAAGATCCGAGTCGAGAACGCCACCAAGGTCTTCTCGGGCGGCGGCGCAGACGGAGTGGTGGCCCTTGAGGCCCTGTCACTGCACGTCCGCGACGGCGAGTTCGTCTCGATCGTCGGGCCGAGCGGGTGCGGCAAGAGCACGCTGCTCCGGATCCTGGGGAAGCTGGAGTCCCTCACCTCCGGGCGCATCACGCTGCGGCACGACGACGAGCGAAAGCCCATCGACACGATCCTGTTTCAGGATTCGGCCGTCTTCCCATGGATGACGGTGCGAGCGAACGTCGAGTACGGCCTGCGCAGGAGGAAGGTGCGAGCCGAGGATCGCCTGCGGATCGTCGACGAGTTCCTTGCAAAGGTCGGTCTGATGCGGTTCGCCGACTCCTATCCGTATCAGCTGTCAGGAGGGATGAAGCAGCGGGTGAGCATCGCCCGGACGTTTGTCAACGACCCCGAGATCCTGCTCATGGATGAGCCGTTCGCGGCGCTGGACGAGCCCAATCGGGTTCTCCAGCAGGAGGAGCTGCTCAGCATCTGGGCGTCGGACCGCAAGACGGTGCTGTTCATCACCCACAACCTGGAGGAGGCGATCGTCCTGAGCGACCGCGTCGTGGTCATGACCGCGCGGCCGGGGCGGATGAAGGCCGAGTTCGACGTGCCGTTCGGGCGGCCCCGCGCGGTGTACGAGCTCAAGCGACAACCCAGGTTCGGTGAACTCGCCGCCAAGATCTGGGGCGAGCTGCACGACGAGGTCATGCGGGCCCGAGCAGACGAGGAGAAGGCGTCCCGATGAAGACGATCGACATCGTCGGCCATCCGGAACGGGATCTGCGACGCGAGCAGCGCCGCGTGATGATCTATCGCTCACTCAACGTTCTGTCACCGGTTTCGTTGCTCCTCTTGTGGGAGCTGCTGTCGAGGACCGACGTGCTCGACTCGCGCTTCTTCCCCCCGCCGTCGCAGGTCTCGCTCACCTTCATCGACCTCACGTTCGGGGGCGGGGGGTTGCTGGGCGACCTCGGCGTGAGCCTGGCCCGCATCCTCGGAGGTTTCCTGCTCGGCGCCGTCCCCGCACTGGTGCTCGGACTTGCGATGGGATTGCTTCGACCCGTGCGAGCGGCACTGGACCCGCTCATCTCCTTCGTCTACCCGGTCCCCAAGCTCGCCATCCTCCCACTGCTGATCCTCATCCTCGGGCTCGGGGAGGCGTCGAAGCTGGCCGTGATCGCGATCGGCGTGTTCTTCCAGGTGCTCATCAACACCGTCGCCGGTGTCCTGAACATCCCAGCCCTCTACTTCGACGCAGCGCGGAACCTCGGTGCCAATCGTTGGGCGATGTACCGCACCGTCGCGTTGCCGGGGGCCTTGCCGACCATCTTTGCCGGATTGAAGATCGCGATGGGGACGGCGTTTCTGCTCATCGTCGCGGCGGAGTTCGTGGCTGCCCAGTCCGGCATCGGCTACCGCGTGTGGAACTCCTGGCGTACGTTCGACCTCGGCGTCATGTACTCAGGCCTCATTCTGCTCGCGGTCACAGGGCTGGTGGCACAGCTCCTGTTGGCCACCATCCAGTCGATCTTCGTCCCCTGGCAGCGACCGGACAGGCTCTGACGACGTCGAGGCGTCGCTGCCGATCCCGCATGTCACGGAGGATCAACTCCATGACCAGATCAGTGCTCGTGTCGTTCAATCCGAGCACCGAGGAGCGGTTGGGGACCATCCAGCAGAGCTCTCCGGAATCCGTCGACGGCGTCCTGGCCCGGGCCGTCACGGGGTTCCGGAGCGAGTGGTCGAAGGACTCCCCTCTGCGCGCCCAGGCGTTGTTCGCCTGGGCTGCAGCCATCGAGGAGCAGCGAGACTCCCTCGCGGCGTTCCTCACCCAGGAAACAGGAAAGATCCTGGCCTACAAGTTCTCAGGGATCGGGCGGACACGGGGCATCGAGGGGATTGAGCAGTTCACGGAGGTCAAGCACATCAACTGGCAAGGGTGACCATGCGGTGCTCACCGTCGTGTTGCATCGAGCCCGGCGCCGTCGGTCGCCGGAGCTGCTAGAGCCATGGGAGCAGCGACGCGACGTATCGCGGCCTTCGGCGCGCTCTTCGATCCGGACCCTGAGCCGGGACGTCTTGCCAAGAAGGTGCAGACGGTCCGGTCGGCAGGTCCACTGCCGGAGGATCCCTATTCGGTCCTTGCCGAGGCGCTGGGAGCCGACATCACCCTCGGTCATCTTCCGGTAGAGAGCTGGGTCTCGGCGTTTCCGGACCCGGCTGACCTGCATTGGCTGAGGACGGAGAACCTCACCCGCTTCATCGCTGAGGGCGGGTGCGAGCTCATGGCCGGTCGGCTTGAGTCATGGGCTTCCAGCAGATTGGGCGACTCCATCCCAGCCATGATCGGCGTGGATCACTCGCTCACCGCGGGCATGGTGCGGGCTCTCCGAAAGCGCTACGGGGAGGACCTCGCGGTTCTGGTGGTCGACGCGCACGTGGATGCGATCCCGCAGGGCATTCGCGATGACCTCGCGATGTACGCGTTTGAGACGGGGCGGGCACCGAAGCCGCCAGGTTGGCAGGCGTTTCCCAATCGGGACGTCTTCCACTGCGGGACGTTCCTGCACGCACTTGTCGAGGAGGGCACCGTTCCGCGCGGGCAGGTCGCCGTCATCGGCAATGTCGAGGCCCGTCCACTGGCGCGCTCACACGACGAGCGTGCGGCCGGGTATCTGGACTTCTGCGATCGCTGGCTCGATGCGAACCTCGTCCAGGTGTCGCAGACCGCCCTGCTGTCGTCTGCGTCCATGGACGGGCTGCTTCTCGAGCGCCTCGGCCACCTGCTCTCCGAAGACCGCCCGGTGTACCTGAGTTGGGACATGGACGTCGGAGCGCTTTCCGCGCTTCACGGTGTTCGCTTCCTGGATCAAAAGGGCCTCGACGGGCGTGTAATCCGTCGACTCCTCCGGGCGCTGAGGAAGGCGTTCCAGGTGAGCGGCGCGCGGCTCGTGGGATTCGACGTGATGGAGTTCGACAGCCTGACGGCAGGAGACGACTCCACGTACGCCATCGCTCGAGAAGTTCTGCGCACCCTTGTGAGGATCGAACACGGCGATGACCCCGGACGGGGTTGAGCAATCTGATAGAGATCCCCTGGGTGCTGCCGCAGTGTTGACATGGTCTGGTTGTCACCGTACGGTACAGATCATTGCTCCTCTGTTTCGGACCGTACGAAAAGAACTGTACGCGGAGGCGCCGTGAGCGAAGCGCAACACCACGGGCGCGTGGAGGACATCCCGCTGCTGTGCGGGCAGGGGCGCTTCCTCGATGACCTCGATCCCGCCGGGCCCACGCTCTCGGCCGCGATCCTGCGCAGCCCCCATCCCCACGCCCTCATCCGGCAGGTGGATCTCACCCGGGCCCGATCCTTCCCCGGGGTCGTGGCCGTGATCGGGCCGGAGGAAGTCCGCGCCGGCCTGCGTCCGTTCCCGCTCACGACCCGCGTGGCGATGGAGTACTATCCGCTGGCCATCGACCGGGTCCGGTACGTGGGCGAGCCGGTTGCGGTGGTCGTCGCCGAGGATCGCTACGTCGCCGAGGACGCCGCCGATGTGGTGCGGGTCGACTACGAGCCGCTGCCCACGGTGGTGACCGCCCGCTCGGCCCTCGACGAGAACGCCTCGCTGCTGCACCCGACGGCGGGCACGAATGTCGCCACCGACCGGACATTCGTGTTCGGCGACCCGGACGAGCGGTTCGAGCAGGCCGACCTCGTCATCGACCGTGAGTTCTCCTTCCCGCGGTACTCATCCACTCCGATGGAGTGCTACAGCGTGATCGCGGAGTGGCGGGACTCGGGGGACGGGCCCGAGGTCACCAGCTGGGCAAACTTTCACGGGCCGTTCTCGATGGTCCCGGTGCTGGCCGGCTGTCTCGGCATACCGGTCTCGCGCCTGCGAATCATCGTCCCGCCCGACATCGGCGGAGGGTTCGGCATCAAGTCAGCCGTCTACCCCTACGTGGCGCTGATGGCGCTTGCCAGCAAACACGCGGGCCACCCGGTCCGCTGGACGGAGGACCGTCTCGAGCATCTCGTCGGCAGCTCCGCCGGATCGGACCGTGCCATGCGCTGCCAGCTGGCGCTTGCAGAGGACGGCACGTTCCAGGCTCTGCGGGTCGACCTGGTCGACAACGTGGGCGCGTACCTGCGTCCTCCCGAGCCCAGCACGCTGTATCGGTGCTTCGGCAACATCACCGGCGCCTACCACATCGACGCGGTCCAGATCCGCGCACGAGCGGTCGTCACCAACAAGACCCCGACCGGGCTGAACCGCGGGTTCGGAGGCCAGCAGCTGTACTTCGGGCTCGAGCGCCTCGTCGACGAAGCCGCGAAGGACTGCCAGCTGGACCCAGCCGAGATCCGGCGACGCAACCTGATCGGTGCGGACGCCTTTCCCTATCACACCCCCACCGGTGGGGTGTACGACTCCGGCGAGTACCACGAGGCCTTCGAGCGGGCGCTGAAGAACGTCGACTACGAACGCCTCCGCGCCGAGCAGAGGGAGGCACGTGCACGCGGCGAGCTGGTCGGCATCGGCATCGCCACGATCGTGGATCCGTCCGCGACCAACATCGGCTACGTCGACCTGGCCACGCCCACCGAAGATCGCCCGCCGGGTCGGCAGAAGTCCGGTTCCACGGAGCACGTCCGCATCAGCGTCGACCCGTACGGCCTGGTGACCGTACTGCTCGGCTCAGTGCCACAAGGACAGGGGCATGCCACCGTTGCCCGGCAGGTGGTCGCCGACCGCCTGGGGCTCCACCACGACAACGTGCGCGCGGTCGTCAGCATGGACACCGAGTCCACACCCTGGACGATCAGCTCCGGCAGCTACTCCTCGCGGTTCGCACCGCTGGTGACCAGCGCCCTGATCGAGGCCGCGGACCGCATCGCCACGACCATCCGGCTGGCAGCCTCCGTGCACCTCGACGTCCCCGCCGACGAGCTCAAGCTGGCCGAATCCCAGGTGCGCCACCGCGCCGATGCCGACCGCGCACTCTCGTTCCGGCACGCAGCCGGCCTCGTGCACTGGGACCCCGGCTCGCTGCCCGCCGGTGCAACGGCACGGCTCTACGAGGAGGCGGCCTTCACGCCGCCGCAGGCCACGGCCGCCACCCGCCACGATCAGATCAATTCAAGCCTGTGCTACGGCTTCGGCACGGAGGTCGTCGTGTGCCGAATCGATGTGCACACCCTCGAGCCGTCCATCGAGCTCGTGTCCACCGTCCACGACGCCGGCACGATCCTGAACCCCGTCCTGCTCGAGGGACAAATCCGGGGAGCCCTCGTCCACGGCCTTGGCGGCGCGCTGTACGAAGAGCTAGCCTACTCCGGCTCCGGCCAGCCCGTCACCGCCACGTTCATGGACTACCTGTGCCCCACGGCGGCGGAGGCTAGCTTCCCGCTGGTCAGCGACCACCTCGAGACCCCCTCACCTGTGACGGCGCTGGGCGCCAAGGGCTGCGGCGAGGGCTCGAGCATGAGCTTCCCGGTCGCGGTGGCCAACGCGGTTGCCGACGCCCTGTCCGCCCTGGGCGTGCAGGTCACCAGCCTGCCGCTGCACGGCAGCATCCTGCACGACCTCATCGGAGACCGCGATGACGGCGGTGTTCCCGCCCCCCATCCCGCCCGAGCTGCCTCATCAGGCTGATCCGCTCCCGGCGCAAGGACCCGACCTATGGCACTCACCGGAGGACACGTCCACCACGACGTCACGCACGAAGGCCGAGTGGTCAACCTCACCCTGGACAACGGCAGGTACAACGTCGTCACCATGGAGATGCGCCGTCGCGTGGCGGAGCGGTTCGCGGCCATCGACGCAGATCCGAACGTCAACGCGGTGGTGATCCGGGGTGAGGGCGCGCACTTCACCTCAGGTGGCGACATCGCCGGGTTCGTGGAGATCGAACCGGTCGACTTCACCGACCTGGGGCAGGACATCACCGCCCCGGCCCGCAGCGCCAAGCCTGTGATCACTGCGGTGGACGGCTACTGCTTCGGCGTGGGACTGGAGCTCGCCCTGTCAGCCGACATCCGGGTGGCGACTGCGCGCAGCCAGTTCGCCCTACCGGAAATGAAGCTCGGGATGATCCCCGGCAGCGGGGGCACCCAGCGGCTCGCGCGACTCATCGGCCTGTCCCGGACGAAGTACCACGTCCTCACCGGTGAGCGCATCTCCGCCCAGCAGGCCGAGGAGTGGGGGATCACAGCGTCGACCGCCGCAGACGAGGCGGCGCTCAAGGCAGAGGTCGAGCGCATCCTCGACGTGCTGCTGGGGCACTCGCCGCTGGCGATGCGAACCGCGAAGGAGGTTCTCGACCGCGGCGTCGACGGCCCCCTCTACACCGGCATCGAGCTCGAGCGCAAGGCCTACGCGATGCTGCGCTCCAGCGACGACTTCGCCGAGGGCGTCGCCGCGTTCAACGAGAAGCGCAAGCCCAAGTTCAAGGGTCGGTGAGCGCGGGTGAAGGCACCTCCGTTCGCCTACGTTCGCCCCGCCAGTGTCGCAGGGGTCGTGGAGCACCTGTCCCGCGATGAGCCGGACGCCAAGATCCTGGCCGGCGGGCAATCCCTGGTCCCCGTCCTGGCGATGCGCCTGGCACGCCCGGCCACCATCGTGGACATCAACGCGGTGGAGGACGTCCCCGGGGTCGAGCGACGGGGCGGCGCCCTCGAAGTGGGCGCCACCGTGCGGCAACGGGAGCTGGAGCGGCATCCCGCCACCGCAGCGGTGCCGTTGCTCCGGCTGTCGATGCCTTGGATAGGTCACCGCGAGGTCCGCAGCCGGGGCACGGTCTGCGGCAGCCTTGCGCACGGCGACCCGGCCGCCGAGCTGCCCGCGGTCGCCTGCTGTGTCGAGGCCGAGCTCCAGATCGCGAACCAGCAAGGGACCCGCACTGTTCCGGCACGGACGTTCTTCACCTCCGCGATGACCACCGTGCTGGGCCCGGCCGAGATGCTCACCAGCGTGCGGTTCCCCACCGCCACCGCCGAGGACGGGTACGCGTTCGCGGAGATCTCCCGACGCCACGGCGACTACGCGCTCGCGGGTGTGACGGTGCACGTGCGGGCTGCCGGCGACGAGATCCTCCGCGCGGACATGACCGCCTTCGGCGTCTCGGACACGCCGGTCACCTGGGACGCCCGCGAGGTGCTCCGGAGTGCAACCGGAGCGGCCGGTCCGGACACCGACCGCCGCGCGATCACCACCTCGCTGATGCGCGACACGCCGGCGATCGCCGAGCAGCTCGTCACGACCAGCGGGGACATCCACGGCAGCCGCGGCTACCGCCGCCGCCTCGTCGCCGCCCTGGCGGCACAAGAGCTCACCTTGGCGTACCTGCGGGCGGTCGACGCCACCCAGGGGGTGCCATGACGGCACGGATCCCCCGCCAGGACGGTCGAGCTCGCAACTCGGCGCCCTCACCCCGTCCGGCGCCGACCGGGCTGGTGGCAGCAGACAGCCGGGTGGCGGTGCAGCTCACCGTCAACGGGACGCCGGTGGACCTGCACGTGCCTCCACGTCTGACTCTGGCCGATGCGCTGCGGGATCGGCTCGGGCTGACGGGCACGCACCTCGGCTGCGAGCACGGGGTTTGCGGGATGTGCACGGTGCTGGTGGACGGCGAAGCCGCCCGTGCGTGCCTGCTGTTCGCCTGTCAGCTGCAGGACGCCGACGTGGTGACGGTCGAAGGGCTCGGCCGCCCCGACGACCTGCACCCGCTCCAGGAGGCCTTCTCCCGCCGGCACGGCCTGCAGTGCGGGTTCTGCACGCCGGGCTTCCTGCTGAGCGCCTACGACCTGCTCACGCTGTCCCCCGACACGCCTGAGGACAAGCTGCCGGAAGAGCTGTCCGGAGTGCTGTGCCGATGCACCGGCTACCGGGGCATCGTCGAAGCCGTCGCCGACGTCTCCCGGGCTTGTCCCGACGGCATCCCCGGGCCGGGGAACTGCGCACCGCGGACGCTGCTCGGCCGACTACCGGGCAACGGCGTGCGCACCGCCGCCAAGGACTCGCCATCCAGTGCGCCAGCCGACGAGCCGGACGAGATCCGACTGCCCCCCGGGGAACCGACCGTCGCGGTCGAGATCAGCACCGACGTCGACGCGTCGCCCCGCGACGTATGGAACGTGCTGGACGACGCGCCGCTCGTCGCGACGTGCCTGCCGGGCGCCGAGCTCACGGACACGCTCGGCGGCGACCGCTACCGGGGTCGGGCCCGGGTGAGCCTCGGACCCGTCCGGCTGCAGTTCGTCGGCCTCGCCCACGTCGTCGAGCGGGACGCCGACAGCCGTCGCTTGAGAGTCCTGGCCGCGGGGGACGACCCAGGTGGCGGCAGCGTGCGCGCCGACATCCGCGTCTGCGTTGACGAGGATGGTTGGACGAGCCGGATCACCGCGACGGCGGACGTCTTCCTCGCGGGACGGGTCGCGCAGTTCGGCCGCTCACTGGCGGACGACGTCAGCGCCGTCCTGTTCGAGCAGTTCTCCGCAGCGCTGGGGGATGCCGCCAGCGGGACCCCGGGCACGGCGCGCCAGCAGGCGCCCAGCGCACTGCGCATGGTCCTTTCAGCACTGCGTCGCAGGCTCGCCCGGGTCCGCCGGCGGATCACGTCCCACCTGACCCCACGGAGGTCGAGCGAAAGGTGAGCCCGTCTACCTTGCCGCCACCCACCGGTTCTGAAGGACGAGCAGTGCGCTAACCAGGAGGCAGATCCATGGATCTCGGAACCGCCCTGAGCTTGACGGCCGAGCGGTACCCCGACCGCCCCGGCGTGGTGTCCGCTGACGGCCGGCTCAGCTACCGCGAGTGGGACGCCCGGACCAACAAGATCGCGCGGGCGCTTCTGGGGTTGGGCGTCCGGCCCGGCGACCCGGTCGCGATGTTCCTGTCCAACACCGAGGTCCTGGCCTCCACCCACCTAGCGGCCCAGAAGCTGGGCGCGATGTCCACGCCCCTCAACGTCCGGCTGGCGCCCGAGGAGCTCGGCTACTGCATCGGCGACTGCCGGCCGAGCGTCGTCATCACCGATGACACGACCGTGAGCCTCGCCCAGCGCAGCCTCGCCGAGCAGGACCACCGGCCCCCGAACCTGCATGCAGGGCCGGCGCTGGCGGAGGGTGCCATCCCGTTCGACGAGCTGGTCGACCGGCAGACCGACGCCCCACCCCAGGTGGACGTCGGCGAGCAGGATCCCAGCGTCCTGCTCTACACCTCCGGCACGACCGGGCGGCCGAAGGGCGTGCCCAGGAGCCAGCGGAACGAGATGGCCGCTTCCATCGCCCACGTCATCCAGGCTCGGTATGCCGACGGTGAACGGACCCTCGGCGCCATGCCGATGTACCACACGATGGGGCTGCGCTCCCTGCTGTCGATGATCCTCGTCGGCGGCACGTTCGTCGAGCTGCCAGCGTTCGACGCCGACACGGGCCTGGCCCTCCTCGAGTCCGAACAGGTGACCAGCCTGTACCTCGTGCCCACCGCGTTCTGGGCGCTGCATCAGACCGGCCGCCTGCACGAGGCCGGGCGGTGGGTCCGCAAGATCGGCTACGCCGGCGCCGCCATGACCTCCACGCTTACCGAGGAGCTCGCCGAGTCGCTACAACCGGAGGTCTTCATCAACCACTACGGGTCGAGCGAGGTCTACACGTTCTCCATCGAGCAGGACGCCGCCACCAAGCCCGGCAGCGCGGGACGTCCCGGCATCTTCTCCCGTCTCCGCCTGGCACCACCGGAGACGGACGAACACGTGCCGGGTGAGCCGCCGAGGCCCGGCGACAATGGTGAGGTGCTCGCCTCGCTGGCCTCCGACGAGGCGTTCCAGGGGTACTGGCAGCGGCCGGACGCCGACGAGCGGGCGCTGCGCGATGGCTGGTACCGCAGCGGCGACCTCGGAACGATCGACGAGGCGGGCGATCTGTGGATCGTCGGCCGCGTCGATGACATGATCATCACTGGCGGCGAGAACGTCCACCCGGTCGAGGTCGAAGACGTGCTTGCCAGGTGCCCCGAGGTGTCCGAGGTCGCCGTAGCGGGGCTTCCCGACCAGCGCTGGGGCCAGGCAGTCACCGCCTTCGTGGTGCCGAGCCGGCGAGACGATCCGGCGGGTGCTGCAGAGGGGATCCACCGCTGGCTGGGCGCCGAAGGCAGCGTTCTTTCGTCGTACAAGCGGCCCAAGCAGGTCGTGCTCGTCGCTGACATCCCGAAGAGCCCCGTCGGCAAGGTGCTGCGGCGCAAGCTGATCGCCGGCGACTACGAGCCGCTGCATCCGGACTCCGACGGGAGGGGAGGCAGCGATGGCTCGTGACCGCGACGACGCCGTCGGCCGCTGGCCGCACCACCAATCACTGCGCGCCTGGCTCGCGCGGCAGGACGAGGCCGAAGAGCTGATCCGCATCAACCGGCAGGTCAACACCGAGTTCGAGATTGCCGGCCTCCTCCGACTGCTCGACGGACAGGGGCCGGTCCTGTTCGAGAGCGTTGCCGGATCCGCGCTGCGCGTCGTCGGGAGCTCCGCGCCGAACCGGGCCGCCTTCGCCGCCGCGGCCGATGTCCCGGTTGACGGGCTGCTGGAGCGCTACATGCGTGCCGAGCAGGAACCACGTCCGCTGGCGCAGGTCGTCGACGCCCCCGTCTTCGAGCACACCGAGACAGACGGCCTCGCATCGCTGCCGATTCCCACCCACCACGAGCTCGACGCCGGGGCCTACATCAGCGCGGGCGTGGTGCTCGCCCGCGATCCCGACACCGGCGCGACGAACTGCTCGATCAACCGGCTGCAAGTGGTGGCTGCCAGGGAGCTCCGCGCGCTCGTGCTCCCGGGGCGGCTCAGCGATATCCTCGCCCGCTGCGACGAGCGCGCCCAGCCGCTGGAGGTGGCGGTTCTCATTGGCGTCGACCCGCTGTTGCATCTCGCCTCGCAGGCATCCACCGGACCCGACATGGACGAGCTGCAGGTCGCCAGTGCCCTGCGCGCCACACCCCTGCCCGTGGCGCACGGGAAGACCGTCGACCTGCCCATCCCCGCGGACACCGAGATCGTCATCGAAGGCCACGTGCTTCCCGGGGAGCGCCGTCCAGAGGGGCCGTTCGGCGAGTACCCGCGAACCTACGGGCCGGCCGCCCCCGGGCGGGTCATCGAGGTCCGCGCCATCCACCGACGACACGACGCCATCTTCCAGACGATCCTGTCTGGCGGCCGGGAGCACTTCCTCATCGGTGGGATCGCCCGGGAAGCACGCCTGCTGAAGGCGCTCCGCAGGCTCAACCGGCGGGTCGTGGGCGTCCGGCTCACCGAGGGTGGGTCGTGCCGCACGCATGCCGTCGTCTCGGTCGACCAGCCACGACCCGGCGAGGTCGCCAACCTGATCCTCGCCGCCTTCACGCAGCAGTCGATCCTCAAGCTGGTCACGGTCGTCGACAGCGACGTGGACATCTTCGACGACGAGGACGTGGAGTGGGCCTGCTCGAGTCGGTTCCAGGCCCAGCGCGACCTGCTGGTCGTGCCGAACGCCAGAGGCAGCAGCCTAGACCCGTCCACGGACAACGGTGTCACCTCGAAGATGGGGATGGACGCCACAATCCCGCCGGACAGCGACCGGGCCCGCTACGCGCGGATGCGCATCCCAAATCTGGAGGGCCTGAGGTTGGAGGACTACCTGAGGTGACGTCGCCCGTCCCGCCACGTCGTCGATCACCGCCTCAGCGATCACGTCGCGGATCACCTACGCGTGCAGCTTCGGCTGGTCCCCGTCGTCGAGGGTGCGTCGCCGAACGTGTCGGGCAACTACTCTGCGAGCCTGCCGACCGACCTCATCGAAGCGACTCGCGTTGACGGGGCGGGCGTGGTCGCCACGTTCAATCGGATGGTCCTGCCGTGTCCCTGGCCCGCATTCGTCGTCGTCGGGGTGTTCCAGTTCACTGACATCTGGAACGACTTTCTCTTCGGAGTAGTCGTGCCCGCGCCCAGCCGAAAGGAGCGAGGACCACACCGACCAGGACGACGAAGCCACCATCGGAGAGTGCGCCGCCTGAACATCTCGGAGAAACCCGTCCACAACTCTTGACAATAACTCGGCGTCACGCATGTGGGTGGCGTAGGTCGAGCCCTCACCGCCGAGCGTTCGCAGGAAGGGGAAGACGTGCTCGCCGACGACCGTGATCATCGCGGCCGGCGCCATATGGTT
>WHTJ01000091.1 GCA_009377795.1 Propionibacteriales bacterium | reverse complement strand
CGAACATGTCTTTCGACACTAGACGATCCCACCGACAACCACACCCCCCGAAAACCAGCACTGTGGAAAAGAAAATCAGGGAAGTCGTGGTCGACCACAACTGCAATCTCGGCGCGAGGGGGGGTGTCGGCCATTTCTGCAATCTCGGCTAGTCGCGCAGTGCCTGGAGGGTCGCCCACGCGCGGGTCGCCAGCTCGAGATTGTCTCGAACGGGCTTTCGGCTCTAAACCGTCCCACCGACAGACGAGCCCCACGATCTGCATTTGTGGAAAAGAAAATATGGCGATCGCGTCTGACCATGTTCTCCGACGGCGACCGTGTCGGTTGCCGACGCGACGCTGTAGGTACAGGCTGGGTACGTGTTCGGGAAGCCGCCGTACGAGGACCGGTCCCAAGCCGGTCGAGAACTGGCGTCGCATCTCGAACGACTGGGCCTCGAGCCGAACCCTCTCGTTCTCGGCCTCCCCCGAGGCGGGGTCGTCGTCGCCGCGGAGGTAGCCCGCGTTCTGGGCGGCGAGCTCGACGTACTGTGTGTGCGCAAGCTGGGCGCGCCCGGCCACCGGGAGCTGGCCATCGGGGCGATCGCCAGCGGCGGCACCCGTGTGGTCGACGACGAGCTGGCGGTGACGTATGGCCTCGACGACGTCGCGCTCGATGCTCTGACCGAACGCGAGCTTGCCGAGCTGCACCGCCGGGAACGGGCCTACCGCGACGACCGTCCACCGTTGAAGCTGGCCGGCCGTCAGGTTGTGCTGGTGGACGACGGCGTCGCCACCGGCGCGACCGCGCGATCCGCCTGCCTGGCGGTACGCAAGGCGGGAGTGACCGCGCTCGTGCTGGCCGCGCCGGTCGCGCCCACCGAGGTGGTCGGCCGGCTCAGTGAGGTCGCCGACCGGGCGGTCTTCCCGATCACGTCGAGGCACTTCGGCTGGGTCGGCCGATGGTACGCCGACTTCGGCGAAGTCACCGACGAGGAGGTGCAGGTGCTGCTCGCGGCCCGACCGACCTGACTCAGTTGATCATTCCCGCGCCGACGGTGACGCCGGTGGCCTCGTCGATCAGTACGAATGAACCGGTGGTGCGGTTCTTCTCGTACGGGTCGCACAGCAGGGGGACGGTGGTCCGCAACTGCACGCGACCCATCTCGTTCAGGCCGAGCTCGGTGGCGTCGAGGTCGCGGTGCAGCGTGTTGACGTCGAGCCGGTACTGGAGATCCTTGACCATCACCCGGCCGGTGCGGGTGGTGTGCTTGAAGGCCAGCTTCTGCCGCTGCCGGAGCTTAGGCTCGTTGGCCATCCAGCACACCATGGCGTCGATGTCCTGGCTGGGGGTCGGTGCGTTCTGTGGCCGGCAGATCATGTCACCGCGCGACACGTCCAGGTCGTCCTCGAGCCGGACCGTGACCGACATCGGCGGGAAGGCCTCGTCAACCTCCTTGTCGAAGGCGTCGATGGCCGCGATCCTCGAGGTGAACCCGCTGGGTAGTACGAGTACCTCATCACCGGGCTTGAGCACACCGCCCGCGATCTGGCCGGCGTACCCCCGATAGTCGTGGAAGTCGTCGGACTTCGGGCGTACGACGTACTGGACGGGGAGCCGGGTGTCGACCAGGTCGCGGTCGGACGCGACGTGGATGTGCTCCAGGTGGTGCAGCAGCGACGAGCCGTCGTACCACGGCATCCGCTCGGACCGCTCGACCACGTTGTCGCCCTTGAGCGCGGAGATCGGGATGACCGTGAGGTCGGGGATCGTGAGCTTGGTGGCGAACGACGTGAAGTCGGCCTGGATCTTCTCGAAGACCTCCTCGGAGTAGTCCACGAGGTCCATCTTGTTGACCGCCAGCACGAGGTGCGGGACCCGCAACAGCGACAGTATGACCGCGTGCCTACGGGACTGCTCGGTCATGCCCTGCCGGGCGTCGACCAGGACCAGACCCAGATCCGCGGTCGAGGCACCGGTGACCATGTTGCGGGTGTACTGCACATGACCGGGCGTGTCGGCGATGATGAACTTGCGCCGCGGCGTCGCGAAGTAGCGGTATGCCACGTCGATCGTGATGCCCTGCTCACGCTCGGAGCGCAGCCCGTCGGTGAGCAGCGCCAGGTCGGTGTAGTCGAACCCGCGCTCCTTCGAGGTTCTCTCGACCGCCTCCAGCTGGTCCTCGAAGATCTGCTTCGAGTCCAGAAGCAGCCTCCCGATCAGCGTGGACTTGCCGTCGTCCACCGAGCCTGCGGTGGCGAACCGAAGCAGGTCCATCGAGGGCCTGCCCGAGATGGACGAATCAGGCCCAGCCATCGAGGGCCTGCCCGAGATGGACGAATCGCTTGTCGCCATCAGAAATAACCCTCTCGCTTGCGGTCCTCCATCGCGGCCTCGCTGAAGCGGTCGTCGCCTCGGGTAGCGCCGCGTTCGGTGACGCGCGCAACCGCGATCTCGTCAATGATCTCGTCAATCGTGGATGCCGTCGACTCTACGCAGCCGGTGAGCGTCATGTCCCCGACCGTACGGAAGCGCACCGTACGAACCTCGGGCACCTCGTCCGCCTTGAGTGTGACGTACTCACTGGTGGACAGCAGCATGCCGTCGCGGTCGAACACCTCGCGCTCGTGCGCGAAGTAGATCGACGGGATCTCGATCTGCTCCCGGCCGATGTAGTGCCAGACGTCCAGCTCCGTCCAGTTGGACAGCGGAAACACCCGCATGTGCTCGCCCTCGCGGATCTTCCCGTTGTACAGCGACCACAGCTCGGGGCGCTGCATCTTGGGGTCCCACTGGCCGAACTCGTCGCGGTGGGAGTAGACCCGCTCCTTGGCTCGCGCCTTCTCCTCGTCCCGGCGCCCGCCGCCGAAGGCCGCGGTGAAGCCCTCGTCCTCGATGGTGTGCAGCAGGGTACCGGTCTGCAGCCGGTTGCGGCTGGTCTTGCCGTCGTCGACGACCACGCCGTCCTTGATCGCCTGCTCGACGGAGGCGACGATCAGGCGTACGCCGAGACGGTCCACCCAGCGGTCACGGGTCGCCAGCACCTCGGCGAAGTCGTAGCCGGTGTCGATCTGCAGCACCGGGAATGGGATCTTCGCGGGATAGAACGCCTTTTCGGCGAGCCGCATCATGCAGATGGAGTCCTTGCCGCCGGAGAACATCAGGACCGGCTTCTCGAACTCGGCCGCGACCTCGCGGAAGATATGGATGGACTCCGCCTCGAGCTCGTCCAGGTGGCTCAGGCGGTAGTCGGTATGGGTAACGATGGTCATAGAGAACGTCGTCCTTCTGTCGAAAGGCAGCCGTCATCCTAGAGGGTACGGCGTCACAGTGCGAAGTCGTGAGGCATTCGCCCGAGTTGGGGAGAGTCGCACGATCGGTCACAGGTTCCTGCTCGACAGCCCGGCGCCGTCCCGGCCGGCGAACATCGGCAGGCCGTGCGCCCGGCGCACCAGCCCCCACACCAGCGGGCCGACGGTGACGAGCAGTACGCCGGCGGCGATGGTGACCAGGTCGGGAACGTCGAGGAGCTTGAGAGCGGTCAACGAGAGCACGATGACGATGCCGCGCCGCACGATCCCCTCTGAGACCCGGACCGCGATCCGCGCACCGACGTACGTGCCCGGGATCCCGCCGACGATGAGCGGGATGACCACGCCCCAGTCGACCTCCCCCACCAGTAGATGGCTGGCCGAAGCGGCGACCATGAGCGGGATCGACTGGACCAGGTCCGTGCCGACCATCCGCGCCGCGAGCATGCCCGGATAGAGCAGCAGCAGCGACACCATCATCAAGGAGCCGCTCCCGACCGAGGTCAGGCCGACCAGCAGACCGCCGATCATGCCGACGAGCAGGGTGGGAAGGGGCCGTACGGGGGGATTCGGGTCTCGCTCCTTGCCGTTCGCCCGGACGGTTTCGCGAAGCTGAATCGCCAGCCGCAGGGTGTAGGTCACGGCGGTCAGCAGCAGGGTGGCGCCGAGCGCCGTCCTCACGAAGGTCTGTACGGCGTCGCCTTCCCCGCCGACGGCCCGGATGATGAACGCGCCGGCGAACGCCGTCGGCACCGAGCCCATGACCAGCCATTTCGCCAACCGGAGGTTGGGCGAGCCCTGGCGCCAGTGCTCGACGGCGCCGATGGCCTTGGTGACCGCCGACGAGACGAGGTCGCTCGACACCGCGGTCAGCGGGGGGATGCCGAGGAATACCAGCGCCGGGGTCATGAGTGCACCGCCGCCCATGCCGGTGATGCCGACGACGATCCCGATGGCGAAGCTGACCAGGACGAGCAACAGCGACTGGTCCACCAGGGGAGACCTCCGTCCTGTCGCCGGCCGTCGGTCAACGGAAGCGATCTATGGGGCTGGCAGTTCACCGTCCGGGCCCGGCCGGGTCAGCCAGCCCTCGGCATAAAGTACCTTAAGTACATCAGATAAGGCATCTTCAATGGATCGGCCGGTCGTGTCAACCGAGACCGTGGCATCTTCGGGAACCTCGTACGGCGAGCTGATGCCGGTGAAATCCGGGATCTCGCCCGCGCGCGCCTTGGCGTACAGCCCCTTCCGGTCGCGCCGCTCGCACTCCTCGATCGGAGTCGACACGTGCACGAGCACGAACCCGCCCCCGGCGGCCTCGACCATCCGGCGTACCTCCTGGCGGGTGGAGTCGAACGGCGCGATCGGCGAGCAGATCGCCACCCCGCCGTGCCGGCTGATCTCGGCCGCGACCCATCCGATGCGCCGGATGTTGGTCTCGCGGTCCTCGCGGGAGAACCCCAGCCCGGCGGACAGGTGACGGCGCACGACGTCACCGTCAAGGGAGGTCACCGTGCGGCCGCCCCGCTCGAGGAGCACGTCGTGCAGAGCCCGGGCCAGCGTGGACTTCCCGGAGCCGGAGAACCCGGTGAAGAAGACCACCACACCTCGTCGATGCCGCGGCGGCCGGTCCTGGTCGACGATCCGTCGGATCGCGTCCGGGGACTCTCCCTCGTTGCGATAGTCGAGCACGCCCGCCGTGGCGTAGTGCTCGGCGACGAAGTCCCGCAGTCGGCGGTCGGCGGCGTCGTCGTCTCGGCGAGCCAGCGGTACGGCGACCACCTCGGCGTCCCCGATCTCCTCCGCTGCCGCCAGCGTCGCCCGGATCAGCCCGGCCGCCGACACCCCGCGCGGCGAGCCCTCGCCGACGAGCGGAAGCAGGACCGCGATCCCGTGCTGCTGGTCCCCGAGCGCGCGCCGGATGTCCGCGATCGCGGACGAGGTGAGCGGCTCGACCACCGGCACCGCGATCAGCGGGCGGCCGTCGTGGACGTCGACCACGGCTCCCGGGCCCGTGAACAGCCGCCGGAACGCCCCGAACTCGTGATGGGCCAGCGCGGTCGCGGGACCCGCGATCCCGACCCGGCCCTCACCCGCGTCGTACGTGCTCTCCACCGTGACCTGCGCCAGCGGCACGCCCTCGGGGTCGGTGAGCTCGATCGCCCCCGCGTCGCGGGCCCGCCCCGCGAGCTCGGCCGGTACGGCGAGCGTGATCGGGGAGGTGTCCGTGGCGTCCGTCGGGTCCAGGAACCCCTTGATCGGCGCCAGGGAGCCGTTCGTGATCAGCTCCAGGTCGCCGAGCTCGCGGGCGTCGGGCGTCCACTGCGGTAGAGACTCTGACACGTCGGCGATTGTGTCACGGCGGAACCGCGTATTCTCGACGGTCGTGTCCGAGCCCGTGGTCGTCGCCGAGGTGGTGCGCTCCGGGTTCGTCGAGTCCCGGCATCACGGCTCGGTCGTGGCCCTCGACCACGACGGGTCGGAGGCGTGGTCCGTCGGTGCGGTCGAGTCGACGATCCTTCCGCGTTCGTCCAACAAGCCGATGCAACTGGTCGGCATGCTGCGATGCGGTCTCGACCTCGCTCCCGAGCTGCTCGCGCTGGTGGCGTCGTCGCACTCGGCGGAGCCGTTCCACCTGGACGGCGTACGCCGGATCCTGGCCGGTGCCGGGCTGGACGAGACGGCGCTGCCCACCCCGGCGGCGTACCCCCTCGAGGACTGGCGGCGGGACGAGGTGGTCCGCGACGGGGTACGGGCGTCGCCGTTGCTGATGAACTGCAGCGGCAAGCACGCCGGGATGCTGGCGACCTGCGTGGTCAACGGCTGGGACACCGCGACCTATCGAGACCCGGAACACCCGCTGCAGGTGGCGATCCGGACCGCCTTCGAGGAGCTGACCGGTGTGGGCGTCGACGTGGTCGGAGTGGACGGGTGCGGCGCCCCGCTGTTCTCGTCGACGCTTACCGGGGTGGCGCGCGCGTTCCGCCGGCTGGCGCTCGCCGGCCCGGACACCCCGGAAGGCATCGTTGCCGCCGCCGTCCGGGAGTTCCCAGAGCACGTGTCGGGCAGCCGGAGGGATGAGTCCCAGCTGCTGCGCGCGCTTCCGGGCGCGATCTGCAAGGCGGGTGCCGAGGGGTGTCACGCCGCCGCGTTTCCGGACGGGCGCGCGGTCGCGCTCAAGATCGACGACGGAGAGAGGCGTGCCCGGCCGGTGGTGATGGCGGGCGCCCTGCGGCGGCTTGGCCTTGAGCATCCGGTCCTGGACGAGCTCGCCGAGTCGCCAGTGTTGGGTGGCGGCGATCCGGTCGGCGTCGTACGTCCCGTGCTCGAGGAAAGCACCTCGTTCCCGACGTGACGACCCTCACCCGGATCAAGCTTGCAAAGCGCTAACTATTGCAAGCACACTGGTGGACATGGCCAAGCTCAACGTCGGCAAGACCGTCGGAAACCTCGGCGAGTATCTGCGGGAGCAGCGCAGTGAGGCGCAGCTCTCGTTGCGGCAGCTCGCCGAACAGGCCGGGGTCTCCAATCCGTACCTCAGCCAGATCGAGCGCGGCCTGCGGAAGCCCTCGGCCGAAGTGCTCCAGCAGCTCGCCAAGGCGCTGCGGATTTCGGCGGAGACGCTCTACGTACGGGCCGGCATTCTGGACGCCGGTTCGGACGACGGTGCGCAGTCGGTGCGTAAGGCCGTGCTCGCCGATGTCGGGCTGACCGAGCGCCAGAAGCAGGTACTGCTTGACATCTACGCGTCGTTCCGCCGCGAGAACGACGCGACCACTGACTCCCCGATCGATCAGGCCGAGGCCTGAAACCCAATCCAAGGAGAGATTTGCATGCCCGTGTACGAGAATCTCAAGACCCCGACCCCGGTGTACGCCGCAGTAGGAGCCGGCGAGCTGGTGGTGGAGAAGATCCGCGACGCCAGGTCGGACGCACAGGACCGGTTGTCGAAGCTCAACGTCGAACCCAAGATGCCGGAATCGGCCTCGGAGCGCGTCACCAAGATGACCGAGGACGTGAAGTCCGTGGCCGCCGACGTCCGGGCGGTGCCGTCCAAGGCGCAGTCCACGGTGAACGACCTGGTCTCGCAGGCCGGGTCGACGTACGACGATCTGGCTGCCCGCGGTAAGGAGCTGGTCGACCGGATCCGTGAGGAGCAGGTCGACCTGCAGACCCAGGTGAAGCGGACCATCGAGCGGGTGAAGGGCGGCCCGACCAGCGCGCCGCAGAACGGCACATCCACCGCAAAGCGCACGAAGAGCACCGGCTCGACCGGCACCTCGACGGCCAGGAAGCCGGCCGCGAAGAAGACCACGAAGAGCACGGCGAAGAAGTCCGCGGCCAAGAAGACCACCAAGTAAGCCAAGTAAACCGCGGCGATAGGTGGTGCTGCCCGGCCCCCGGCTCCCTCGGAGTCGGGGGCCGTGGCCGTTCACCCGTTAGGCTGGTCCTGTGTTCAACCCGTTCATGATCGAGAACACCATCATGCTGGTGGTCAGCTTCGTGCTGTTCGGGGTCAAGGCGCTCGCCTTCCTCGACACGCTCGGACGGCCCGCGCAGGTGTACCCCGCGGCCGACAAGCAGACCAAGAACTTCTGGCTGCTGGTGCTCGGACTGTTCCTGGTGGCGCACATGCTGTTCTGGTATCCGATCAACCTGCTCAACCTGATCGGCACCATCGCCGCGCTGGTCTACGTCCTCGACGTGCGTCCCACGGTCCGGTCGCTGACCAGCAGCTGATCCGGCGCTCGCGGCCCGCCCATTGAAGGACGTCAATACAATGGCGTCATGGAGACTACCGTTGCCCCAGTGTGCTGTCCCCCGCTCTCCGGTCCCGTGCTGGGCGAGGACGAGGCCGCGCAACTGGCCGGTCAGTTCAAGGCGCTCGCCGACCCGGTCCGGGTGCAGATCATGAGCAGCCTGCTGCGCGCGGGGGACGACGGGATCTGCGCGTGTGACTTCGTGCCGCTGGTGGGAAAGAGCCAGCCGACTGTCAGCCATCACCTGAAGGTGTTGCGCGAAGCCGGCGCCGTACGCTCCGAACGCCGCGGCGCCTGGATCTGGTACCGCGCCGACCTCGACCGGATCGACGCCCTGCGCGCGTCGCTCGCATTCGCACCGGCGGAGGTCTGACCTGCGCCGTACGGCCGGGAATGCCTCACCCTCCGAGACCGTTCAGGTACTCGTAGGAGGTGGCGTGTCCTGATGAAGCGTGTCGCGATGCTCAGCGTCCACACGTCGCCGCTCGACCAGCCCGGCACCGGGGACGCCGGGGGCATGAACGTCTACGTCGTCGAGCTCGCCAAGCGACTCGCCCGGCTCGGCGTGGCGGTCGAGATCCTCACCCGCGCCACGTCCAGCGGTCTCCCGGCGGAGGTCCAGGTCGCCCCGGACGTCATGGTGCGCCACGTCGCCGCCGGACCGTACGAGGGGCTCGCCAAGGAGGACCTCCCCGGCCAGCTCTGCACGTTCGCCCGTGACCTGCTGCGGGTCGAGGCCCAGCACGAGCTCGGCTGGTACGACGTCCTCCACTCGCACTACTGGCTGGCCGGTCAGGTCGGTGCGCTGGTCAGCGACCGGTGGGGCATCCCGTTCGTGCACTCGATGCACACGATGGCCAAGGTGAAGAACGCCGCGCTGGCCGAGGGCGATCTCCCCGAGCCCTTCGGCCGGGTGGTCGGCGAGGAGCAGATCGTGAGCGCGGCGGACCACCTGGTCGCCAGCACCGAGGACGAGTCCGCCCAGCTGGTACGGAGGTACGGCGCGGATCCCGAGCGGATCAGCGTGGTGCATCCGGGTGTCGACCTCGAGACCTTCCGGCCGACGGACCAGGAGGCGGCGCGGCGGCGACTCGGGATCGCCCCGAACGCCACCGTCCTGACCTTCGTCGGCCGGATCCAGCCGCTCAAGGCGCCCGACCTGATGCTGCACGCAGCGGCGGTCATGCTCCGACGACGTCCTGGGTTGCGTGAGCGCCTCGTGGTGCCGGTCGTCGGCGGCCCGTCCGGGAACGGCCTCGACGCGCCGTCCGCGCTGGCCGACCTGGCCCGGGGCCTGGGCATCGCGGACGTCGTGCGCTTCGTCCCGCCGGTGACGCAGTCCGAGCTCGCTCAGTGGTACGCCGCGTCCACGGTGGTGTGCGTGCCGTCGTACAGCGAGTCCTTCGGGCTGGTCGCCGTGGAGTCGCAGGCCTGCGGAACCCCGGTGGTGGCGGCGGCCGTCGGCGGGCTCACGACCGCCGTGCGTGACGGCGACACCGGCGTACTGCTCGCCGGACACGACCCGGAGGACTACGCGCGCGCCTTTGAGCGGCTGGTGACCGATGAAGCCGAGCGTCGGCGGATGTCGACCGCGGCCGTGCGGCACGCTCACACCTTCAGCTGGCAGCGGGCCGCCGAGCAGACCCTGGCGGTGTACGAGCGGGCGATCGCCGCCCGTTCCGGCGTCCCGGCCGATGTGGTTTGCTGCTGACGTGTCCGACGTACGGGAGAAGGCCGTCGCCGTCATCCGGGACGCGCTGTCCGCGCTGGAGCTGGAATGGGCCGAGCCGCGGCCGGGCGTCTTCCTGCTGGAGCTGCCCGGGGAGCGGAAGCTGAAGACCCCGTGCCGGATCGAGATCGGCGACCATGCGCTCGGTGTGCACGCATTCGTCGCCCGCAACCCGGATGAGAACCACGAGGCGGTCTACCGGTGGCTGCTCGAACGGAACCTGCGGTTGTACGCCGTCTCCTTCGGCGTCGACCACCAAGGCGACATCTACCTCGACGCCCGCCTCCCGCTGCATGCCGTCGACGCCGGGGAGTTCGACCGGTTGCTCGGATCTGTGCTCACATACGCCGACGAGTCCTTCAACACCATCCTGGAGCTGGGCTTCGCCAGCTCCATCCGCAAGGAATGGGAATGGCGGTTGGCGCGGGGCGAGCCGACGCACAACCTCGAGGCGTTCCGCGGCTGGCTGGAGAGGCCCGGACATTAGTGCAATCTCGGCGCGAGGGGTAGCCCCCTTCGCGCCGAGATTGCAGATCTGGCCGAGCTAGCGGCCCTGGTTGGCCACGGCCTGGATCGCCTCGGCGGCCGCCTCCGGGTCGAGGTACTCGCCGCCGGTCTGCACTGGCCTGAGCCGCTCGTCCAGCTCGTAGAGCAGCGGGATCCCGGTCGGGATGTTGAGCCCGACGACCGCCTCGTCGGCCATTCCGTCGAGGTGCTTCACCAGCGCGCGCAGCGAGTTGCCGTGCGCGGTGACGAGGACGGTCCGGCCGAGCCGGAGGTCCGGGACGATGGCGTCGTACCAGTACGGGAGCATGCGGTTGACGACGTCCTTCAGGCACTCGGTGCGCGGCATCAGCTCCGACGGCAGGTCGGCGTAGCGCGGATCACCGGCCTGGCTGTACTCGTCGTCGTCCGCGATCGGCGGCGGCGGGGTGTCGTACGAGCGGCGCCACAGCATGAACTGTTCCTCGCCGTACTCCTCCATCGTCGCCTTCTTGTCCTTGCCCTGGAGTGCGCCGTAGTGCCGCTCGTTGAGCCGCCACGAGCGGCGTACCGGAATCCACGACAGGTCCGCCACGTCGAGCGAGATCTGCGCGGTCTGGATCGCCCGCCGCAGCACGGAGGTGTGGAGCACGTCCGGGACGATCTTCCGGGCGGCGAGCAGCTCGCCACCCCGGATCGCCTCGTCCCGGCCGTTCTCGCTCAGTCCGACGTCGACCCAGCCGGTGAAGAGGTTTTTGGAGTTCCAGTCGCTCTCGCCGTGACGGAGGAGGACAAGGGTGTACGGCGCATCGCTCATGTCCCCGACCCTAACGGTGGGTCAGGCGGTGGGCGCAGGGTGCTCGCCGGTCACGAGGTAGACGACCCGGCGACCCATCGATACCGCATGGTCGGCGATCCGTTCGTAGTAGCGCCCCAGCAGGGCGATGTCGACGGCCGGCTCGATGCCGTCCTTCCACTCGTCGCCCAGGAGCGTCCGGAAGCTCTGCCGGCGAAGCTGGTCCATCTCCTCGTCGCGCGCCTCCAGTCGCATGGCCGCGTCGACGTCCCTGGTCTCGACCACATGGGCGGCGGTGCTCACCATGACCTCCGCGACCTCGGCCATCTGCCGGATGGTGCCCTCCATCACGGGCGGGATCGCGGGATCCGGATAGCGGAGCCGGGCCACCTTGGCGATATGGACCGCGAGATCGCCCATCCGTTCGAGGTCGGCCACCATCCGGAGGGCGGCGACCAGCATCCGGAGATCCCCGGCGACCGGCTGCTGGCGGGCGAGCAGCTCGAAGCTGGACTCCTCGATCTGCTCGCGCATCGTGTCGACGGCGGCGTCGCCGGCGATGACCCGCTCGGCCTCGGCGGCATCCGCCGACATCAGGGCGTCGGTGGCGAGCTGGGTGGCCTGGCGTACGGCCCTGGTCATGGTCACCAGGTCTTCGAGGATGGTCTCGAGCTGGTCGTGGTACGCCTCGCGCATGGTCCAAGATTACGACGTCCGGGTGTCCGATCGGCGACGCCCCATGAACGGCGGGTGAACAGTGTTGTAATCCGCCGTTTGCCGAACCTCGCAGGTCAAACGGTTTGTTTCGGCCTTAGTACCATCTTTTGTTGTGAGTGACTCGCTGGCAATCGCCGCGGTCGGTGTGATCGGGGTCGTCCTCGGTGCCGGCTCGATCCTCGCATTTCGGTTCAGTGAGCGTTCGCAGTCCGCCGTACCCGAGCAGCAGGAACCGGTCGTACCGCCGGGGGTCAACGCCGTGCTGTCCGCATTGCGGTCGTCCGCACTCGTGATCGCGCCCGACGACACGGTGCTCAAGGCCACCGCGCCCGCGCATGCGCTCGGGCTGGTCCGGGGCAACCGGCTCGTCGTCCAGGAGCTGCTGGACCTCGTGCGGCAAGTACGCCGCGACGGCGAGTCGCGGGAGGCCGACCTCACCATCGCCCAGCCGTTCGGCCGGCCGCCGACGTACGTCGCCGCCCGGCTGGCCCCGCTGGGCAGCCGCCTGGTGCTGGCGCTGGTGGAGGACCAGACCCGGGAGCGCCGGGTCGAGGCGATCCGCCGGGACTTCGTCGCCAACGTCAGCCACGAGCTCAAGACGCCGATCGGCGCTCTCGCCCTGCTCGCCGAGGCGGTCGGCGAGGCCGCCGACGACCCGGACGCCGTACGCCGGTTCAGCCACCGGATGCAGAAGGAGTCCGAACGGCTGAGCCGCCTGGTCCAGCAGATCATCGAGCTCAGCCGGCTGCAGGGCGACGACCCGATCGACGCCGCCATGGCGGTGAGCCTCGACGACGTCGTCGATGCCGCCATCGACCGCTCGCGGGTCGACGCCCAGACGAAGTCCATCGAGCTGTCTCGCGCCGGCGAGACCGGCGTGACGATCGTCGGCAACGGCGCCCAGATCGAGCTGGCGCTCGGCAACCTGGTCGAGAACGCCATCACCTACAGCGCGGAGGGGACCCACGTGGTGGTGTCGGTCAAGGCGTCCGATGAGGGCGCCGAGCTCACGGTGACCGACCAGGGTGTCGGCATCCCGCAGCACGAGCTGGACCGGATCTTCGAGCGGTTCTACCGGATCGACCCCGCGCGGTCGCGTTCGACCGGAGGGACCGGATTGGGCCTGTCCATCGTGAAGCACGTCGCGGCCAGTCACGGGGGCGAGGTCCGGGTATGGAGCGTGGAGGGTGAGGGGTCGTCGTTCACCATGCGGCTGCCCAGCCGCGCAGACGAGATGCTGCAGACCACAGTGGCAACCGGAGAGGACCAGCAGGACCAGCAGGACCAAGGGGGCCAGTCAGACCAGCCCAGGAAAGAGCCCGAGGAGGCCACCCCGTGACAAGAGTGCTCGTCGTGGAGGACGAAGAGAGCTATAGCGATGCGCTCGCCTACATGCTGCGCAAGGAGGGATTCGAGGTCGCCGTGGCGACGACCGGCGACGAGGCGATCGAGGATTTCAACCGGGCGGGCGCCGACATCGTTCTGCTCGACATCATGCTACCCGGCATTCCCGGCACGGAGGTGTGCCGGCAACTGCGGCAGTCCTCCTCGGTGCCGGTGATCATGGTCAGTGCCAAGGACGAGGAGGTCGACAAGGTGGTCGGTCTCGAGCTGGGCGCCGACGACTACATCACCAAGCCGTACGCCCCACGAGAGTTGGTCGCTCGCATCCGCGCCGTCCTGCGCAGGGGACAGGACGTCGAGCTCGCGCCGGCCACGCTGGAGGCCGGGCGGGTCCGGATGGACGTCGAACGCCACGTCGTGACCGTCGACGGCGACGAGGTCCGGCTGCCGCTGAAGGAGTTCGACCTGCTGGAGATGTTCTTGCGCAACACCGGCCGGGTCCTCACCCGCGGCCAGCTGATCGACCGGGTCTGGGGCGCCGACTACGTCGGCGACACGAAGACGCTCGACGTACACGTGAAGCGGCTACGCGCCAAGGTGGAGAAGGATCCGGCGAACCCGCGTCACCTGGTCACGGTGCGCGGGCTGGGGTACAAGTACGAGACCTGAGCGGGGCCCGTTCAGCCCTCGGCCGGCTCGATCGAGATCTCGGCGTACGTGCCCTCCTGCGCGACGACCGGAACCTGCGCCTCGATCGGCTGGGCGTTCGTGAACTGCAGGGTCAGGGGTACGGTCATGCCCGGCTGGACGTCCGGTCCCGAGATGCTGACCGTGTTCGGGAGCTCCGCGAGCTGAACCAGCGTCTCCGGGTCCAGCGTGATGGGTTCGGCGAGGTCGGGCGCCGTCACCCGGCCACCGGCGTTCACCGTGAGCAGCTGGTCGATGTCCGCCGTCTTGTTCACCAGAGCTCCGACCAGGGTGCCGTTGCCCGATTCGTCGGCTACGACGGCGACGTCGAGCGCTAAGACCCCGCCGTCGCGCTCGTTGATTCCGACCGCCTGGTTGTAGGGCTGGAGGAGCTGCGAGTCGAAGTTCGCGGCACAGCCCGCGAGCGGCGCTACTCCCGCCAGCAACGGCAACGCGGAGGCCGCGGCCGCCATCCTGATGCGCCGAGAACGTCGGAAGAACTGCTGCACGTCGATGGTTCCTCTCCGGCTCGATACCCGTCTGGGTCAGCGTAGCGATCCCCGCGCCGGTTGCGACCGCCGGTATGCCGTTCGGGTCGCCCGGCCGCGCGGATGCACGAACCCGTGCATTTGTCAAGGCCCGATTTGGGCTCTGACCTGCACAAACGCCGGGGAGTGTCCGTGAAGGCGTGCTATCCTGGACGCCTAGGAAGGGGTACTTGACAGATGACGTTTGCAGTCGGCGAGACGGTGGTCTACCCCAATCATGGGGCGGCCGTCATCGAGGAAATCGAGACCCGACAGATCAAGGGCGAAGACAAGACCTACCTGGTGCTCCGCATCGTTGCGCAGAACGACCTCGTGGTTCGCGTGCCCGCGTGCAACCTGGATCTGGTCGGCGTACGCGATGTAGTGGACCAGGAGGGTCTCGAGCGAGTCTTCGACGTGCTGCGCGCCGAGCACACGGAAGAGCCCACGAACTGGTCGCGTCGTTACAAGGCCAACCTGGAGAAGCTTCACTCCGGGGATGTCCTGAAGGTCGCGCAGGTAGTGCGCGATCTGTGGCGCCGTGAGCACGAGCGCGGGCTGTCCGCCGGCGAGAAGCGAATGCTCGCCAAGGCCCGCCAGATCCTCGTGTCTGAGCTCGCCCTCGCCGAGCACACCAATGAAGACAAGGCGGAGGCCTTGCTCGACGAGGTGCTCGCTTCCTAGTTTCACGTGCGCATCGCCGCCATCGTCCCCGCCGCTGGTCTCGGGGTTCGCCTCGGCCCCGGTACGGCGAAGGCACTGCGTGACGTCGCGGGCACCCCGTTGCTGGTGCACGCGGTCCGCGGACTGTGGTCGACGTCGCTGGTCGAGGCCGTGGTCGTAGCCGCACCCCCGCAGAGGACCGGTGAGTTCGAGGACGTCCTCGCCCGGGGTGTGCCGGATGCGCGGGTGCACGTCGTCGGCGGCGGCGTGACCCGGCAGCGGTCCGTCGCGGCCGGCCTGGAGGCGGTGGACTCGCTCGGGCCGGTGGACGCCGTGCTGGTGCACGACGCGGCTCGCGCCTTCGTCCCGGTCGCGGTGGTGGAACGGGTGGTCGCCGGGTTGCGTGCCGGGTCGGCCGCCGTCGTACCGGTACTGCCGGTCGCGGACACCATCAAGCGGGTCGCCGACGAGGACGTGGTGACGGGTACGGTGGACCGGTCCACGCTGTACGCCGTACAGACACCGCAGGGCTTCCGGCTCGACGTACTCCGGTGCGCCTATGCGGAGACCGCGGTCGAGGCGACAGACGACTCCGCCCTGGTCGAGGCCCTGGGGGTCCCGGTGACCGTGGTCGAGGGCTCGGAGGAGGCGTTCAAGGTCACCCGGCCCCTCGATCTCCTGCTGGCCGAGGCACTGCTGGAGAGGCGCTGATGGACACGGGAGGGCTCGCGCTGCCCGAGGACGTCTATACGCACGGTCATGCCGAGCCGGTCCTGCGCGCGCATCGCTGGCGTACGGCGGAGAACTCCGCGGCGTACCTCCTCCCGCATCTCCGGCCGGAGGCGCGGATATTGGACGTCGGCTGCGGGCCGGGGACGATCACCTGCGATCTGGCGGGTCAGGTGCCGCACGGCCATGTGACCGGGGTCGACCGCGCCGAGTCCGTCGTCGACGACGCACGTGCTCACGCGGTGTCCGCGGGCGTGGCCAACGTGTCCTTCGAGGCCGGTGACGTCTATGCGCTGGAGCACGCCGACGGCGGCTTCGACGTCGTACACGCTCATCAGTTGCTCCAGCACCTGACCGACCCGGTCGCCGCGCTCCGGGAGATGCGCCGCGTGTGCCGGCCGGGCGGGCTGGTCGCCGCGCGGGACGCCGACTACGCGGCGTTCGCCTGGTGGCCGCGGATCGCCGGGCTCGACGAGTGGCTCGGCCTGTACCGGACGGTGGCCCGCCGCAACGGGGGCGAGCCGGACGCCGGGCGGCGGATGCGGGCGTGGTCGCGAGCGGTCGGGTTCGGCGAGGTGATCTCCTCGGCGTCCGTCTGGTGCTTCGCCACCCCGGAGGACCGCGCCTGGTGGGGCGGGCTCTGGGCCGAGCGGGTGAGCGCATCCCAGCTGGCCGACCAGGCGCGCTCGATGGGGCTGGCCACCGACTCCGACCTCGCCCGGATGGCCGAGGCATGGCGGACCTGGGCGGCAGCTCCGGACGGATGGTTCGGCGTGCTGCACGGCGAGATCCTCTGCCGGGTCTGATTTAGCCGGTGTCGTCGCCGAGGTCGTGGGTGTGGCCCTGCCGGTCGATGAGGTAGAGGCGGCCATGCGGGCTGCGCCAGAGGTGGACGCCGTTCGTGATCTGTAGATGTGTCCAGCGGCCGTGTGTTTTCGTGCGGTGCTGGCGGCGGGTGAGTGCTCCGGCGTTGTCGATGGTGGTGGGGCCGCGGGGTCTGGTGTGGTCGATGTCTGCGTTGCGGGAGGCGTGGTCGGAGTAGGGGAATGCGGTGGTCGGTGATTTCAGGATCGCCGCCTCGCGTAGCCGTCCCCTGAACGTGTCGGCGTCGGAGGGTGGCATCGTGTTGAGGTCGATGACGGGTTGGATCTTCACCCGGTGGTGTCGCAACGCTTGGAATGCCTGTTGCGTGGTGATCGGGCCGGCGCCTTCGAGGACCACCGAGCCGTCCTCGCGCCGGGTGAATGTCCGCGGATCCATGTGTACGTAGACGATCGCGTGTGGCCACAGGTCCGGGTCGAGCAGGTCCTCGGGTGGCCGCCACCCATCACCGGCGTCCGGGTTCGGCGCGGCCGCATTCCCGCCGTCGGCGTTGGTGGCGGCCTGCTGGGCCAGGCGGAGGACGGCGGTGGGGTTGGCCAACCAGCCCAGCGCCTGCGCGCGGAGCACGTCGCGGCTGCCGGTGGAGCCGAGGGTCTTGAGCATGTCGGCGACCTTGTCGAGGGCTTGGTCCAGCTGCTGGGCGCAGAAGTCGTCGATGCGGCCGGAGACGAACCCGGTGCCGTTGCCCTCGTCGTGGTCTCGGTCGATGTTGACGTAGCGTCGTTCGGCGGCCTCCTTGGCGCGCCGTGCGGCTTCGGCCGGGTCGAGGTCGATCAACAGGGTGTCGACCTCGTCGCGCAGCCGCTT
>WHTJ01000181.1 GCA_009377795.1 Propionibacteriales bacterium | reverse complement strand
CCTGTTCCTGCTCCGGCTCCAGGACGAGGCGCCGGCGGCGGAACTTGGCGTCGAGATCACCACCGCCAGGAGTCCGGTTGGGATCCAGGCAGGCGAAGACGGGACGGCGGGGCTGCTCGTCAGCAACACCGGCGAGGTCTCAGACACCTATCAGCTGGCTGTCAGCGACCTGCCGGATGGCTGGACGGCGACGATCGCTCCCGAGGAGCTCACCGTGGCGGCCGGCAGCGACGGTCTGGCGGCGATCACCATCGAGGTCCCGCCAGAGGAGCGTCCCGGGAGATCCACCTTCACCGTGACCGCGACCTCCACGACCGATGCTGACGTCTCCGCGTCCGCAGACGTTGCCGTCGTCGTCCGTGAGGCTCCGCGGGCAGGAGGCGGCCCACCCGAGTGATGACCGCCCGGGCCTGGTTGGTCGTGGCCGGCTGCGGGACCGCGCCCGGAGACAGTGCGATAGCTCCAGAAGGCCCTCGCGGCCACGACATCCTCACGGGTCCTGTGGGGTTCTCCAGCGGTGGTGACCGCGCGCTTGTAAACTATTCGGATCTCCCGGGCGCAGCCACGAGTTCCTCGTGTTGAGGAGCTCCACTCCGCCGGGAACGTGTCGATACCAGCAAGCAGGGATACGGACCGGCGATACGAGGGCGACTGGGCGAGATGCTTTACCGGCAAGCCGAGCATCACGGAGAGCGGACTCGTGCGACGGACGTAGGGCCGTCAGGAGCGGGAGCCGTCCCGCGGTGGGCGTGGTGGAACCTGGCCGTCACCGGGGGCTTTCTCGTCGCGGTGTCCGCGGAGGTGGCGGCGAACAGTGGGTTGTGGGTGTGGCTCGACCAGGTCGTGCACAACGCCGTAGTGGCCGGTGAGTGGCGCAAGCACGCCGTTGTTCCGATGGCGCTCGACCACATCGGCCAGCGTGAGCCGATCGCCGGGCTGCTGCTCGGTATCGCCACCACCCTGTCGCTCTACCGCCGCACACCGCGCCCCCTCGTGGTGAGTCTGCTGCCGCTCATCGCGGTCAACCTCGTCGTCGGTGCCGTCAAGATCGGTTTCGGGAGGGGCGACCCGAGTACCGATGAGACCGCCTCGTTCGTCGGCGGGATGCTCTACCCTTCAGGTCACACGGCCAATGTCGTGTTGACCTGGGGGTTGATGGCCTACCTGCTGTTCGTCTACGGCCGGGTGCGCTGGCGCAAGTCGGACGCCGTCGCCGTGGTGGCCGGGCTGTCGCTGGTGATGGGCGTGGTGTCGGTCTACCGGGACACGCACTGGGTCACCGACATCGTCGCGGGCTGGATGATCGGGGCGTTCCTGCTGCAGGCCACCGTGATCGCGGACTCAATCGCCATGCGGCGACGGCGGCTGCCGCCGCTGTGGTCCGATCGTCCACGGCGGACGGGTGCCGTCGTCCTACGGCCCGGCTCCGATCATGTCGCTGACGCGCTGCACGCCGCCACCCGGGTCGTGAGTGCTGATCAGGGTTAGAACACTGATAGCCACTCACGAACGTGAAAGCCGTTCGGATCGCTCGGCGGGGTCGCCGAGGTTAAGGTCTGTGAGCGCGCGGATACGCTGCAGCCGGTAGTGGATCGTGTTGCGGTGGACGTTCAGTCGGGCGGCCGTGACACTTACGTCGCCAAGGGCCGCCAGATAGGCCTGCAGCGTGGCAGTCAACTCGCTGCCGTGCTCGCGATCGTAGTCCTGCAGAACGGCGACCGCGCCATCGCTGAGGTACGGCTGTAGCGCGGGAGTCGCTGCCAACTCGAGTAAGAACACGCGAGCGCGCACGTCGGCGAAGAGCGCATAGGCCGTGCCCGTGGAGTCGCCTCGGAGCAATTCGAGTGCCCACTCGGCCTCCCTCCTCGAGTGCGGGATCTCCGCGGCACGGAGAACCGTCGAGCCTGCTGCGGCATGCACCTCGACGCCCAGTGAATCGGCGATCCGGCGGGTGAGGTCCCCCAGGACGCGGCGCAGCTGTTCGGCCGGAACTACCCGTGCCCCCGGCAACAGCGCATACGTGACGCGCCCCAGCGAGGCGGTGGCGGCCCGGCGGCGGATTGCCTGGATCGCCCAGTCCGACGAGGACCCGCATCCGTCGTGCTTGTTCCGCGGCCTCCGCGGTGTCCTCACTTGGCCCAGGGAGCACTTCGACGGCGAGGACGACGAACCCGTCCTGAGCGCCCAGCCCAAGCCGGCTGAGGTTGAGGTCGGGGTTGGCGCGGCCCTCGAGGAGACCGCGAACGAGTTCGGCGTGGAGCCGGTCGTGCACGCCGTCGTAACTTCCGCGTCGAAGAAGATGCAGCGCGGCGATTCGCCCGGCCTCCTCGAGCGAGGTGACCGCGGCCGGCCCCAGCGGCTGACGGCCCTCGGCGGCGAACTTGACCACGCCCTGACTTGACCACAGCTCCTGGAGGCCGCCCGTTTCGCGCAAGGTGCGGAGCACCGGTTCGGGGGCGCGTCGGCTCAGGATCGACAGGCGTCTGGTCTCGTCGATGGGCTCATCGAGGTTGGAGAACGCCAGCACCTGCATCTGCGGGTCGTTGATCACGACCGGGCCACCGACCATCACGGCGACCGCATTGGCCAGAGCGAACAGATCGGTGCCGGCAGGTCGGACGCGGCGAGCAGGTCGAGGAAGGTGGCGATGGCCGTACGGGTGTTGAGCGTCTCTCCGGTTGAGGGGGATGGGGGTCCTGTGCGTCATCGACGGTGAGGACGTGGGTGGCGACGTGGGTTGGGGTAACGGTGGCGTCAGGGTGAGGACGGCC
>WHTJ01000090.1 GCA_009377795.1 Propionibacteriales bacterium | reverse complement strand
GGCAAGCCCGGGTCAACTACCATCGAACCACAACCGAGGACCAACCATGATCGCGGGCCCTCCCTGGCTGGGTATTTCCAGCGCGATCTGCCTCAAAAAGTCAGACACACCCCACTCGCGTCCGCAGCATCTCGCCCCGTTTCTCCAGCTCACAGGCCTACGAAGCACATTCTCCCGTCCATCAGAACCTGAATGTGGGAGGCGCGCGGGACATTTCCGCAGGTCAACAGCCCAGCGGACGCCTACTTCTTCAGGTCGAAGTAGCTAGTGTGCAGACCTTGTAATTGAGTGCACTCAAACTGGCGTTCCGCACTTCTGGCCACCAATATGCGCCCCCACCGACAGTGGGTTCAGGCGCGGGTGTAGCTGCTGGTGGGGACGCCGAGTAGGTCGAGGACTTGCAGTTGGAGCGGGTTGAGTCGGGTTGAGTCGGGTTCGAAGGTCTGGACGTGGTGTTCGTTGCGGTGGAGCTCGTGGCGGGTGAGGTCGGCGAAGATCTCCAGGATGCGTTCGGTGGAGGGCGCGGCGCAGGCGCGCAGCTGGGGGTAGAGCGGGATGTTGTCGGTGGCGGCTGCGGCCATGGCGGTGCGGATCTGGCGTTCGATGAGCGCGCCGAGCAGCAGCGCGAGGAACTGGCAGCAGAACAGGGCCTCGATGCGGGCCGGGTTTCGCAGCAGCAGCAGCGGGGCGGCGTCCTGGACGGACTTGAGCAGGTGGTGGCGTCGTTCGAGGTGGGGCTGGTAGCGGTAGGCGGCGAGCGCTTCGGCGTCGGTCATCGTGGTGTCATTGGTGATCAGCGGGAAGCAGCCGTCGGTGGCCGTGTCGTAGGCCAGGACGTCGAGGCGGGTGTCGGAGCTGATCGTGTGGCTGGTGGTGGTGTGGCGGCGGTAGCGGGTGTTCGCGCCGGGTCGTCCGCGGCGCTCCTGGCGGAAGGTCTCGGTGACGGTCTCGCCCACCTGGTAGCTGATCCAGCGGTCGGCGCCGGCGCGGGTGAGCGCGGCGGCGGCCTCGTCTTCGACGGCGACGCGGGTCTTGAGCCGGCACTTGGGCCCGGCCAGGCGGGTGGCCAGGGTGTCGATGGCGGCGGCGCCGGCCTCGATGCGGGCCTGGCGGGCGGCGGCGTCGCGGGCCGCCTTGACCGTGGAGTGCACCCAGATGATTCGGTAGCCCTCGGCGGAGGGCAGCGGGGCGGGGAAGGTGGAGTACACCTGGTCGGGTTCGCCGAGGCGGGCGCCGGGGATCCGGTGCGCCTCGGTCCACTGTGGCCGGTGGGTTTGGGCCCAGTCCCGGAACCAGCGGTCCTCGCCGCGGGAGCGGGGTAGCACGGTGACGAACCGGCCCCCGGCTGCGGCGATGTGGCCCATCGCCGGTCGGGAGCACAGCTTGGAGTCCGCGACGTAGAGGAAGTCGGCGCGCCCGAGCATCCCGACCAGCTGGTCCCAGGTGGGCACGTGGGTGGAGTCGTCGATGGTGTTGCCGTCGGCGAGCCGGTAGGCGATGGGTACCGCGCCGTCGGCGGACACGATCAGGATCCACACCAGCTGCTTGAGGTCGGGGCGGTGATCCTTGGAGTGCCCGAAGGTGACCGCGGGGTGGGTTGGCCGCCGCGCGGCGTGCCGGTCGCCGAGTGGTAGACCCCGTGCACGCTGATCGAGGTGGAGTCGTTGTGCAGCTCGGCAGTGTCGATCCCGAACTCGGTGAGGACCCCGAGGATGAGCTCGGTGAGCAGGCTGGCCCGGTCGGCGTCGAAGAGCTGCTCGAGCGCCCGCCCAACGCGGTCGTCGTTGACCGCGTCGAGTTCGGCGAACGACAAGCCGAGCTGACCGGGGGCGAACGCGACGATCCACTCCCCGAGCCCGTAGAGCGGCCGGCGGCCCAGCAGCAGGTTGGTCACCACCAGCCGCACCGCAGCCGCCGGGGCCAGCCGCACCCGGGCGTCGGCGGCGGGCAGGTAACGCGCCAGCAGCGCGGGCAGGCCTGCGCGGTCCCAGAAGTGGTTGACCAGCGGCAGCCCGGCCAGGCGCTGACTCGACAACTCGAACGGACCGCCGCTGGCCGCATCCATCGCCACTCCCTTGACGCTAGCCGACACCACCAGACAGTATTAGCTACTGCTAGCGACGAAGGTGCGACACGCCGCAGGAAGGATCACCGGAGCAGATGACCGACACCGAGCTCGCAGGGCTGCACACCCGCTACCGGAACCTGCAAGACCAGGTCCGCGAGCTGGGCTTCATCGCCCCCGGCAGCGTCATCGAGCGCTACACCATCTGCGGCAGCCCCGGCTGCCGCTGCCACGCCGACCCCCCGGTCCGGCACGGCCCCTACTACCAGTACACCCGCAAACTGGCCGGCAAGACCCTCACCCGCCGGCTCGACACCGAGCAGGCCCGCGCCTACCGCGACTGGATCGCCAACCGCCGCCGTCTCGACGAACTCCTCACCGACATGGACGAACTGTCCCGCCAGGCAGCCGAGCTACTCCTCACCCGATCACCGGCGGCACGGCGTGGAACCCAGCCCCAGCAGGACACGCCCTGAACGCCAGAGGTGGGGGACGATATTGCGCCCGAGAAGTGCGGAACGCCAGCTCAAACTATATCGTGCACTCTATTCACCGATGAGGCGGAGGCCAGCGTGGACGCAGCGACGTTCGAGGACGTGGTGGGCGCGGTACGGCGCCTGATCCGGGACGAAGTGATCCCGCGGGAGCAGGAGATCGAGGACACCGACCGGATCCCCGACGCGGTGCGGAAACATGCCGCCGCGATGGGCCTGTTCGGGTACGCGCTGCCCGAGGAGTACGGCGGCCTGGGGCTGACCATGCCGGAGGACGTGCACCTTGCCTTCGAGTTCGGGTACACCACCGCCGCGTTCCGGTCCTTATTCGGGACCAACAACGGGATCGCCGGACAGGTGATCGCCAAGTTCGGCACCCCGGAGCAGAAGGAGCGGTTCCTTCCTGGGCTGTGCGCGGGAGAGTCCATCGCCTCCTTCGCGCTGACGGAGATCGACGCCGGCTCGGACCCGTCCGGGCTGCGGACGACCGGGCGGCGCGAGGGCGACGGCTGGGTGATCGACGGTCAGAAGCGGTTCATCACCAACGCGCCGCTGGCGGACCTCTTCGTGGTCTTCGCGCGCACGGATCCGAAGGCGACCGGCGGCCGCGGGATCTCGGCCTTCGTGGTCGACGCGAGCGCACCCGGCGTCACGGTCGGCCCGAAGGACCGCAAGATGGGCCAGTCCGGCGCCTGGACGGCCGAGGTCGCCTTCGACGGTGTCCACGTGGCGGACGACCGTCTCGTGGGCGGAGAGCCGGGAACGGGCTACGCGAAGGCCATGATCGTGCTCGCCCGGGGGCGGGTGCACATCGCGGCCATCTGCGTCGGGCAGGCCCAGCGCATCCTGGACGAGTCGGTCGCCTACGCGGCAGAGGCGAAGCAGGGCGGGCGCGCCATCGGCGACTATCAGCTGGTGCAGGCGATGCTCGCCGAATCGCAGGCGGAACTCATGGCCGGCCGGAGTATGTGCGTCGACGCGGCCGCGCGGTACCAGTCCGGCGAGGGCATCGCCGTCGGTCCCTCTGCCGCGAAGCTGTTCTGCGCCGAGATGGTGGGCCGTGTCGCGGATCGCGGTGTCCAGGTGCACGGCGGGCTCGGGTACATGCGCGAGATCGCGGTCGAGCGCTTCTACCGCGACGTCCGCCTGTTCCGGATCTACGAGGGAACCAGCGAGATTCAGAAGCTCGTGATCGGTCGCAGCCTCGTGGCCGAAGCCAAGAAGCGCGCGGCGGCCCGCAATGCCTGAAGCGGTCATCTGTGCGCCGCTACGCACCGCGGTCGGTCGATACGGAGGCGCGCTTCGCGACATCCCTGCGTCCGCCCTCGCCGCGACGGTCATCAGGGCGCTGATCGACCGGACCGGCCTCGAGCTGGCGGTCATCGACGACGTGGTGTTCGGTCAGGGTGCGCCGAGTGGCGAAGCCCCCGCGATCGGACGCGCCGCCGCGCTGGACGCCGGACTTCCGGTGTCGGTCCCCGGCATCCAGGTGGACCGTCGATGCGGCTCCGGACTGCAGGCCGTGCTGACCGCCGCGATGGAGGTCCAGACGGGAGCGGCCGACGTCGTCCTCGCCGGGGGCGCGGAGAGCATGAGCACCGCGGAGCACTACTCGACGCAGATGCGCTGGGGAGCCCGCGGGGAGGGCTTCACCCTGCACGACCGGCTGGCTCGTGCCCGGGTGACCGCGGGCGGCGACCGCTACCCCGTGCCCGGAGGAATGATCGAGACCGCGGAGAACCTGCGCCGCAAGTACAACGTCCCCCGCGAGGAGCAGGACGAGCTGGCCTGGCGCAGCCACCAGCGGGCCGCGGCCGCCCAGGCGTCGGGCAAATTCGACGACGAGATAGTCCCGGTGCTCGTCAAGCACCCCAAGACCGGTGTGCAGGCTTTTGACAAAGACGAGCACATCCGGCCCGACACGGAGCTGGCGGCGCTCGCCAAGCTCCGACCCGTCATGGCCGGCAGCGATCGGGAGGCGACCGTGACGGCCGGCAACTCTAGCGGCCAGAACGACGGCGCCGCCGTCTGTATCGTCACCACCGAAGCGCGCGCCCACGAGTTGGGCCTGCGGCCACTGGCCCGACTCGCGGGCTGGGCGGCGGCTGGAGTGGCGCCTGACGTCATGGGAATCGGCCCGGTCCCGGCGACCGCGAAGGCCCTCCAGCGCGCCGGGTTGCGGTTTGCGGACATCGATCTGATCGAGGTGAACGAAGCGTTCGCCGCCCAGGTGCTTGCGGTGACCCGGGAGTGGGGATTAGTCCCCGAGGACTTCGACCGGCTCAACGTCAACGGCTCCGGGATCTCCCTGGGCCATCCCGTGGGGGCGACCGGGGTACGGATCCTCGCCAATCTTGTGAACGAGATGCACAGGTCGGGCGCCCGCTACGGCCTGGAGACGATGTGCATCGGAGGCGGCCAGGGGCTCGCCGCCGTGTTCGAGACCCTCAGCTGACAGGGAGTGCAGAAATGACCAGCCCACTGCTTGCGGGTCGCACGGCCGTGATCACCGGAGCCGCCCAGGGCATCGGATTCGCGATCGCGGAGCTGTTCATCGCGGAAGGGGCGCGCGTCGTGCTGGGTGACGTGGACGGCGACGCCGCCGGCCTCGCCGCCGAGAAGCTGGGCGGCTCGGGCGTCGCGGTCGGCGTGCGTTGCGACGTCAGCATCGCCGCCGAGGTCGACGCCCTGCTCGCGGCGGCGCAGGAGCAGTTCGGCACTGTCGACGTGATGGTCAACAACGCGGGCATCACCCGCGACGCCACGATGCGGAACATGACCGAGGATCAGTTCGATCAGGTGATCGCGGTCCACCTCAAGGGGACGTGGAACGGGACCCGTGCGGCGGCGCGTGTCATGCGCGAACAGAAGCGCGGCGCGATCGTCAACATCTCCTCGCTGTCGGGCAAGGTCGGGATGATCGGGCAGACCAACTATTCTGCGGCGAAGGCCGGCATCGTCGGCCTGTCCAAGGCAGCGGCCAAGGAACTCGCGCACCTCGGCGTGCGTGTCAATGTCATCCAGCCCGGTCTCATCCGGTCCGCCATGACCGAGGCCATGCCGGCCAAGGTGTGGGACGCGAAGATGGCGGAGATCCCGATGGGTCGCGCAGGCGAGGTGCACGAAGTAGCATCCGTGGCGGCGTTCCTCGCCTCGGACATGTCTTCGTACATGACGGGGACCGTGTTGGAGATCACCGGGGGGCGTTTCATGTGAGCGGCCGTCATGTACCGCCACCCTCCGATTCGGACCTGAGGAAACCCGTGATGCGCGTCTTCAGCTCCATTGATGAGGTCCGAGCATCCCTCGGAACCGAGTTGGGGCCGACCGCCTCCCTGATCATCGATCAGGCCCGGATCGATGCGTTCGCCCGGACCACGGGCGATGGGCAGTGGATCCATGTCGACCCGGACCGGGCCGTAGGTGGGCCGTACGGGGCGACGATCGCACACGGATTCCTCACCTTGTCGCTGATCCCGTATTTCGCGCGTGAACTGTTCGAGCTCACGTTTTGTCGAGCACGTATCAATTATGGGCTGGACAAGGTTCGATTTCCCGCCCCCGTTCCCGTGGGTTCCGGGTTGTGCGCCCGAGCCACCTTCGTCGGATTGGAGGAGAAGGGTGCCGCCTTCATGCTGACGACGGAGTACGTCGTGGAGGCAGAGGGCGCATCAAGGCCGGCATGTGTGGCTCGTACGTTGGTCCAGTTGGCCTGATGGCCCGGCCGCCGAAAAACCGACGAGAGGGGAGTCCCCATGAGTCGTTACACCGACATTCGCAATATGCGGGTCGACGGCCCGGACGAGTGCGGCGTCGTCGAGCTGGTACTCGACGGCCCGAACTTGAACGCTGTCGGCGCAGAGGCCCATCGCGAGCTCGCCCAGGTCTGGCGCCTGTTCGACGCTGATCCCCAGGTCCGGGCGATCCTCCTCCGTGGCGAGGGCAAGGGGTTCTCTTCGGGGGGATCGTTCGACCTGATCGAGTCGATCCTCGCCGATACGGCGGTCCGCGATCGGGTGATGAACGAAGCCCGAGATCTCGTTTACAACATCCTTGATTGCTCCAAGCCGATCATTTCGGCGATTCATGGTCCTGCGGTTGGAGCCGGCCTCGTCGCAGGGATCCTCGCCGACGTCTCGATCGTCAGCCGTACCGCGAAGATCATCGACGGGCACACTCGCCTCGGGGTCGCGGCGGGCGACCACGCCGCCATTTGCTGGCCGCTTCTGTGCGGCATGGCAAAGTCGAAGTACTACCTGCTCACCTGTCGCACGGCCCGCGGCGAAGAGGCCGAGCGGATCGGCCTGGTCTCCCTCTGCGTCGAGGAGGAGGACCTGCTCAAGGTGGCCCGCGAGGTCGCCCTCGAACTGGCCGAGGGTGCTCCGAATGCCATCAGCATGACGAAGCGCGCGCTCAATGGCTGGTATCGCCAACTCGCTGGCGGAATTTTCGAGGCCTCCCTCGCCTATGAGTTCGTCGGCTTCACCGGCGACGAGGTACGCGAGGGTCTCGCCGCTCACCGCGAAAAGCGTGCTCCCAACTTTCATTAGCGGTACGGGTCGTTTCAGTACGCGATTGAAAAGGCTTTTGTCCGGCGACACGCGAAGCAGTGTTACGGAGGTGGACCGCATGGCAGGCGAGCGGAGCCTTCCGGTGGGCGCCGGCGTGACCAAGCGCGAAGCAGAAGTCCTCGATCTCCTCAGCCAGAGGTTGTCCAACGGGGCGATCGCCGCGAAATTGGTTATATCGGAGCGCACGGTCGAGAGCCACGTGTCCTCGTTGTTGCGCAAGCTGGGTGGCACCAACCGCCGCCAACTCACGGAACTGGCAGGGCGAAACGACAAGTCCGAGGGCGCAAACCTTCCCCGGCGGTCATCGGTCAGATTCATCGGTCGCGGGCCAGAGGTCCAGTCGCTCGTCGACAGTCTCGCCGAAACCCAGACCCAGGGGTTCCGGGTGGCGTTGGTGGTGGGCGAGCCCGGAGTCGGCAAGACCAGGCTGACCGACGAGTTCGCCCGGGTCGCGAAGGACGACAAGGGGGCCACCGTCCTCGCGGCACGCGCCTTCGCGCTGGGCTCGACGACAGCAATGGCCACCTGGGTGGACGCTCTCGAGTCCCATCTGCGGTCCCTTGACGCGGCGCAGCTGCGCCGACTTTGCGGCCCGTGGCTGCGGGATGTAGTCGCGTTGGTTCCGCGGATCAGTGAGCTCGTGGGCGGACACCCGGCTGAGCTGCCCTCGCAAAGGCAAGCGGTCGAGACGCTTGGCCACGTGCTCCGCAGGCTTGCCTCGTCGTCGCCCGTACTTGTCGTGCTCGATGACGCGCATCTGGCGGATGGCTCCTCGTGGAACGCGTTGGAGCGTCTGGCGCGAGACCTTGCGGACAGCCCGGTGCTCGTCGTGCTCACCGCCCGACCGCCGGAGCTCAACGACGTCGCCCTCGCGAGGGACGTCCTGGCGCGGCTCGGCGACGAGGTCGTGGTCCAGCGCGTGGCCGTGCCTCCCCTCGAGGCGGCGCAGGTCGAAGAGCTGGCCCGCGCTCTCGTGGGTCCCGACGGCGTGGGCGACAGCCTGGTCGACTGGATCATGGCGAGGTCCTGGGGCAACCCGTTGTACGCGATCGGCCTGCTGCGGGCGTTGGTGGACGAGGGCGCGGATCTCAGCGCGCCGAGCCTGCACGCGCTGCCTGAGGGTCTGTCAGAAAGAATTCGCAGCCGGCTGGCCCGACTCGACCGAAGCGCGGCGGCCTTGCTCGAGCTGCTGGCCGTGTTCGGGCGGGCGGCGACGGCGGCGGAGATCGTCTGGACCTCGGACCTACTCTTGCCGGACCTGATCGCACCCCTCGAAGCCCTGATCGACGCCGGGCTCGTCATCGAGAGGGACCGCCACGGCCGGGATCTCACCTACGACGTCACCCACCCCATGGTCTCCCAGGCCGTCTATCACGGCACGACGGGTGTCCGGCGCCGCGTGTACCACCGAAGCATCGCCAAGCACCTCCGCGCCACCGGGCGCCTGGCCGAGTCCAGCTCGCACCTCGCGCGCGGGGCCGATCTCGGCGACGCCGAGGCCGTGGACGCCCTGCAGTCCGCCCTGCAGGAGGCAGGCAGGCTCGGCGCCTATCCAGAGGCTCACGCCATCCTGGGAGCCCTGGCGAACGTGTTGCCTCCGCGCGACGAGCGCTGGCTCCGGGCGTTCGACGCGTTGTCGGACGAGGCGCAGTGGATCCTCGACCACCGCGGTGACGTCGACGCCGAGCCCTGCATCCGAGCGATGCAGGCCATGGACGCGTTGCTGGCCGGCGGCGGTGACCTCGTCCGGCGCGGGATAGTGAAGCTTCGCCTCGCGAGCCTCTACTCGTACGGAATCGGCGACACCGAACGCGCGGCGTCCGTCGCCGCCGACGCCCTTTCCCTGTTCGAGGTCAGCGGCGACAAGGCCCGCGCCCTTCTGGCGAAGATCGAACTGGCCGCGCACCACAACGTCGTGGGCGACCTCAGAGGCTTGGAGAACGCAGCTGCCTTGCTGCTCGACGAGGCCGAGGAGATAGGAGATCCCCTGCTCCTGATGCACGTCACGGGGTGGCTGGCCTTGGGACGCTCGTTCTCCGGTGAGTTCGCCGAAGCGAACCAGCTGTTCCGCCGGAGCACGCAGATCGCCACCGAGAACGACGAGTCGTTCCATCGGACCTGGAGCCAGTCGATCCACGCGACCAACCTGACAATGCAGGGCGACGTCAACGGGGCCCTTGCATTGGTCCGTCAGGTCGAGCAGGAAGGCGCTCGCCTCGGCGAGAGCATCTTCCACGAGTGCGCGAGCATCCCGCACTGGGCGGCCGGCCAGTTCGCCGAGTCGTTGAAGCACGTGGAGTCTGCGGTCAACTGGCATCAGGGGCGCCTGGCGAAGCGCCGGGGATTCGCCCTCCCGTTCGGTGCCATGGCCGCGGCGGAGCTTGGCGACCCGGACACCGCCCAGCGTCTCCTGCGCATTGCGAGGAGCCTCTACCGGGACGCGAACTTTGTCGTGCACCGAGACCTCACGGTCTGGGCCGAGTCCGTGGCGGCCGGCCTGGACGGGGACCTACAGACCGCCCTGCAACATGCCATGCGGGCGTCGGACGCCCTGCTGCAGGTTCGCTGTCGCGCCTACGCCGGGCCCGCGCTGGCCGAGGTCGCCGAGATCGCGGCCGATGTCGGCGATCCGGACGCCTTCCTCGCCGCGATGAACGCGTTCGAGCGTCTGGCCGCCCAATTGGATGACGCGCCGTTCAACCGGGGCCTGGCCCTGTTGGTGAAGTCATGCGCGCCGCAGATCGGTGACGCAGAGCGATTGACGGCCGCTGCGGCCGGCGCCGACCTATTCATCGAGCTCGGCTACGACTCCTACGCAGGTCGCGCCTCGTGCCGGATGGGAGTCGCCCTCGCGAACTTGGGCGAGAGCGGCCGGTCCGAAGACGCGTTTGCCCAGGCGGAGCGCTTGTTCGTGCAGTGCGGTGCGGTCGTTCGCGCCGCTCGCGCGGCAGAACTCTCCCGGAGCTGTTTGCGCTGACAGGGCTCCACCCGGCCTCCTCCGTGCTGCGGCCGCGGCAATCTCCGTACTGGGAGCCGGCCGGCACGGATGACCGCCGGGTGCGTCGAGCCTACGGTCGAAGCGTCCCCGAACACCGCGAGGAAGGGTGCGGACGACCCCTTGGTCGGCCTCCCCGCACTCGGCACTAGGAGGTTGAGACCGGATGAAGATCAGAGGTACCGAGCACCTGCTCCCCGTCGCCAACATCGGCTCGTGGCCCCGGCCGCGCTGGCTCACCGGTCGCGTGCTGGGTCACGCCGGCCAGCGTGACTTCCCCAGCGGTGAGGTGAAGGAGAAGTTCGAGGACGCTGTTCACCTGGCCGTCTCGGAGCAGGAGAAGCTCGGCTTCGACGTGATATCCGACGGCAGCCAGTACTACGAGAGCGGCACGCCAAGCGACTACGACATGGCGTTCGACTTCTTGCCCAGCCGGATGGGCGGGACGGTTCCCTACGGTCCGCCGGTGCCCGCGCCGGGCCTGGAGCACTTCACCACCGTCACCGTCGTCGACGAGCTGACCTGGGTTCGGCCGATCTTCGGACCCATCATGAAGACCGTCGCGCGCTTCACCGACAAGCCCAAGAAGCTCACCGTCTCGTCACCCGCCTTCCAGCCCTTCGGAATGCACGACACGTTCTACGACGACCCGAAGGCGCTGGCGTTCGCGGTCGCCGACGTCATGAACAAGAGTTCAAATACCTGGTGTCCGAGGGCCTGGTCGACATCATATAGTTCTTCGCCGCCTCGATCGCCTTCACGGCGACCCCCTACGCCGCAGAACTGTTCCAGCGCGCGACGGACGGCGTGGACGCCGACATCTGGGACCACCAGTGCCAGGGCAACGCCGGGGACAAGTTCTACGTGGACGGCAGCGTCGGGTTCCTGTTCCCCGAGATCTACGAGACCAAGAGCGATTTGCTGCAAATCGCCCTGGGGCACCACCTGCGCGCCGGCGACCTCGAGCTCTTCGTGAAGAACCCGCCGCCCGCCGGTGTGGCCATAGGGGCCGGCGTCGTCGACGTCAAGGACCCCTCTCCCGAGCCTGTCGAGGAGATCGTGGGTCGCATCGAGCGTGTGCTCGAGGTGCTGGACCCGAACCAGGTCGTGCTGATGCCCGACTGCGGCTGGATGAACCGGCGTCGGGACACCGTGTGGGAGAAGAACCGGCGGCTGGTCGAAGCCGCCAACATCGTGCGCCGGCGCTACCAGTAGCCGCCTCGAGCCGTTCCGGCCCCCCAGATCACCCGAAGCAGGGAGGTGCAAACGTGACCGCAGTCAAGCAAGGCGACGTCGTGTGGACCCCGCACAACAGCTCCCGCGATTGCAGCAGGATCGGCAAATACCTGCAGTGGCTCGAAGCCGAGCGCGGTCTCTCCTTCCCGGGCTACCAGGAGTTGTGGGAGTGGTCGGTCACCGACCTGGAGCAGTTCTGGGCAACGATCTGGGACTACTTCGACGTCATCTCGTCCACCCCGTACGACACGGTGCTCTCGGAGCGCACGATGCCAGGGGCACGCTGGTTCCCGGGGGCACGGATCAACTACGCGGAGCACGTGCTTCGGGGGGCGGCGCGTGCAGCCGGGGACGAGCCTGTGATGCTCGCGAGATCGCAGACCCGAGGTCCGGTCGATCTGACCGCCCAGGAAATCGCCGAGCAGGTCGCACGAGCGCGTGTCGGTCTGCAGCGGCTGGGCGTAGGGCTCGGCGACCGGGTCGCGGCGTACCTGCCGAACGTCCCGGAGGCCATCATCGCCTTCCTGGCGTGCGCATCCCTCGGCGCGGTGTGGTCGTCGTGCCCTCCGGAGTTCGGCGCCCAGGCGGCGGTCGACCGGTTGGCCCAGATCCAGCCCAAGGTCCTTTTCGTCGTGGACGGCTATCGATATGGCGAGAAGGAGATCGACAGGCTCCCTGCGGTGCAGGAGATCAGGGACCACCTGCCGTCGCTGGAAGCGACCGTCTTCCTGCCCTACCTTCAGGCCGACCAGCGCCCGTCCGGCGTGACGACCTGGACCGAGTTCATGTCCGAGGATGGCCCGCTGTCCTTTGACCGCGTGCCATTCGACCACCCGCTCTACGTCCTCTTCTCGTCCGGGACCACAGGGCTTCCCAAGCCGATCGTGCATGGGCACGGGGGCATCCTCCTCGAGCACCTGAAGTCGCATTCGTTCCACCAGGAACTCGGCCCAGGCGACACGATGTTCTTCTTCACCACCACCGGGTGGATGGTGTGGAACTGGATTGTGTCCGCGCTTGCCGCCGAGTCGCGGATCGTGCTGTTCGACGGCGATCCGGTCAGCCCCGACCTAGGTGAGCTCTGGCGGGTCGCCGGCGAGACGAGGACCACCCTGTACGGGGGAAGCGCGGCGTTCTTCACGGCCTGCCGTGCGGCCGACGTCCGGCCTCGCGAGCTCGCGGACATCTCGACGATCCGGACCGTCGTATCCAGCGGGGCACCCTTGCCTGCCGAGTGCTACCAATGGATCTACGACGCGGTTGGTACGGATGTGTATCTGCAGTCGCCGTCGGGCGGGACGGATGTCTGCGGCGCCTTCGTGGGCGGAACCGTGCTGCTGCCCGTCCGGGCGGGGGAGATCGCGTGCCGATGCCTGGGCGCCAAAGTCCAGGCCTTCGACAGCGCCGGACACTCCGTCGTCGGCGAGCAGGGTGAGCTCGTCGTGACCGAGCCGATGCCCTCGATGCCGGTGCAACTCTGGAACGACCCCGGTGGCCGGCGCCTGCGATCGGAGTACTACAAGGACTTTCCCGGTGTGTGGCGACACGGCGATTGGATCACCCTCACCGAGCACGGCTCGGCGATGATTAACGGACGCTCGGACGCTACCCTCAACCGCGGCGGTGTGCGTCTGGGAACGAGCGAGTTCTACGCAGTGGTCGAGAACCTGCCGGAGATTCAGGACAGCCTGGTCGTCCACCTCGAGGACGCCTCGGGAGGCATGGGGAACCTCCTGCTGTTCGTGGTCTTGGCTCCGGGGGCCCTGCTCGACGATAGCCTCCAGCTCCGCATCGCAGCACAGCTGCGGCAGGCCCTGTCCCCGCGCCATGTCCCTGACGCCGTTCACGTGATCGACGAGGTGCCGCGCACCCTGACGGGCAAGAAGCTCGAGGTGCCGGTCAAGCGCATTCTCACGGGAACACCGGTCGCGGTGGCCGCCAGTAAGGGCGCGTTGCAGAACCCGGGCTCTCTCGCCGTCTTCGAGGACCTCGCCGCCGCGCGGCTGCGTGGGACCTCCGAGCCGACCTTGGAGCAACAAACCGCGGCGGCAGCTGTGTGACATGAGCAGGTTCTGATCTGCACGTCCCATGCAAGGACCATCCAGTCCCAGGAAGGCTATGCCCCTCATGGGCAAGGCGAGCGGAGGATTTACGTGAACGGCACACCGCGTGAGGTAGCCGACCTGAGCCCCCGTCAGGCCGGTGCCGGTAACCCCGGCCTCGTGGGCCATCGATGGTTCACCTGGTTCGAACAAGCCGGCCGGAGGCCCACCGACTACGAGAACTGTACCGCCGGCCGCCCGGATCATCGAGCTCGACGGGAAGAATTACGCCCTGTGCAGCGAGGGTTGCGAGTGGATCTTCACCACCTGGCCCGACGCCTACCCGCCAGCGCAAGCAGATCTGGGAGCGGTACCACGGCTGGGACCTGGCCGACATGATCGTCGACCTCGGCTACATCCGGCCCGACGGGAAGACCTTGATGGGTCAGCCGACACTCGACCTCGAGCGGCTCTGGACGATCGACGACATCCGGAAGATCGGATACGAGATCAAGGGCCCGATGGCGGGCTGATGTTCACAATCACCGTAGAGCCGTTCGGGCAGGAGTACCTCTGCGAAGACGGAGAGTCGCTGCTCGACGCGGCTCTCCGGCAACGCCGCCTCATCCGGTATGGCTGCAAGCACGGCGGATGCGGCACCTGCAAGGCCCGGCTCGTCGCTGGCGACGTCGACGAACCGGGCTCCTCATTCGCGCTCACGGACGAAGAACGGGCGGAGGACATCATCCTCGCCTGCGCGTCGCGGCCGCTGGAGTCCTTCGGCGAGCTGAAGATCCGGCGATCCCACCGTCCGGTGCTCATGATCGCCGGTGGTTCGGGTCTGGCGCCCCTTCTGTCGATGCTGCGCGGCCTCGCTGCGGAGGAATTGGGGCGCGACCGGTGACGCTATTCTTCGGGGCGGGATCCGAGAGCGATCTGTACCTGCTGGAGGAGATCGCCGCGGTGCGATCGCGACTGCGGGAATTCTCGTTCATGCCAGTGCTCTCATTCGTGGACAACAGACTGGACCGGCGAGACCGGGCTCGTGACCGAGGCGATCGCCCGTTGGCGTGCGGTCTTGGAACACGACGTCTATCTGTGCGGCCTGCCTCCAATGATCGACGCGGCCGTCCCGCAATTGCTCGCCACCGGCGTCCGCCGCCGCAACATCTACTTCGACGCGTTCACCCCGGCAACGTCGCCGGGCACAAATCACGACGTGGCGTAGTTAAGGCCACGGGCCTCCTTTCTCATCACAGTAGAATCTGTGATCTGACGGGATGGCGGCGATATCTCGACCCCTTACCGAAGGAATCAGACATGGACCTGCATGAAAAGCACCTGACGATGGCCGAGTGGGAGGCTCTGATCCTGGCTCTGATCCACCGGGCCGAGGTCGGCGAGGTTGCCGAGCCCCTCGAGAACGTCCACCGCGAAAAGGGAAGCCACTACGACGTCATCTTCGTCGGGGGCGGCGCGGGCGGACGGTTCGGCTCGGCCTACTCGCAGGCCCGAGGTCTGCGCCAGCTGGTGGTCGACAAATGGCCGTTTCTCGGCGGATCTTGCCCGCATCAGGCCTGTGTCCCGCACCACCTGTTCTCGGAGCTCGCCCGCGAGATGGACTACATGCGGTGGAACGCCGAGACGTTGTTCTTCCCGAAGTTCGACGACGCCAAGGCGTCGATAGTCGAGGCGATCGAGGTCTTCAAGAACGGGCGCAACAACGCCCACGCCTTCATGAACTGGCAGTCGAAGGAACAGCTCGACATGGAGTACATCCTCAACTCCTGGGCGACGGTGGTCGACAAGAACACCGTCGAGGTGAACGGGGAGACCTTCAGCTGCGACAACCTCGTGCTCGCAACGGGTGCCGGCACCTACCTACCGCCGGAGATCAAGGGGCTCCTCGCCGAGCCCGGTACCCCGTTGGGCGATCGTCTCCTGAAGCGCGGGGTCTACGACTTCTCGGCGCTAATCGACCCGGGCCTCGACTACGAACCGACGTCTTGCGTGATCATCGGCGGCTCCAAGATCGCGATAGAGTACGGATCCTTCTACCAGGCGGCGGGCTGCCAGACCACGATTCTGACGCGCCGTCAGCTGATGCGGACCGAGAGCCTGCACCACGTGGACGAGGACCTCCGCCGCTACGTGGTCAAGAACATGAAGCTGCGCGGCATGGAGATCGTCGAGGGGTGCGAGATCCTCGAGGTGCTCGGAACCGAGCGTGCCACCGGCGTGCGCGTGCTCCTGGCCGACGGCACCGAGGACGTGTTCGAGACAGACTTCGTCTTCATCGGGACCGGCGAGCGCCCGCCGACCAAGCCCTACGTGGACGCGCTGGGCATCGAGGTGGACGAGAAGGGCTCCATCAAGGTCAACTCCCGCATGCAGACGTCCGTTCCGGGTGTGTATGCCATCGGCGACCTGATCGGGTCCCCGATGGAGATGTTCAAGGCGCGCAAGTGCGGCATGACCGCCGCCAAGAACATCTCGGGCGAGTTTGCGGAGTTTGACTTCTCCGAGTACCCGGACTTCTTGCACACCACCTACGAGGTGACCTGGGTCGGCCTGACGGAGGACGAGGCGCGCGAGCAGTACGGCGACATCTCGGTCCTCCAGATGCCGCCGAAGGGCATCGAGGACCACGAGGTCTGCCTGCCGCTGTCGGAAGGCACGATGCTCTACGGGCACAGCAGGCCCGAGCTGACCGGCTTCCAAAAGGCCATCTACGACAACAGGTCCCGCAGGCTCGTCGGCGCCCACCACGTGGGTTACGGGGCCAAGGACGCCTTCCAGTACCTCGACCATCTCATCAAGAAGGGCATTACCGTCGACGAGATGGGCGAAATGAACGAGCTGTTCCTCAACCCGGAGCACTTCATCCAGCTGTCGCGGTTGCGTGCGGGCAACCGCGATCTGACCTCCTTGTAGGGACTTGCAGGATGGCCCACGGACGACGGGCACTGGTTCACTGCGGCCGACACCGCGAGGGGACGTGCCGCACGAGAGGCGAGTCGCACGATGCAGGCAAGGCGGTTGCCGACGGGCAGTTTCGCCGGCGCCGGCTTGCTCGCACCGAGCGATGCCGCGGACGGAGGGCAGGTGCAGTGAGCGACGCGGAGTCCACGACCGAGCGCCGCCGGCGTGTTCCCAAGGCTGCGGACATGCTGGCCGACCGGCTGCGACATCAGATCCTGATGGACGACCTCCAGGCGGGCACGCTGCTGCTCTCCGAGCCCGACCTCGTGAGCCAGCTCGGCTACAGCCGCGCGACGGTGCGGCAGGCGCTCAGCCTTCTGGAGGCGGACGGGCTGGTCTACACCAAGCGCGGGCCCAACGGCGGGATCATCGTCAGCCGGCCGGACCCCCTGCATCTGAGCCGCTCTCTTGCGCTGCAGTTCACCCTCTCCGATGCGACCTTGCGGGATCTCTTCGTCCTGCGAAAGATGACGGAGCCGCGGGCCGCTGCGATCGTCGCCGAGACGGCATCGGCCGAGCGTCGGGCGGACATTCTGGCCTGCGCGACGTCGGAGTGCGACCTGGTCGGGCACGTCCGCTTCCACGGCCTGATCGCCGAGGCTTGCGACAACGTGCTGTTGCGGGCGCTGCTCGGCGCCCTGCATGAAGTCGTGGATTGGCACTCCGCCGACGAGGGCCTCGACTCGGACGACCTCGCGCGCACCGCGCACGTCCATCGGGCGATCGCCACTGCCATTGCCGACGGTAAGGCTGACGTGGCCGAACAGGCCATGCTGCGGCACCTGGAGCTTTTCGAGTCGCATCTGGGGCGTCGCGGCCGGTTGGACGAGCCGGTCCTGCCACCTGCCCGGTGGGCGGGTGTCGGTACTGCGCGAGATCACGAACGCCTTCGCGAAGCGGGTGGACGGCTCTCGATTTTGCGCCCAAAGGGCGACAACTGACCGAGGGCGCTGTCCCTCCGCTTTCCGGCCCCTTTGAGGCCGTTCTCTAGAACCCTATTTGGGAGTACTCATGGCTACGTGCGCCGAAACCCTGTCCGACGCGATCCTTGCCGTTCAGACGGGGAACCTTGAGCAAAGAGACCTTTTGATCGCTGAAGACCTCGTCACGCACTTTCCCGGACGCAGCCGCCTCGCCGGGCAGGGCCCCGGCAAAGTCGTGAGTTGCGGCGTGTCGGCGGTCTGACACGCCGGTGATGAGGTAGTGGCGGCGCGGACACGGCGCCACTGGTGATCATGACGGTTCCCACAC
>WHTJ01000089.1 GCA_009377795.1 Propionibacteriales bacterium | reverse complement strand
GGTCGCCGACGCGAAGCCGGTGGCGGCGCCGTCGATGGTCCACGCCGGGGTGGACCCGGCCGCGGGCTGGGTGGCGGTGCGGTGGAACTCGTGCCCGGTCACCTCCTCGCCCGCGCGGGTCAGCAACGAGTCGCCGGCCGCGACCGCGACGGGATAGCGGAGGGTCAGCCGCTGGGTCATCGAGGCTGTCGCCGGCAGCGCGCCGACCATCGGTTGACCGTCGACGTGCTCGGCCAGGTAGAGCAGGCCGGCGCACTCGGCCACGGTCGGTGTGTCCGCGGAGAGCGCCGCCGCCAGGTCCGCGCGCAGCGAGGTGTTGGCGGCGAGCTCGTGGGCGTGCACCTCGGGGAAGCCTCCGCCCAGGTAGATCCCGGCGGTGCCCTCGGGGAGCCGGGTGGAGGTCAGCGGGTCGAACACGGCCACCGCGCAGCCGGCAGCGCGCAACAGCTCCTCGGTCTCGGCGTACCGGAACGTGAAGGCCCGGCCCCCGGCCATGGCGACGACCGGGCGGCGGTCGCTGGCGGGGGACACGTGGTGCCCAGGGTCCCACGGCTCGGTGTCGAGGGCCGGCGCCGAGGCCGCGATCCGGAGCAGTTGCTCGAGGTCCACGAGCTCGGCGATGCGGGAGGCCACCCGGTCGAGCTCGTCACCGGCCTCGTCGCGCTCGGCGGCGGGGACGAGCCCGAGGTGACGGGACGGCGTCGCGAACGAGGTGTCCCGGTCGATCACGCCGAGCACCGGCAGGTCGACGACGGCGACCGCCTCGGCGGCGTGTCGGGCGGACCCGGCCTTGTTGAGGATCACCCCGGCGATCTCGACCGAGGGGTCGAACGTCGCCATCCCGTGCACCACGGCACCGACGGAGCGGGAGGTGTGGGAGATGTCCACGACGAGCACCACCGGACTGGAGGTCAGCGTCGCCACGTGCGCGGTCGAGGCGAAACCGTTGCCGCCGATGCGTCCGTCGTAGAGGCCCATCACGCCCTCGATGACGGCCACGTCGGCGGCCCGGGCGCCGTGCAGCAGCAGCGGGGCGATGCGCTCCTCACCGACCAGGTGTGGATCGAGGTTGCGGCCGGGCCGTCCGGTGGCGAGGGCGTGGTAGCCCGGGTCGATGTAGTCAGGACCGACCTTGTGCCCGCTCACCTCGAGCCCCGTACGCCGCAGCGCCGCCATCAGACCGGTCGCGATGGTCGTCTTGCCCTGTCCGGACGACGGGGCGGCGATCACGAAGCGGGGAAGTGGGTTCATGGGCGCACCATGCTCACCATTCAATGCCCCGCTGGCCCTTCTGGCCGGCATCCATCGGATGCTTGAGCTTGGTCATCTCGGTGACGAGGTCGGAGACCTCGATCAGGCGGGGGTCGGCACGTCGACCGGTGATCACGACGTACTGCCGTCCCGGCCGGTTCACCAGCGTCTCCACCACGTCGTCGACGTCCACCCAGCCCCACTGCATCGGGTAGGTGAACTCGTCGAGCACCAGCAGGTCGTGGGTCTGCTCGGCGAGGCGGCGCTGCACCTCGGCCCAGCCCTCCGAGGCCTCGGCAGCGTGGTCCTCCTCGCCGCCGGCCTTGCGGGTCCAGGACCAGCCGGCGCCCATCTTGTGCCACTCCACCGGGCCACCCTCACCGGTCTCCTGGTGCAGCAGTCCGAGCCGCTCGAGGACGGTCTGCTCACCGATGCGCCACTTGGCGGACTTCACGAACTGGAAGACCCCGATGTTCCAGCCCTGGTTCCAGGCCCGGATGGCGAGCCCGAAGGCGGCGGTCGACTTCCCCTTCCCGTCGCCGGTGTGCACCATCAGCAGGGGCCGATTGCGGCGCTGCCTCGTGGTCAGGCCATCGTCGGGGACGGTGAGTGGCTGGCCCTGGGGCATCAGGCTGCTCCCTTGCGGATCGAGTGCTGGACGGTGCCGGTCAGCGCGCTGGCGCTCACCTCGGTGAGGGGGAGGTACTCGGCGGCCAGGTCGGCGGCCAGGTGCCGCGCCAGGCCCAGCCCCAGGGCGCCGCTCTCGCAGTCCACCAGCACGGTGGCGACACCTCGGGCGGCGAGCAGGGCCGCTGCCCGCCGGGACCGCTGGACCGCATCCAGGCCTGCGGTGGCGCGACCGTCGGTGACCAGCACCAGCAGCGGCCGCCGATGAGGGTCGCGGATCCGCTCGAGGTCGAGCACCCGCGCAGTCTCGAGAAGTCCCTCGGCCAGCGGGGTGCGCCCGCCCGCGGGCAGGTCGTGCAACCGCTTCGCAGCGACGTCGACCGACCCGGTGGGTGGCAGCGCGAGCTCGGCGCCGGTGCCGCGGAAGGTCACCAGGCCGACTTTGTCGCGGCGCTGGTAGGCGTCCAGCAGCAGCGAGAGGACGGCGGTCTTCACCTGCTCCATCCGCTTGCGGGCCGCCATCGAGCCGGAGGCGTCGACGCAGAAGAGGACCAGGTTGGACTCCCGTCCTTCGCGGACGGCGACGCGCAGGTCCTCGCCACGGAACCGGATCGGCCCGGACTCGCGACCGCGGCTGTGCTGGTGCGGAGCGGCCGCTCGCAGGGTCTCGGTGAGGTGCAGCGCGCCGGCGCGGCCGACCGGACGCGCGGCGCCGACCCGACGCCCATTCGCCGTGATGGCACGGCTCCGACGCCCGGTCTCCCCGGCGCCGACGCCGGACACCGCGAACAGCCGGGTGCGGTACGTCGCCCCCGGGGTGGCCGTGGATCCCGCCGGGTCCGAACCCGTCGGGGTCGGTTCCTGTGGCGGCGGGCTCGCTGGTGGAGGAGGTGGCGCAGCAACCGTCTCGGAGCCGTCTTCTCCGTCCGGCGAGCCGTCGGGAGCACCGTCGGCACCCGAACCTGGATCAGGATCCGGGTCCGGCTCGTCGTCTCCGAGGACCTCGTCGAGCAGGTCGTCGTCCAGCCCCGGTGCGTCGAACGGGTTGCGGCGGCGCCGGTGGGGGAGCGCCAGCCGGGCAGCGGCGCGGATGTCCTCGCTGGTCACCTCGGACCGTTCGTGCCAGGCAGCGTGGGCGACCGCGGTGCGGGCGGTGACGATGTCGGCGCGCATCCCGTCGACCTCGAATGCCGCACAGATCTCCGCGATCCGCAGCAGAGCGGTGTCGGACAGCTCGACCTGGTCGACCAGTTTCTGGGCAGCGAGGATCCGGTCGGTCAGCGCCCGCTCGTCCTCGGCGTACGACGCCACGAACGTGTCGGGATCGGCGTCGAAGGCCATCCGCCGTCGGACCACGTCGACCCGGAGCGCCGGGTCTCGTGGTGCGGCCACCTCGACGGTGAGACCGAACCGGTCGAGGAGCTGGGGGCGTAGCTCGCCCTCCTCGGGGTTCATGGTGCCGACCAGCACGAAGCGTGCCGCGTGCTCGACGGAGACGCCGTCCCGTTCGACGGTCGAGCGGCCCATCGCGGCCGCGTCGAGGAGTACGTCGACCAGGTGGTCGTGCAGCAGGTTCACCTCGTCGACGTACAGGATGCCGCGGTGGGCGCGGGCCAGCAGACCGGGCTCGTACTCGGTGCGGCCTTCGGCCAGGGCCCGCTCCAGGTGCAGCGACCCGAGCACCCGGTCCTCGGTCGCGCCGACGGGCAGCTCGACCAGGCGCACCGGCCGGGTCTCGGTCGCGGCGTCGGTGGCGAAGGGACCGTCCGGCGAGAGGGGCGCGGGGTCCCGGGGGTCGCTGGAGAACCGGTCGCCGGCGATCACCTCGATCGGCGGCAGCACCGCAGCCAGGGCACGGACGATCGTGGACTTCGCGGTGCCCTTCTCGCCGCGCACCAGGACACCGCCGACCTCGGGGGAGATCGTGGTGAGGATCAGGGCCAGTGCCATGTCGTCGGATCCGACGACGGCACTGAAAGGGAACTGCTTGGGCATGTGAGGCTCCCGCTCGTCAGCCAGCGAATACGTCGGCGCGAGGCCGGTCTTCGGACTTCCAGGATCATGCGTCCTGATTACCGCAGCGGGCCTGTGCCGGACTTTCACCGGCTTCCCAGATTCTCCCCCCGGTCCGCTGCGCAAGCCGGACGTCGGGGCACCTCGTGCCTGTCTCGGGTCACGATAGCGTCTGCTTCCGTGACCAGCACAGGCGCTCCCCGGATCACGGTCGTCGGCATCGGGGCCGATGGCTGGGTCGGCCTGCCCGAACATCTCCGGAAGACGGTGGAGGAGGCGTCCGTCGTCCTGGGTGGTCGCCGGCACCTCGACCTGCTGCCACCCATCCCGGGACAGTTCCGGGAGGCGTGGCCGTCCCCGCTGCGAGCGGGCCTGTCCGACCTCCTGGACCGCCATGCCGAGGTCCCGGTCGTCGCGCTGGCCTCGGGTGACCCGCTGCTCTCCGGGATCGGTACGACGCTGATAGACCTGCTCGGGGTCGACGCCGTCGAGGTGGTTCCGGCTGTCTCCTCGGTGTCCCTCGCCCGCGCGCGTCTCGGCTGGGCAGCTGAGTCCACCGAGGTGCTCACGCTGGTGGGTCGGGACGAGGCGCTGCTGGTGCGCCAGCTGGCCCCCGGCCGTCGGTTGCTGGTGCTCTCCTCGGACGCGTCGACACCGGAGCGGGTGGCGCGGCTGCTGACCCGGTGCGGGTACGCCGAGAGCCGGATGACCGTGCTGGGTGACCTCGGTTCTCCCGACGAGAGCCGGCTCGCAGGAAGGGCCGGCACCTGGGGTGGGGCCGTCCCTCGGTTGCACGTGCTGGCTCTGGAGCTGTCGGGTCCCGTGGTCGGGTCCTGGACCGCGGGGCTGCCGGACTCGGCGTACGAGCACGACGGCCAGCTGACCAAACGCGACCTGCGCGCCTCGGCCCTGGCCCGGCTCGCACCGCAACCCGGGCAGCTCCTGTGGGACATCGGAGCCGGTGCCGGGTCGGTCGGCATCGAGTGGATGCGCGCCCACCAAAGCTGCCGTGCCGTGGCGGTCGAGGTCGACCCGGCCCGCGCTGCTCGGATCGACCGCAATGCCGCCGCCCTGGGCGCGCCGACCCTCGAGGTCGTCGAGGGTCGGGCACCCGATGTGCTGAGGGACCTGCCTGCCCCGGACGCGATCTTCGTCGGTGGCGGGGCCACCGCACGGGGTCTCCTCGACGAGTGCCTGCGAGCGTTGGCGCCTGGTGGCCGGCTCGTGGTGCACGGCGTGACCATGGAGACCGAGTCGCTCCTGGCACAGGCGTACGCCGAGCACGGCGGCGAGCTGACCCGGATCTCGGTCGAGACCGCTGCCCCGATCGGCTCATTCACCGGCTGGACACCGGCCCGGGCCGTGACCCAGTGGGCCGTGACGAAGGAGCATGCATGACCGTCCACTTCGTCGGCGCCGGACCAGGCGCCGCGGACCTGATCACCCTCCGGGCGGCGGCGATGCTCGCCGCGGCCGATGTCGTGCTCTATCCGGGCACCTACCTCGACGCCGAGGTGCTGGGTCACTGCCGGGAGGGAGCCCGGCTCGTCGACACCCAGGACCTCGACCTCGACCAGATCGTCGACGAGGTCGCGACCGCGCACCGGTCCGGGCACGACGTGGTGCGGCTCACCTCGGGCGACCCGTCGCTGTACTCCGCCCTGGCCGAGCAGACCCGGCGCCTCGACGACCTCGGCATCGACTGGGACGTCACTCCCGGGGTTGCGGCGTACGCCGCGGCGGCAGCCGCCGTCGGTCGTGAGCTCACCGTCCCGCTGGTCACCCAGTCCGTCGTCCTCACCCGCGCCCAGGCCCGGTCCACCGCGATGCCCTCGACGGAGGCGCTGGCGAACTTCGCCGCCACCCGCGCGACGCTGGCGCTCCACCTGGCCATCACCCGGACCCGCGAGATGATGGCCGAGCTGAGCCAGGAGTACGGCGCGGACTGCCCCGTCGTCGTGGTCCACCGGGCCTCCCAGCCGGAGGAGCTGGTGCTCCGCGGCACCATCGCCGACATCTCCGACCAGGTCGAGGCGGCCGGCCTGCGCCAGGCTGCGGTCATCCTCGTCGGCCGCGCCCTGGACCCCGGCTCGGGCGGCGAGTCCTACCTCTACGACCCGGCCCGGGACCGCACGCTCAAGAGCTGACGAACCGCGCGGTCCAGACCCGACCGGCCTCGGTCACCCGGGTGTGAGACGAGCCGACGATCAGCAGGCACTTCATGTCAATCGAGCCGGCGTCGAGCGCGCTGAGCGTGGTGACGGTCAACGACTCCTCGGCACGACCCACGTCGCGGCCGACGATCGCGACCCGGTCGGGCGGAAGCGTCTCCAGAAGCAGCTTCTGGGCCTGCACCACCTGCTCGGTACGCGTGCGCGACGCCGGGTTGTAGATCGCCAGCACCAGGTCGGCCTCGGCAATCGCACGCAGTCGCCGCTCCACCACCGACCAGGGCTTGAGCCGGTCCGACAGGCTGACCACCGCGAAGTCGCCGCCGATCGGAGCGCCGGCCCGGGCGGCGACCGCCTGGACCGCACTGACCCCGGGCAGAACCCGGACCGGCACGTCCGCGTACTCCCCGGCGGCCTCGAAGACCGCCGCTGCCATCCCGAACACCCCCGCGTCACCGCCGGAGACGACGGCGACGCGCTCGCCCGCGCGAGCCAGTTCCAGGGCGTGCCGAGCCCGGTCGACCTCGACGGTGTTCCCCGACGCGTGCCGCGTCAGGCCCGGTCGCTGCGGCACCCGGTCGACGTACGGCGCGTACCCGATGACGTGGTCGACGCCGGCCAATGCCTCGGACACCTCGGGAGTGAGCCAACGGTCCGGGCCCGGGCCCAGCCCGACGACGAGCAGCTCCCCCGGCCGGCCGGCCGGCTGCGGCGCGGGCACCTGCGCCCGTCGCCCGGTGGGCTCCGCCTGGACCGAGTCACCCGGCACCACGATGAGCGAGAAGTACGGCACGGACGCCGGGTCCACGTCGGCCACCGGCAGCCACCGCTCGGCGGGCATCGACGCCCGCTCGACGTACATCGCGTGCTCCAGGCGACCGGCCTGGCGCAAGGCATCGACGACGCCGGGGAAGCGCCGGCCGAGCTTCATGATGATTGCGCCGTCGGTGTCGGCCAGGCGCCGCGCCAGCTCGGGCACGGGCAGGGTGCCGGGCAGCACGGTGAGTACGTCGGTCTGCCGCACCAGGGGAGCAGCGAGGACAGCCGTGGCGGCCGCGAACGCCGGTACACCGGGCACCACCTCGGTCGGGAAGCGACCGGACAGCCGGTCGTGCAGGTACATGAACGACCCGTAGAACAGCGGGTCGCCCTCGGCGAGGACCACCACGTCACGACCCGCGTCCAGATGTGCCGCGAGACGCGACGCGCATTCCTCGTAGAACTCGGTGATCAGCCCGGCGTACCCGCCCGGGTGGCCTGTGCTGCCCGTCGTGATCGGGTAGCGCAGCTCCTCCTCGATCGCGTGTGCGGGGATCAGCTCGGCAGCGATCCGCCGCGCGTTGGACTCCTTGCCGACGCCGGCGTGGAAGGCGATCACGTCTGCGGCGCCGATGAGCCGGGCCGCCTTGCGGGTGATCAGCTCGGGGTCGCCGGGGCCGAGCCCGACGCCGTACAACCGTCCGGTGGTCATTCCTTCTCCTGGGCAAGCGCGTTGAGGGCGGAGGCGGTCATCGCGGAGCCACCGCGACGTCCGCGGACGGTCAGGAACGGGATGTCCAGACCGTGGTCGGCGGCCAGCGACGCGAGCGCCTCCTTGGACTCCGCGGCGCCGATGAAACCGACCGGGCAACCGATGATCGCAGCCGGCAGCGGCGCCCCGTCGAGCAGCATCTCGAGAAGATGGAACAGCGCGGTCGGGGCGTTTCCGATCGCCACCACCGAGCCGCCAAGCATCGGCTCCCAGAGGGACACCGCGGCCGCGGAGCGGGTGGTGCCCCACTCGCGGGCCAGGGCAGGCACCTGCTCGTCACGGAGAAGGCAGACCACCTCGTTGTCCTTCGCCAACCGGGCCCGGGTCACTCCCGAGGCCACCATGTGGGCGTCGGTGAGGATCGGTGCCCCGGACTCGAGCGCACCCCGGGCGGCGGTCACGAGCCCGGGATGGATGACCAGGTCGGGCACCAGGTCGACCTGCCCGGTGCCATGCACCATGCGTACGGCGACCCGCTCGGCGACCGCCGGGATCCCGGCCAGCGCCGCCTCCCGCCGGATGCTGGCGAAGGAGGCCTGATAGATCGCGGCGCCGTCGTCGACGTACTCGTAGTGACGGCTCGGCCGTTGCAGTGTGTTCATGCCGCCACCACCACGCCGCGCCAGGGAGTGACCACCAGGTCCGCAGCGCGTGCCGTGAGCTCCCCCACCAGCCCCGGAGTGAGGACTCCGCCCGGAACCTCGAGGTGCTCGCCGCCCGGGAAGCGACCGAAGGGGAGCGGGGGAGCCGCGGTCGGCACCGCGGGATCGACGGGACCCGCCTGGCGCAGCGGCTCGGGCAGCTCCCGGACGTGCCACGGTGCGCCCGCGGCGTCCCCGCGGCGGCTGAGGAACTCCTCAGCCAGATCAACCAGCGCGGCGGGCACCTCGGTCAGGGGGACGACAGGTCCCCAGTCGTCGCCGATGCGCAGCTGGCACGACGTCTCGGCGAGGGCGACGAGACCCAGGTCCGTCTCCCGGTCGAGCAGGTCCCCGCGGCCGTCGTCGAGCACGAACAGGAACCGCCCGGGGAGACCTGCGAGTGCGGTGCTCGCCCGGATCCGGTTGTCGAGCTCGAGCGCCATGTCCCGCAGATCCGCCCGTCCGCCGGTGATCCCGGTGAGCGGCGAGACCATCACGTTGCGGCCCAGCTCATGGGCCCGGGACGGCAGCAGCCCGGTCGCCTCGATGGCGGCGACGACGTCGACCGGGAGCACCCCGTCGGACCACGGGAGTGCCCGGAGCTGCAGGTTCCCCCGTGCGGTCAGGTGCAGGTGGCCGTCGCCGTACTCCTGCGCCACCGCGCTCAGCCCGGACAAGGCGGCTGCAGAGATTCGCCCGCCGATGAGCCGGATCCGCACCAGGGCGCCGTCGTCGGCAGGCCACGGGCGAAGTACGCCGGGGCAGCGGTCCGGTCGGGAGCGAACAGTGGAGGCAGACATGCGCTGCTCCTTCGAGGTCTGGGGCCCTTGCGCGAAGCCCACGGGTGACCTGGCGGCGGTCGCCGCAAGGGCCAGCAGGTCTTCGGACTCGGGAGTGATCCCACACCGCTGCGCGTCAGTCCCGGACTCTAACCGGGTTCCCTCCGCTGGCGGTCGCAGACTACCAAGGTCTACTACGGTCAGCATCCTCGACGGGCTGGCCACGAGTGTCGCCGCACTGGTCGCGGTCCGCATCGAGCCGCGGCGCTGGAACACCGCGGACTCGAACCGCTCCGGGACCTGCTGCTGCGGCCCGGTGAAGGCGTAGGCGTTTCGTTGGCCACGGGCATACTGATGAGCGGACTGAAGCCGCGACAATCGATCGGACGTACGACGCCATGACCGAACTGCTGCTGGTCCGGCACGGGGAGTCGACCTGGAACGCAGCAGGCCGCGTCCAGGGCCAGACCGCGTCTCCGGAGCTCACCGACCTCGGCCGTCGCCAGGCTGCCGCGGTCGCGGCCAAGTTGCTCGGTCGCGGACCCAGAAGGCTGCTCACCTCCGACCTCGTCCGGGCCAGGCAATCCGCGGAGATCATCGGGAAAGCACTGCGGCTCGAGCCGGAGGCAGATCCGCTCCTGCGCGAGCGCCACTACGGGGCCTGGCAAGGAATGAACATTGCCGACGCCGTACGGGTGGCACGCTCCCTGGCCGACCACCAGCGCCTCCCGGGGGGCGGCGAGTCCCTGATCGACGTACGCCGCCGCTGGAGGACTCTCCTCGCCGAGCTACGCGGTGCGCTGGGTCCGGTCGTACTGGTCACCCACGGCAATCTGATCGCCGAGGCCGTCGGCGCGGCCGACCCGAAGAACGGCTCGGTCACCCCGATCCTTCTCGCGTAGTGGGACACACCTGCCCCTGCAGCTCGGTGGATCGCCCGATGTGCAAGGCTGTCGCCAACGTCGTAGTGCACGGGAAGCCGGTGAAATTCCGGCGTGGTCCTCGCCACTGTGACCGGGGAGTCCCCTCCCAGCACGTCACTGGCACCGCAAGGTGCTGGGAAGACGGGAGATGGGCGCTGATCCGGAAGTCAGGAGACCGGCTACGACAGAGATCAGTCCACGAGGCATGGAACGAAAGGGTCATCGTCATGACCGAACTGTCCCCGGCAACCTCTGCCACTCCGCTGCACGTCCCGACCTGGGCCTGGGCACTCGCCCTGGTCGCGGTGTTCGCGCTCTACCTGTTGACCCAGGAGAACGGCGCCCTGCTCAGCGCGAGTAACGCCATGTACCTGCACGAACTGACCCACGACGCGCGGCACGCCCTCGGCGTCCCCTGTCACTGACACGATGGAATTCCCCGCGCTGTTGAAGCGAGGGGCCACTGCAGGCGCTGCCGGAGGCTTCTCCGCTGCTCTGGTCATGTGGCTCGTCGTTGAACCTGTCATCCGTCGTGCCCTCGCCGTCGAGGAAGCTCGCAGCGGTGCTCATCACCACCAGGAGGAGCCGCTCGTCTCCCGGACCGTCCAGGTCTGGGGTGGCGCCGTCACGGCGCTAGTTGTCGGCGTCATCTTCGGTGTGGTCTTCACTGTTGCCTTCGCCCGGCTGCGTTCGCGACTTCCGGCGTCAACCGAGCTCGGTCGATCCCTGGTCCTCGCGGCCATCGGGTTCGGCGTACTGACGCTCCTGCCCGCCTTGCACATTCCGGCGAACCCGCCCGGCATCGGCGAGCCGGCCACCGTCAACCAGCGCGCGCTGATCTACGTGCTCACCATCTTGCTCGGCCTGCTCGGCGTCGGTGCGGTCCTGGCAGCCGACCGCTTCCTCCGGGGAGTGATGACCGATCCCGTCCGGGTCTCGCTGGACGTCCTCGTGGGTGCCTTGTGGGTGATCGCCCTGCTGATGTTCGTGCCAGAGTCACCCGACAAGGTGCCTGCAGACGTGCCTGCCGATCTGCTGTGGGAGTTCCGGCTGGCCAGCTTGGTCCAACTGGCGGCGATGTGGCTGGTGGTCGGTGTCGTGTTCGGCCTGCTCGTCGACGGCCGCAGCCGGCGTACCCGACGGGTCGCTCGGTCGACGGCGTGACCATGCGCATCCGGGTGTGCCGCGACTGTTGTTGTGGCACCCCGGAGAAGCATCCCGACGTCGACCACGACGCGCTCCTGGGTGAGCTCATCGAGGGCACCCGCGATCACGCCGTCGTGAGCGTGACCCCCTGCCTGCTTGCCTGCGACCGGTCCAATGTGGTGGTCGTCTCGCCGGGGCCGTATTGGTTCGGGCGAGTCCTGACGCGGGAAACTGTCGGGGAACTCGTCGCGTGGGTACGTGCCGGCGGGCCGACGGCCACGCTGCCTCAGTCCCTTGAGCACCACAGAATCAGGCCTACCTGCATCGACAGCGGCCGGCCTCGGCGCGGACCGGACGGGCCGGATCTCTTGAGAGCAGGCGATTTCGCGCCCGGAGGACACTCATGCCCGACCGTTCCCATGTGAGCGTGCCGCACTTATCCCCATCTATTGCCTCGCAAGCCGTCGAATCCGGCCCCAAGTGCGCAAAGGTCGGAAGTGCGTCGGAAGCGCGTCGGAAGCGCGTTCCTGCAGGTCAGAGCACAAATGGGCAAGATGCGGCAGAGCCGCAGCATCGCAGGGCGCGGGACAAGGGGTCACGAGTTCGAATCTCCTCGGAGGTGACCAGATCGAGGCAGAGGCTGCGGTCGCGCGCGGCCCGATCAGTGGCGAGGTCCGCTGTGGCGAGGCCCCCGGGCCGCCGCGCCAACTCCTGCTGTTCGCGCGCCGCGCCCCGCGAGGGCACCGGGCCGGTGGGCCTCCTGTCGGCGTACGAAGGTGACTTCGAGCCGGGAGGCGATCCGGCAGGTCGCGGGCTGCTCTGTCGCCAAGCGGGGCCCGGCGACCAGGGCGCGGATGGGGGCACCGACGTCGTGGACTTAGTCGTGGGCCTGCTGGATGAGCGCCGCGGTGGCCGGCTGTCATTGGCCGTTCGCCCTGCTCGACCAGGTGCGAGTCGAGCTTCCTAATGAGTGTTATCGGGGTCAAAGGAGGGGAGATGCCACCATCCGGCTCGGACGTGTTCGGTGTGGCGCGTCGCTGTCGAGCGGTCCCTCGCGGCGACGGCGCGCGGATGCCGTGGCCGGCCACCCGCGGCCGAATCATCCCCCTATTGGTTGTTGTCCGGCCTGATTAAGAGTCACCCGGCCGACGGCAACAAACGGACCGCCCTACTCGCTGCACACGTCTTCTACGCGATCAACGGCTTCAACCTGAGTGCCGAGGCCAGCGAGACCGTAGCCCTGGCGCTCGCCGTCGCACAGGGCTACCTGGACAAGAGCGGCAACCGGCGAGATGTCGCCATCGAAACCATCGCCGAGAAATTCTCCGGATGGGCGCAACCCATCAAGCTCGACGACGACCTGGACTCGCCTCCCGGCTAGAGTCTCTTGGGTCGGCTGTCGTCTTCCCCCCGTGGCGGAAGCCGACCTTTGTCTCTGCGGAACGTTGGCCAATAACGGTCAAATTGCGAGTAATGATTCGTGGGGAATACTGATTGGGGCTTCGTCCAGGAACGGTTCGGCTCCCTCCCGGTCGTTCTAGGACGAGGCCGCGGGGCGAATAGGCACCCCCTGGCGGATTCGCGGCCCGTCAGGCTGCGGTTGGGCCTCGCCAGAGCGCATCGGGCGGGGCCCAACCACTTGCTTGGGCCGCGTGTCCCCTATGCCAGCTCCATGGGACACGCGGCCCGTCATGCCGAAGGCTTGTGGACCCCCACCCCGCCCCGCAGGGCGGGGGTTCGCGAATACCAGACGCGGAGGGGGCACGCCCAGCATTTCAGGGGGTTCTATGAGGCTACACCCGATGTCCGATGGCGTCGACGGATCAGGTGGTGTCGAGATCGGGTCGGCCCACGCGGAAACGGTCGTTTGTGAGACCAGCCGACACGTCGCCTCGCAACGCGTACTGCCCTTGAAACCCGACGGAAGGGGTTAACCGATGAGCATTGAGCGCGGCGACGACCGGGGGGTCACGGCGGCCCGGAGGATCGACTGCGGCTGGAAGGCCCGGTGCTTGGGTAGCTGTCCCAGCCCGCCAAATCTGATGAGGCATATCCTTCGAGGGCATCAACCGAAAGGGGTTCCCTTGCCCCACGTTCATCCGTCCAGGCCGCCCGGCGCCACCGCATCGCGTGGCGGCAGATCGCCGGGCAGCGCGGAGCGCGAGGCGAGCAGCATCCAGGGTCCCGTGGACGAAGGCGTCGAGCTGCGCCGCACGGCCGACGGCAAGGGCGATGGGGTTCTGGCCACACGCCCATTCGCGGTCGGCGAGACCGTCATGGTCGGCTTCCTGGTCGGCGCGCTGACGGGCAACGACTCGCACGCGACGCAGGTGGGTCCCGGCCGCTGGGCGCGCCACGGCGGCCTGGGATCGAAGGTCAACCACTCCTGTGACCCCAACTGCGGTGTCCGCCTCAACGACGGGCAGGCATTCGACTTCGTCGCCCGCCAGCCGATCGCCGCCGGGCAGGAGCTGACGTTCGACTACGCCATGCGCAACTTCACGATCGACCACTTCCCGGCCGTGTGCCTGTGCGGCGCCGCGCGGTGCCGCGGCTCGGTCACCGGCTGGAAGGACCTGCCCGCCGCGCGGAAGGCCGACTACGGCGACCTCGTCGCGCCCTACCTGCGCACGATGGACGACGGATCCGGCAAGGCGCCGGCGGCTGAACGGTCGTTCTGTGTGCCGGTGGCTGTGATAGATCAGGGGCGCTGAACGGGCTGATCGGACTAGAGTGTGGTTATTCGGGCCGGTTGTCGTCTTTCCCCCGTGGCGGCGGCCGGTCCTTCTCTACGACGACGATGAGGGGCCATGGAGAACGCGTTTGCCGATGTGGTGATGACGAGCCACATGGTCTATCTGGCGTTCCTGATCTTCGGTGGCTTCCTGGCGTTGCGGTTGCGCTGGCTTCGGTGGCCGCACGTCATCGCGACCATCTGGGGGACGACGGTGACCGTGGTGTCGCTGGATTGCCCGCTCACTCAGCTGGAGGTTGCGCTGCGGGAGCGCGCGGGTAGCGGCGCCTACGGCGAACCGTTCATCGAGCACTACTTCGCAGGGCACCTCTATCCCGAGGGCCACGAGGTCCTGTCGCGCGTCGTCATCGTCGTGCTGGTCCTGACGTCGTATCTGCTGCTCGTCTCTCGAATGCTCCAAGAGCGCAGCGTGCCGGCCGAATCCGCCGAAGCGACCGCCGAGGCACCCTGACCACCGACTGGTCGGAATCCAATGGCGCATGCGCCATGCTCCGGCGGACTACGACACCACCGCCCACAAAACGGTCGTTATCGGAACGCTCGACTCAGGATTCGCTCCGAAGTCCCGTGAGGTCACCGTTGATGAAGGGCAGCATTCCAGCTGGTCCGGAGTCCCCGGTCTTTTATGTAGATCGTGGTGGTGTTCGAGGTTTCGAAGGTATGACGGATGATGGCCAGGCGGGTGTCGAGGTCGATGCCGGCCACCCATGATGACGGCGTCGATCGGGGGTGATCGAGAAGCCGTTACCGTCCTTGTCGCGTGCGATGAACATCGGCGGCACGCCCGGGCAGGTCAATAGCTCGCCAACCTTGACGCCACCGGCCTGCGGGTCCGCATGCAGCGCCGCGTCGTCTTCGGTCGCCGGGCGGATATCGGTCTCCCTGCCGGGAGCCACCGTCCCGCATCAGCACCTCGAAGCCCAGCTTGCCTACGTAGAGCTCCAGCGCCCGGTCCTGGTCGGTGACGGGAACACCCCGACGGCGTGCACGCTGACGAGCGCCCCGGTGGCCGCCTGTCCCTCTTTGAACCGCCGATCAACCGGTTCTGTTACCCCGAGCCACCCGAAAGGCTTCTAAGCCACCACCACTGGCGCTGGGTTCAGCCGACGCGGACGGCGCCGCTATAAGGCATGGAGTACAGGCTGGTGGCGCGCACGCCGGCGCTTGGGTTGGCGGCGTCCACGATTTGGCCGTTGCCGATGTACATGCCGACGTGGCTGATCGGGTCGTAGTAGAACACCAGGTCGCCCGGCTGCAGCTGCGACGCGGACACCGGTGTGCCGACGCCGGCCTGGTCACCGGACGAACGCGGCAGCGAGACACCGGCGGCGGACCACGCGTACGAGGTCAGCCCGGAGCAGTCGAAGGAGTCGGGACCCTCGGCGCCGTAAATGTAGGCGTCGCCTACCTGGGCGAGGGCGGTTTCGACCGCCACCTTGGCTCTTCCGGAGACGGGCGCGCTGGACACTGGCGCCCGAGCGGCGACCCGGCTGGCCTCGCCGGAGTGCCCGAAGTCCATCGCGGCCAGCTGTTCGGCCTCCAGCTCGGCGAGCAGCTCCTAGGCCTCGGCCACGTTCTCGTCGACTGTCTGTTGCTCGTCGGCGATCTGCCTGCGGTCGGCCTCCAACCCGGCCAGCTGGACCTGCAACTGTTCGCGGCGGAGCTCCAGCCTGTCCGACTCCTTTTCCAGCTGGGTCAGCAGCGCACCCTGATGGCCGTTGAGTGCCTCGGTGGCGGCCAGCTTGTTCAGGACCTCGTCGTCACCCCGGGGTGAAAATCAGTTGCTGGGTGGGGCTGAGTGACGCGTCGGCGCCTTGCGCCTGGTCCGCGATCATGCCGGCCACGGCCTCGCTGATGTCGCGGGACTCGCGCCGCTGCTTGGCGAGGTCGGCCCGCAACACCCGCAGCCGCCGCTGCTTACCGGCCATCTCGTCCTTGACGGCGTTGAGCCGCTCCTGTGCCTGCTCGCTGTCGTGGTAGAGCTTCTCGACCCGGGCCTCGACCTGATCGAGTGTCGGATCTGGGTCGGCGTAGCTTGGGGAGGGCACGCCGATCATGGCAGCGAGAGTGGTGGCACTGGCTACGGCGAGGAAACGCTTGGTCAAGACTGTGGGTTCTGGCACACATTTCGTGATCGGAGCTCGCGGTTGTTCGTCATGCCGGGTTGAGGATTCGCTTGCGTAGTAGGTCGAAGTTGGCACGGCCGAACATCTGCCGCTTGATCATTTTGATCCTGTTCACGGTGCCTTCGACGGCACCGGAGCTGTAGTCGGTACTGAGTCCAGCAGCGACGGCGCTGAGATCGTTGCGCAGCCCGGCGGCGAAGGATCGCAATGCGGGCGCGCCGTTGGTCTCGACGTCGTGTAGCCAGGAGGTCAGCTGGTGTCCCTTCCGTTGGGTGAGCATGTCGGCGAACTCGCGCACGTGCTGGTAGGTGTTGGTGAGGGTCGGGTTGCGGTCGAGGATCTTCTTCAGCTCCAGGAGTTCTTCCTCGGACAGCATGTCCGGACGGCGGGGTCAGCCAGCCGGTCACCTGCCGAACGCTCGGCGGGACCGGCACCGGTGGTGGTGCAACGAGATTGGCCCGGAATGGGTGCAGGTAGCGGCGCACCGTCTTGTCGCTGCCGCAGTAGCCCAGCGCTTCGATTTCCTTGGTGAGCGCGGCGGCATCGGTGTGTCCGGCGTTGAACCGCTCGTGCAAGTAGGGCTTGAACGCATCGAGCAGGCTCTCGCGGGACCGCGCTTTAGTAAGCAGCTCGTCGACGGTGTCGGCGCGGGCGAAGCGCCGCGCGGTGCGGCGATCCAAACCGAGCTCACGACTGATCGCCGAGATGGAGCGGCCTTGATCACGCAGTTGCTGCACCGCGACATACCGGTGGCGGGTACGTGTCACCAGACGCCCCTCGATCGGATGGGTGTCACCGACGATCATTGCCTCAGCCTGCGCCGTGCTATCTGCGGGCGTGTCGATGTCGACATCGGAATCGGGTGCGGCTCGCAACGCGGCGCGGTTCGCACTCACGGTCTTCTCCTCCGCCTGGGCGAGGTTGTGCCACAGGTGCCACCGATCCGCGACCTGCATCGCATTCGGGGCGCCGAGGCGGGCGCTCTCGGCATAGGCGCCGGCCCGATCCCGGCAGATCACCGTGAGGCCGGGATGATCGCGTAGCCAGCCGGCCAGCGTGTCCGCGGTGCGGTCGGGCAGCACATCCAACGGACGGTGGGAATGAATGTCGATGACGACCGTGCCGTTGCGGTACCCGCGACGTAACGCGAAGTCGTCCACCCCCACCGCATCGACCGCGACCGGTACCCGCTCGGGTAGCCCTCGGACCAGCCGCAGCAGCGTCATCCGGCTGACCGGCGTGGCCAACTGTTGGGCTAACCGTTCGCCGGCACGGCCAGCCAAGAACAACCCGATCTTCTCCAGCAACCGCCGCCGCAGCGCGGTCTGCCTGCCGTGCGTAGCGAATCGTCAGCCCGTCGACCTGCTCGACGAACGTCCGGCGTGCACAGGCGGAACGCGGGCACAAGAAGCGCCGTACCCGCAACCGAATCCGCACCGGCTGCCCACCGATAGCGGTATCGGTCAACGACCGCTCGTAGCGGCTGTGCACCCGAACCGACCGGTCACCGCAGCCCGGACAGGCTCCGGTACTGCCGCGGGCCCGCGCCTGGATTTCGACCACATCGTCTACGCGGACGATCCGTTCAATCACCACGCCGGCCAGGTGGGGCAACAGCACACGGCAGCATTCAGCAACACATGCCCGCCATGCTCACGGTCCAGAACTCCACCTCATTGGCAACACGCGCAACATGCGCATCACGAAATGGGGTTGGCGGAGTGGTGGTCGCCTGCTTTGTGGAGCCGCGCGATGAGCGATGGTCGGGCGATCAGGATGCTGTGCGCGGCGTGCACGTTCGACTCGAGGAGCGCGGCGGC
>WHTJ01000088.1 GCA_009377795.1 Propionibacteriales bacterium | reverse complement strand
ACGACGACCGGTGCCCGCAGATCAGCGGTGTGTCCGTGGCCGACATCCGCAACAACGTGATCTACAACTGCGGCGACGGCTCCGGTGAAGGCACCACGCTGATCTCGAGCAGCAAGGGGCACGCAAAGGTCAACTGGGTGCGGAACTTCTACAAGCGCGGCCCGATCTCCCCGGGGCGCCGACCGGAGTTCGCCATGTACGAGGGCGACACCGGCAGGACGCAGCTGTGGTTCGGCAGGGGAAACCGGCGTTGGACACCCACCGGTCACGCGAGAGTCCGGATCGCTTCCGGATTCGCCTGGGGTCGACAGTCGACGTCGTTCCGCGCTCCAGGACGGCGCGGCACCACGACCGCGCCGCAGGCGTACATCGATGTGCTGGCAGACGCGGGCGCGTCGTTCCGCCGGCGGGACGCCGTGGATGAGCGGATCGTCGCCGACGTGCGGAACCGCACCGGCCGGCTGATCGAGCATCAGTCAGAGGTCGGAGGGTTTCCCGCGCTCGCCGCCGGCAAACCGCCTGCCGATCCCCGACGGCGACGGAATGCCGCGCTGGTTCGAGAAGAGGCACGGCACGAACCCGAACGCGCCGGATGCCAACGGCGACGTGAACGGCAACGGGTACACCAACATCGAGGACTGGTTCAACGGTCTGGTCCGGTGACGTAGTCGGTGTGACGACTCGACCCGATGTCGTCACACCTGCCGGTCCCGATCGGGTCCAGGAGGAGAGGTTGATTGCGGCCAGAACATGTCCTGATGCCTTCCTACGGTGATCTCGTTCGATCACCACGACGGGAGGAAGCAGCCATGCTCGAGCGAGACACGTATCCGGCCGGTGTGCCGTGCTGGGTCGACACCGCCCAGCCCGACCCTGCAGCCGCGGTGGAGTTCTACGGCGGCCTGGTCGGGTGGGGGTTCGAGGATCGTATGCCCGCGGACCATCCGAGCCGGTACTTCGTGGCCACGCTCCACGGTCGCGACGTCGCCGCGATCGGGTCCGCCCCCGAGGGCGGGCCCGCGACGCCGGTGTGGAACACGTACGTCCGATCCCCAGGGCGCGGTGTTCACGGTGAGCCGGTACGTCCCGCCCGCTTAGGTCACCGTCGGACGGGCCGGGACCGCGCCGCGTACCCGATCGGAATGACCGAGCGGTCAGGTCGAGAGGCGGTGACCAGGGCCGGCGTCTCTCGGACACGCACTCCACGCCGGCCGACATTCAAGCGTGCCGGGGGTGTCCGATTCAGGAGGCTCTCCTGTGTGCTGCACCTCACGCCCTATTCGGGCATGTTCGTGGCTGTATTGCGTTGTACACCTTGGAGCACTCAGCGCTGCCACTACGAGGAGGAAGAAACCGTCCATGGGAATCTCGTCCGTCCGCGAAACTTTTCGCACCATTGGTAAGTCGATCCAGCTGGCCAGAGAGTTGGAGAGCGGTCGGCTCACCATCGACGACGTGCGCGCTGCGATGACCGAAGAACCCCTCCAGGCTGAGGCCGCTGCCTCTCCGGAGCCGAACGACGACCAGCAGGTGGCGGCCTGACCCTGGCCCGCGACAGGTCGGGCGGCTAGCGGGCTCCGGAGAGCAGTCCGGGCCGGGCGGCCAGGACCTTCTCGACACTTGTCAGGAAGCCCTCCAGCTGCTCGTCGGTGACCGCCAGGCTCAACGCCATATAGCCCCGCGCGGAGAGGTAGTAGCCGGTCTCCAGCAGGTCGAGGAACAGCAGCTGCTTGAGCCGCTCGTCGGAACCGGCGAGATCTTCCCGGCGGGTGATAGGTTCCGTGGTCGCGTGCACGTTCAGCAGCGAACCGATGCCGGTGACCTGGAAGGGCGCGCCGAGACGCCGGAACACCCCGGCCAGCTCTGTACGCAAGTCGTCACCACGCGCGGTGTGGAACTCGGCAACGTCGGGTGGATAGAGCCGGGTCAGCGCCGCGTGTCCGGCGATCATCGAGAGCAGGTTGTTGTTGAACGTCCCCGCATGCGACAACGCGTCGGGCCGGCTCGGATCGAACAGGGCCATGACGTCCTCCCGGCCGCCGAATGCGCCGAAGGACATCCCACCCCCTAGATACTTCCCGAGCGTCGTCAGGTCGGGCGAGATGCCGAGCCGGTCCTGCAGGCCGCCGCGGCCGATCCGCGAGGTCATGACCTCGTCGAAGATCAGCAGGGACCCGAGCTCGCGGGTGGCGGTACGGAGCGCGCGGAGGAACTCCGGGTCGCCTGGGATGCACCCACCGGCCCCGAGCATCGGCTCCACGAGCACGGCCGCGGTCGTGTCGGCGTGCTCCTCCAGCATCCGGACCGCGGTCTCGGTGGCGTTGTAGGGAGCGATCAGGACGTCGTACGGCGCGTTCACGGCCGAAGCGCCGTCCAGGAACGTGAGCAGCCCGCCGTGGTAACCGCCGCGGAACACCAGCACGCGCTCCCGCCCGGTGAAGACCCGCGCGGCGGACACCGCCATCAGGTTGGCCTCGGTACCGGAGTTGGTGAACCGCATGCGCTCAATGGACGGGAACCGCTCGGACACGGCGCGCGCCAGCTCGATCTCGTGCGCGTGGTGGGCACCTGGGCCCACGCCCCGCTGCAGCGCGTCAGTGACCGCGGCGACGATCACCGGGTGCGAGTGCCCGTACAGGCCCGCGGAGTAGTTGCCCAGCAGGTCGACGTACGTGTGACCGTCGACGTCCTCGAGCATGCCGTCCCACGCCCGCGCCACCCGCAGCGGTACCGGCCGATGGTAGAGGACGGTGCGTGTGTTGCCGCCGGGCAGCAGCTCCCGGGCCTGCTCGTGCAGGTCCCGGGTTCCCGGCCGGCGTTCGAGGTACCGGGACTGCGCGGTGGCAAGGGCCTCGTCCACCGCGTCTGCATCGGTCGTCATGGGCCTTCTCCCGTCGTCTGCCCGTGAGGCTACTCGGCGTGCGAAGCTGAGCACATGAGCGTCGCCGGGCTGTTACTCGCCGCCGGTGCCGGCCGTCGGTACGGCGGCCCGAAGGCACTCGCCGTGTACGACGGCCGGCTGCTCGTCGAACGCGCCGCGGCCATGCTGTCCGCGGGTGGCTGTACGCCGGTGCACGTCGTGCTCGGCGCCGCTGCCCGGGAGATCGAGGACAGGGCCGACCTCACCGGCGCGGTGGTGGTCGGCAACGCGGACTGGGCGAGTGGAATGGGATCCTCGTTGCGGGCCGGTCTGCGGTCCCTTCCCCAGACCGCCGACGCGGTCGTCGTCGCGCTCGTCGACCAGCCCCTCATCGGCGCCGAGGCGGTACGCCGGCTCCGCTCCGCCTTCGCGCGCGGCGCGCGCATCGCGGTCGCGACGTACGACGACCGGCCGGGCCACCCTGTGCTGTTCGCCCACGAGACCTGGCCCGGCGTCTCCGAGGCCGCGCACCAGGACGCGGGAGCGCGGGCCTATCTGCGCGACCACCCCGAAGAGGTCACGTACGTGGACTGCACCTCCACCGGCTCGCCGGTCGACGTCGACACTCCCGCCGATCTGACAGCTCTCCGGCCGCACGGCTAGCGGCCCCGAAAAATCGCGCCGAGATTGCACATCTGGTCGACCACAAGTGCAATCTCGGCGCGAAGGAGCAGGTCAGGGGCCGCTGACCACGAGGCCGAACTCGCGTCCGGCGTCCACCACGCAGTCGAAGAGGTACTGGCCGGAGGACGTCTCGCAGTGCAGCAGGTACGACGGCATACCGTCGCGGTCGTCGCGGATCACGTCGGTGGCCAGATGAGCAACCAGGGAACGAAAAGCCGTGCCGTCGGGCGTCCTACGGTCGTCGAGGTCGATCGCGCACAGCATGGTCAGCACCTCGGCCGCACGGGCGCCCGTGAGCCGCATCATCGCCCGCCCGTGCGTGAGGTCGACCGTCGTCACGAGCTCGCGAGCGGCGGCCGGGGCCAGGGCCCCGTCGAGCCGCCCGCGCAGAGCGTGCTGTGTACCCGGCGGGCCGAGCGCCAGCCACTCCCCCGGCCCGGAGCCGACTACCAGGTCGCCGACTCCACCGCGGACGGCCCGGCCGAACGGCACTCCCAAGATCCGCGCGGCCTCGCCGTCGTACGCTGCCTTCACCTGGATCTTGGCCAGCGGCGTGTGGTCGACCAGGACGACCGGCCCGTCGCGGCGCTGGCCGCCGGCCTCCCAGCCGGCCTCGACCCGGGTCGGTCCTGGCGGACGGATCGGGCCGCGCGCCACCGGGGCCGGCGCACCCGCGTTCGGTTCAGACACGAAGCCGCGCTCCCTCCGGATCGACGGACGCGAGCTGCTCGGCCACCCGCGCTCCGGTCAACCTCCCGTCGGGGAGCCGGACAGTCACCTCGGTTCCGGGCTCGGCCAAGTGCGCGGCGACCTGACCGAGGCAGATCGCCCGGCCCAGCGTCGGCGACCGCCGGCTGGAGGTGATCCGCCCGACGATCTCGGCGCCCTCCACGAGCTGGCAGCCCTCGGGCGGCACGGTGTCGGCGTCGAGTGGCAGCAGCCCCACCAGCCGCGGGTGGTCGCCGCGCTGCCGCTGCCAGGCGAGCTCGGGCCGTCCGACGAAGTCCGGCTTGTCGAGCTTGATCGCCCAGTCGAGATCGGCGCTGTAGCCCTGGGTGATGCCGTCGGTGTCCTGGCCGACGATCAGGTGCCCCTTCTCCAGCCGCAGGATGCGCTGCGCCTCGATCCCGAACGGCGCCACCCCCAGGTCCTCGCCATGGGCCAGCAGCGACGCCCACACGTGAAGGCCGTACGCAGACGGCACGTGGATCTCATAGCTCAGCTCGCCGGTGAACCCGATCCGCCAGATCACGCAGTCGTCGACCCCGGCGATGCTCCCCCGGCGTACCCGCATGTAGGGAAAGGCGTCGGGCGACAGGTCGACCCCGGTCGTGACCCGTTCCATGAGCTCCCGTGACTTCGGCCCGGCGACGTTGATCGAGGCGTACGCGGTGGTCACCGGCGTGACATGAACCCGCCAGTCCGGGTGCTCGGTCTGCAGCCACAGCTCGACCCACTCCCACACCGCGGCCGCACCGGACGAGGTGGTGCTCATCAGGTAGTGGTCCTCTCCGAGCCGGCCGGTCACCCCGTCGTCGAGCACGACGCCGTCCTCGGCGCACATCACGCCGTACCGCACCCGCCCGACCTCCAGCTTCGACCACTTGTTGACGTACAGCAGGTTCAGCAGCTTCGCGACATCAGGGCCCTGGAGATCGAGCTTGCCGATCGGCGTGACGTCGATGATGCCGACGTTCTCCCGTACGTTGGCCGCCTCGGCCCCCGGGTCGCCGTAGTGGTCCGGGCGGATCCAGGCGCCCGCGACCAGCGGCACGGCGCCGTGCTCCTCGTGCCAGCGCTGCATCGGGGAGTGCCGTACCGGCTCGAGCCTGCGTCCGGCCAGCGCGCCAAGAGTGACCGGGGCGTACGGCGGGCGCCATGTGGTGGTCCCGACCTCCTGGATCGTACGGCCCGTGGCCTCGGCAAGAATCCCTACGACGTTGAGAATTTCCAGCTTCCCCTGGGTCGGGCCCATCGTCGCCGTGGTATAGCGCTTGGCCAGCTCCGCGGAGTCGTAGCCCTCCTCCACCGCGGAGAGCAGGTCCTTCGACGTGACGTCCTCGCAGAGGTCCACGAACCCGTGGGTACGGCCGTGGATCAGCTCCGGATGCGGCTCCGGCGTCAGCCCCTCCGCATCTGGTCGCTTCGGGTGAGGCGCCGAAGGCGCCCGGGCGCCTTCGGCGCCTTTGACGCCCGGCCACGCCCGAGACGGCACCTCACCGCTCTGCTCCGCCGCTCCCGCGGCTCGCCGGGCGGCTTCCTCGCCCACGGCTGTGCCGTGCTCGCACAGCGCCTCCCGCGTGCCGTCGCCGACCACACCGCCGGTGGCGACCACGGTGTCCGGCAGCGTGTCCAGGTCGGGCACGAAGCGGGCGGCCTCCGGGCGGTAGACCGGCCGGTTGCCGGCCATGTTCAACAGCGCGGTCGTGGCCGTCCACCCGGTCGCGGTCACCAGCAGGTCGCAGTCGACCCGGCGGCCGTCGCCCAGCTCGACCCAGCGCACGCCGCCTCGTCCGTCGGCGCGCACGACGTCCTCGCCGTGGCGGGCGTCGACCACCGCCGCCACGTCCACACCGACCCGGGAAAGGTCGGCGGCCGCCGCGTCGCCGGAGCCGTTCGCGGTCAGGACCACGGCCCGCTCGCCGGGCCGGACCGCGTACAGGTTGACCAGCCGGCGTACCGCGGTCGACAGCATCACGCCCGGCAGGTCGTTGCCGGCGAAGACGTACGGGCGCTCGATCTGCCCGGCCGCCACCACCAGCGTCTCCGCCCGGGCCTTGACCAGCCGCTCGAACGCCGGGCCCGCGGGGCTGCGCTCCACCACCGCGACCCAGTTGTCGTCGTACCTCCCCAGCACGACCGCGTCGCACATCACCTCGACACCGGCCGCGGACACCCGCTCGCGCAGCTCCGCGAGCAGCGTGAGGTCCGCCGCGTCACCCCAACGTAGATGCCCGCCCGGCCGGTGCTCCTCCTCGACCAGCAGCACCCGCGCGCCGGCCTCGGCCGCGGCGCACGCCGCCGCCATCCCGGCCGGGCCGCCACCGGCGACCAGGACGTCCGGGTGCGCATAACGCTTGTCGTAGAACCGCGCCTCGGCGTCGTGCTCCTCCGGGCGGTCGGGGATCACCCCGCCGTGCACGAAGCGCTGCAGCACCTTCTCGTACGCCGGCCACAGCCGCCGCGGCTTGATGAACGTCTTGTAGTAGAACCCGGCGGACAGGAACCGCCCGGCCAGCCGGTTGACCGACTTCACGTCGTACCGCAGCGACGGCCAAGTGTTCTGCGAGCGCACGTCCAGACCCGGCGACGCCAGACGATGAGCACCGCGGACGTTCGGCTCCTCCCCCACCTGGATCGTGCATCCGGGGTCGAGATGGCTCGCGGTGAGCAGTCCGCGCGGCCGGTGATATTTGAAGCTGCGGGAGAAGATCCGCACGCCGTTCGCGGCCAGCGCCGAGGCGATGGTGTCGCCGGAGTACGCCGGGTAGGACCGGCCGTTCCAGGAGAACGAGAACCTCTCCTCCCGATCGATCACCTCACCCGGCTGCGCTGGGAGCCGCATCGACATCGGCATCGGCATCGGCTCACTCATCCGGGCCTCCCGCACCGCCGCCGACCGGACGCAGCTCGTGAGTCTGGGTGTTCCGCTCGATCTCGAAGAACCGGCGACACCCCGCCCGGTGGTACCACCGCTCCCGGGTCCATCCGCACCGATTGGCGCGCAGGTACAGATACCCGCGCCACTCGGCCGGACCCGCGGACTCCGGATCCGGTCGTGGCATCGGCTCACCGGCGTACGCGAACTCGCTCGCGTTCCTCCCACCGCACCACGGACACTCCAGCAGCAACATTTCGTTACATTCCTTAGAAAATCTCTGAACTCACGATCAGTGCCCCACGGCGGCGGCGCCCTTCTCGCCGACCAGCTTCCCGGTCTCGAACCGCTCCAGCGCGAACGCCTCGATCAGGGCAGGGACCTTGCGGCCCGCGATGCACTCCGCGAGCGCCTGTCCCGCGGCCGGCCCGGCCTTGAAGCCGTACGTACCCCAGCCGACGTCGACGAAGAAACCCTCGACCGGCGTGCGCCCGATGATCGGCGCGAAGTCCGGCGTCATGTCGCACAGGCCGGCCCACTGCCGCAACAGCCGGAGCCGGTCCAGCGACGGCATCAGCTCCAGCACATGGGTGGCCAGCCCCTCGACGAACTCCAGCGACCCCCTCGTCGAATACGACGCGAACGGGTCCACGCTCGCGCCGAAGACCAGCTCGCCCCGATCGGTCTGGCTGACATAGACGTGCAGGCTTCCCGACACCACCACCGTGTGCAGGAACGGCCGCACCGGCTCGGTCACCGCGGCCTGCAGGGGGAAGGTCTGGATCGGCATCGGAAGGTCGACCATGTCCGCGATCGTGGTCGCCCACCCGGCCGTGCAGTTGGCCACAACCGGGGTGGAGATCAGGCCGCGGTTCGTCCGCACCCCGGTGACCCTGCCGCCGCTGGTCTCGATCCCGACGACCTCGGTCTCCTGGTGCAGGTGGACGCCGTGCGCGTCCGCGGCTCGCGCGTACCCCCACACCGCGGCGTCGTGCCGGACGATGCCGCCCGGCGGGTGGTACAGGGCACCGAGAATCGGGTAACGGACCCGGTCGGAGGTATCCAGCGAGGGAGCCAGCTCCTTCACCCGGTCCGGGCCGATCACCTCCGAGTCGACGCCCTCGATCTTGTTCACCTCGGCGCGCCAGCGCATCGTTCGCAGGGACGCGTCGGTGTGCGCCAGCGTCAGGTGCCCGCGCTGGGAGAACATCACGTTGAAGTTCAGGGCCGCGGACAGGTCGGCGTACAACCGGAGCGAATGGTCGTAGAACCGCACGCCGTCCGGGGTCAGGTAGTTCGACCGGATGATCGCGGTGTTCCGCCCCGACCCGCCGCCGCCCAGATAGCTGCGCTCCAGCACCGCGATCCGGGACCAGCCCTGCTCCGCGGCGAGGTAGTAGGCCGTCGCCAGGCCGTGCAGCCCGCCGCCCACGACCACCGCGTCGTACGACGACTCGAGCTCGTGCCGCCGCCACATCCGCGGCCACGGCCGGCCGGAGACCCCCTGCCGCACCAGCGAGTACGCCGAGAACCTCGACCGTGAGCTCCCCATCAGAACGACCCCGCCTTCACCCGCTCGGCCGACCGGACTTGACGGTCAGGAACTGGATCGGCAGCTCGACCAGCGTCGCCGGACCATGCGTCACCTCGCCCACGAACTGCAGCGAGTCGCCCGGTTCGAGGACGTACCGCGAGTTGCCGTAGGAGTACTCCATCTTCCCGGCCAGCATGTAGATCAGCTCCGAGCCGGCGTGCTGGAAAAGCGGGAACTTCTGGTGCCGCTCGGTGATCGTCACCAGCACCGGCTCGAGCAGGTTGTGGGTGCCGCGCATCGTCCCCAGGGACTGGTAGCGATGCCCGGAGATCGTGCCCTGGTGCTGGATCTCGATCCCCGTGCCGGCCTTGACGAACAGCACGTCGTGCTCCTCGTCCAGACCGCGGAAGAATGCCGTGAACGGCACCGAGAGGGCGGCCGACAGCCGGGCCAGCGTGGTGAGGCTCGGCGACGCCTGGGCGTTCTCGATCTTCGACAGCATCCCCTTGGACAGGTTGCATTCCCGGGCCAGCTGGCCGACGGTCCAGCCGGCCTGCAGCCGGAACTCCCGGACCCGGTCGGCGATCACCGCGCCGAGCGCCTGCTCGAAATCCGCGGGCGGCCGGGCCGGCTCGTCCGTCAGGTCTGCCGTCTCGACGGTCTCGCCCTCGCTGGTCAAGTTCACTCCGATCAGAACGCGGTCAGATAGCGCCGGGTCTCCCACTCGGACACCTCGGCGTGGTACTCGGCGAACTCCGCCTGCTTCACGCGGGCGTAGTAGTCCAGGTAGTCGCCGTCGGGGACCCTGCCGAGTGCCGCGCGGAGCACGTCGTCGGCGACAAGCTCATCAATCGCCTGGCTGAGTGTCAACGGCATGTGCGTGATGCCGCGGCTTTCGATCTCCTCGGTGGACAGCGCGAACAGGTCGCCGAGTGTGGGGTCGCCGGGATCGAGCCCGCGGTCCACGCCGTCCAGGCCGGTCGCGAGCAGCGCGGTGGTCGCGAGGTAGGGGTTCGCCGAGCCGTCGACGCCACGGTGCTCGACCCGGCCGGGCTCGGGCACGCGGAGCATCATGGTGCGGTTGTTGCCGCCGTACGTGACGTACGCCGGGGCCCAGGTCGAGCCGGACGCCGGCGGGCCCACGCCGATCCGCTTGTACGAGTTGACCGTCGGGCAGATCAGCCCGGCCGCCGAGCGGCCATGGTCGAGCAGCCCGCCGATGTAGGAGTAGGCGGTCTTCGACAGCCCGAGCCCGCGGCTGTCCCCCTCGTCCGCGAACAGCTCCTCGCCCTCGTTGGCCCAGAGGCTGGAGTGGATGTGCATGCCGTTCCCGGTGAGGCGGGTGAACGCCTTGGGCATGAACGTCGCCGTCATCCCGGCGTCGTGCGCGAGCATGTGCACCATGTACCGGAAAAAGATCGCCCGGTCGGCGGTCGTGAGCGCGTCGGCGTAGGTGATGTTGTTCTCGAACTGGCCGTTGCCGTCCTCGTGGTCGTTCGCGTAGTTCCCCCAGCCCAGCTCGTTGAGATGGCTCGACAGGGTCGAGAGGTGGTCCCACATCCGAGTCAGGCCCTTGGCCTCGTAACACGGCTTCGCGGCGTCGTCGAGCGGGTCGGCGAGCTCCAGCCCGCCGTCCTCGGTACGCCGCAGCAGGGTGTACTCCGCCTCGAACCCGGTCATCATCCGCCAGCCGCGCTCTCTGGACAGCCTGTCGAGCATGCGGCCCAGGATGATCCGCGGCGCGTAGGGCCACGGCTCGCCCTCGACGTACGGGTCACAGTGGAGTACGGCGACCCCCACCTTCCACGGCACCTTCGTGTACGACGCCGGGTCCGGCACCGCGATGATGTCCGGGTCGGCCGGGCTCTGCCCGATATCGCCGGCCGCGAAGCCGGCGAAGCCGACTCCCTCCATCAGGGTGTCGAAACTGGCCCGCGGCACGGCCTTGGCACACGGCTTGCCGTGCATGTCCACGAACATCGCCAGGAAGAACTCGATGCCGTCCTCGTCCGCTCGCGCCTGCAGCCGCTCCCGCTGCTCGCGCTGGTCTGGCTGGTCGCCCATCGCTGCGTCTCCTCGGTCTCGGTCGGGTCAGGGTGTGGATTCGCGGCCCGGGATCCAGTCGGTTCCGGCCAGGGGCACCCGGGCCATCGCGGCGGACTCCACTGTCGTCGCCACCAGGTCTTCCGGTTCCAGGTTGTGCACGTCCGACTTGCCGCAGGCGCGGGCAAGCGCGGTGAGCTCCATCGTGACCGTCTTCAGGTAGTTGGCCACCCGCTGCGCCCCCCACTCCGGGTCGAGGCGGGCCTCCAGCTCCGGGGTCTGCGTCGTGATGCCGACCGGGCATCTGCCGGTGTGCATGTGGTGGCAGAAGCCGGGCTCGGTGCCGAGCGCGTGGTAGTCGGCGGTGGCGTCGTACTCCACACCATCCTGGACGTACGTACGGCGGTTGCAGCCCAGCGCGATCAGCGGCGCCACCCCGACCGAGACCGCGTCCGCGCCCAGCGCGAGCGCCTTGGCGACGTCCGCCCCGGTCCGGATGCCGCCCGAGACCACGAGCTGCACCTGGTCCTCCATCCCGATCTCGCGGAGCGCCTCCGCGCCCAGGCGCACGGCGGCGAGGGTGGGGATTCCGGCGTGCTCGATGAAGACGTCCTGGGTGGCCGCGGTTCCGCCTTCCATGCCGTCGACCACCACCACGTCGGCGCCGGACTCCACGGCGAGCTTGACGTCGTTGCTCACCCGGGTCGCGCCCACCTTGACGTACACCGGGACCTGCCATGCGGTCGCCTCGCGGAGCTCCTCGATCTTGATCCGCAGGTCGTCCGGGCCGGTCCAGTCCGGATGCCGGGACGCCGACCGCTGGTCGATGCCCGGCGGGAGGGTGCGCATCTCCGCGACCCGGTCGGAGACCTTCTGACCGAGCAGGATCCCGCCACCGCCCGGCTTGGCGCCCTGGCCCACGACCACCTCGATGGCGTCGGCCCGCTTCAGGTGCTCGGGGTCGAACCCGTAGCGCGAGGGGAGGCATTGATACACCAGCAGGTGCGAGGCCTCCCGCTCCTCCTCGGTCATGCCGCCGTCGCCGGTGGTGGTCGACGTACCGACCCGGGTGGCGGCCCGCCCGAGCGCCACCTTGGCGTTCGACGACAGCGCACCGAAACTCATGCCGGCGATCGTGATCGGGATATCCAGCTCGACCGGCTCCTCCGCGAACCGGGTGCCGAGCACGGTCTTGGTCTCGCACTTCTCCCGGTAGCCCTCGAGCGGGTAGCGGGTCAGCGACGCGGACAGGAACAGCAGGTCGTCGAAGCTCGGAACCTTGCGCTTCGCTCCCCAGCCGCGGATCTCGTAGTGTCCCTCGTCGGCCATCCGGTGAATCTGGGCGATCACCGCGGGTGGGAACGCGGCACTGCGACGTACACCGTCCGCGGGGATCGGCGCGCTCGAGGCTGCGGTGTCGGTCATCAGTAGCCCTTGTCCTTCAGCGCGTCGAAGTTGTACAGCTCGCGGGCGGACGCCACCCGGGTGACGTTCTCGGGGTCGACGTGGTCGAATCCGGCGAGGGCCACGAGCTGCTTGACCTGGAGTACGTCGTCCGCCGTGAGCTCCTCGACCCGGGCATCGGAGCCGAGGGACGTGATCCGCCCGGCGACGTAGATCACCGTCTCGTACAGCGAGTCGCCGAGCGCCGCCCCGGCGTCGCCGCCGATGAGGATGGTGCCGGCCTGCGCCATGAACCCGCTCATGTGCCCGACGTCGCCGCCGACCAGCACGGTGCCGCCCTTGAGGGAGATCGCGGCCCGGGAGGACGCGTCCCCCTCGATGATCACGGTGCCGCCGTGTGCGGAGGCGGCCGCGCACTCGGACGCGTTGCCCCGGACCCGCACGGTTCCGCTCATGAGGTTCTCGGCCACGGACCAGCCGACGAAGCCGTCCACGGTGACCCGCGGCCCGTCGCCCAGCCCGCCGATGAAGTAGCCCGCGTTCCCCGCGATCTCGATGTCGATCCGGTTGGTCAGCCCGACGCCCAGGTTGTGCCGCCCCCACGGCTCCACGATCCGGGCCCGGGAGCCGTCCGGAAGCTCGGCCAGTACGGAGTTGATCTCCCGGGTGGAGAGCGTGGAACAGTCGAGGACTACCGGCTCCACGTGTAGACCTCCTCGGGCCCCGGCTCGTACACCTCCGCGTCCGCGATACCCGGCAGGCCGGCCAGGGCGTGGTACTCCGAGCCGACCGCGGCGTAGTCCTCGGTCTCGGCGATCACCATGGGCTTGCAGGCGAAGGAGTCGCGTACGACGGCGAACTGCTCCTCGGTCACCACGACGAGCGTGTAGAAGCCGTCGAACGTCTTGAGTACCATCCGCAGCGCCTCGTCGAGGTCGGCGCCGCCGGCCCTCTGCTGGGCGATGTAGCGGGCCGCCACCTCGGAATCGTTGTCGGTCGCGAACTCCACTCCCTCGCGGAGCAGCGCGCGGCGCACCGTCGCGTAGTTGGAGAACGTCCCGTTGTGCACCAGGGCGAGGTCGTCGGACGGCGCGAACGGGTGCGAGTGCTCGGTGCTGACCGCCGACTCGGTGGCCATCCGGGTGTGTCCGACGCCCTGGTGACCACTCAGCCGAGGTACGCCGTACCGCTCGCAGATCTCGCGCGGCGATCCGACGTCCTTGAACAACCGCATCGTCGGCCGCGCCGTATCGTCGAAGACCGCGATGCCGGCCGAGTCCGGGCCGCGGGTGGTCATCGCCTCGAGCATCGTGGACAGCAGCTCGCCCAGCCGGTCATGCAGGCGAGGGGTCTTCAGGTGGAGGCCGACGATCCCGCACATCGCGTTCGGCTCCTTCCGGGTCGAGCATTGTGTTTCATCAGGCTATACGCAGTTTCATGACTTGGAAAGGCCGGGGGCCCGATCGACGGAGACTTCCGCGTACGACCGACCCATCCAAGGTAACCGATTCACTTCGGAGAAACAGGAGGCGAGATCCCGGCGTCCGCGCAGCCGCGACCGCCGCGGCGGCGGCACCTACGTTTCGTGCTCGCCTGCGCACGGCGTGTTCACCGAGGTTTTCCCCGTCCTTCATGCGTGTCGCGACCAGGGCGTTGCGCCGCGCCCGTATATAAAGAATGAGGCCCCGCAAAGTATGAGTTTGCGGGGCCTCATGCGACTTGGCCGTGACGGGCCTCGTCTCGCGGACGACCCGTGGGACCCACGCCTCGTCACCGGCGTGCGGTGGATCGCTCCACCGACGGAGCCTGGTGCCGTCCGGTCGTGTTCCCCATTACTGAGGAACGTAGAGCAGTTCTATACCCGCGGCTCTCGGTGCGCAAGCGATGCACGGATAAATCCCGGCGCGCTCGGCGTGTCGACGGCGACGCGCCAGGATTCCGCCGGTCCACGTAGGGTGGTGTGCTGTGAACGACCGTCTGGTGTGGATCGACTGCGAGATGACCGGTCTCGACCTCGAGCACGATGCGCTGATCGAGGTCGCGGCGCTGGTCACCGATTTCGAGCTCAACGTGCTCGGGGACGGTGTGGACCTGGTCGTCAAGCCGCCCGCCGCCGCGATCGGGCAGATGCGGGACGTCGTACGCACCATGCACACCGAGTCCGGGCTGCTCGAGGTACTCGACGACGGGATCAGCCTGGCGGACGCCGAGTCCCAGATCATGGACTACATCGACCTCCACGTCGCCCGGGACGCCCGGCCCCCGCTCGCCGGCAACACCGTGGCGACGGATCGCGCGTTCCTCGCCCGTGACATGCCCAGGGTCGATGCGCGGCTGCACTACCGGATCGTGGACGTCTCCTCGATCAAGGAGCTGGTACGCCGCTGGTATCCCCGGGTCTACTACGCCAGCCCGGCGAAGGCCGGCAACCACCGGGCGCTGGCCGACATCCAGGAGAGCATCGAGGAGCTGCGCTACTACCGCGCGACCGTCTTCGTCCCCCAGCCCGGACCGGACAGCGAGACCGCCAAGCAGATCGCGGAGGAGCACGGCGGGTCCCTCGGCCAACCGCCCGCACCCACTCCCAACAACGCGTAGCGCCGGATCCCCTGGCACCACCCCGCCTCACCGCCACCCCCTCTCCCGCCGAGATTGCACTTCTGGCCGACACGGCGCGGGTGCAGAACGCCGATTCTCGGACGGGCCGCCGGACCGCTACACTCGTTCCGCTGCGCTCATGCGCACATGGTGGGTGTAGCTCAGCTGGTAGAGCACCTGGTTGTGGTCCAGGATGTCGCGGGTTCAAGTCCCGTCACTCACCCCAGTCGCTCGTGGTGAGAGCTGCGGAGGATGTCATGCGCCATGGCACGGAGATCCTCCGCAGCGCCACGGCGGTGTGCGCCTCTAGTTCTCCACGACCTGGGTCGGCGCTCCGTGTACGGCGGGGATCTCGCCGAAGTTCCCCCGCTGGTAGTCCTCGAACGCCTTCAACACTTCGGCCCGGGTGTTCATCACGAACGGTCCGCCCCAGGCGACCGGCTCACGGATCGGCTGTCCGCCGAGCACCAGCACGTCGAGCGACGGCGTACCGCCGTCCTGCCTGGCCGACGCCTCGACCGTCACCACGTCACCGGCGCCCAGGGCCGCGAGCTGGCCGGTCGAGACCGGTCGGCGCTCGGCGCCGACGGTCCCGTTGCCGGCAAGGACGTATACCAGCGCGTTGAAGTCCGCTCGCCAGGGCAGCTCGAGCCGCGCGGTCGGCGCGAGCGTGGCGTGCACCATGCTCATCGGGGTGTACGTCGATCCGGGACCCTGGTGGCCGCCGATCTCACCGGCGATGATTCGCACCAGCACGCCGGCGTCGTCCGTGGTCGCGAGTCCGACGTCGCCGCCGCGGAGGTCCTGATAGCGGGGCGTCGTCAGCTTCTGCGCTTTGGGCAGGTTGACCCACAGCTGCACACCGTGGAAGAGGCCGCCCTTCTGCACCAGCCACTCCGGCGGCTTCTCGATGTGGAGGATGCCGCCGCCGGCGGTCATCCATTGCGTGTCTCCGTTGGTGATGGTGCCGCCACCCCCGTTGCTGTCGTTGTGCTCGAAGACCCCGTCGATCATGTACGTCACGGTCTCGAACCCCCGGTGCGGGTGCCACGGCGTGCCCTTCGGCTCGCCGGGTGCGTACTCGACCTCACCCATCTGGTCCATATGGATGAACGGGTCGAGCAACGTGAGGTCGACTCCGGCGAACGCCCGGCGTACCGGAAAGCCCTCCCCTTCGAACGCCCGCGGCGCCGTCACGACATCCGCGACCGGGCGCCGGGTGGCCGCCTCGGCGGGTGGGGAGATCCTGGGGAGGACGGTGAGATCCTGGACGGTCACTGCGGGCATGGGGCGCTCCTTCTCAGCGGGTCACTGTCCCCAGTGTAGTTGAAGATTGAAATTCTGCGGCCTTTTCGGGCGGGTCCGCGGCGCAACGGCCGGGCGTACGCTGCGATGATCGCGACCGGGAGGCGATGACCCATGACCGAGCGGTACGACACGGTCGTCGTCGGCGGCGGCCACAACGGCCTGGTCGCGGCGGCGTACCTCGCCCGCGCGGGCCTCCGCACCCTGGTCCTCGAGCGGCTCGGCCACACCGGCGGGGCTGCGGTCAGCGAGCGGCCCTTCACCGGCCTCGACGCCCGGATATCGGGCTATTCCTACCTGGTGAGCCTGCTGCCGCGGCGGATCATCGACGACCTGGGGCTGCGGGTGGAGCTGCGGTCGCGCGCGACCGCGTCGTACACCCCGGTCCTCCGCGACGGCCGCCCCGCCGGACTGCTCGTGGAGCGCGAGCCCGGACCGGCGACCGAGGAGTCGTTCCGGGTGGTCACCGGCTCGGACAAGGAGTACGCCGCGTGGCGCGAGTTCTACGCGGAGACTGCGCGACTGGCCGAGCGGGTGGCGCCGACACTGCTGCGGCCGCTCCCGCGGGCGCGGGATCTGAAGACGGCCGCCGGCCCGATCTGGGCCGACCTGGTGGACCGTCCGGTCGGCGAGGTCATCGAGCGACGTTTCCGGGACGACACGGTCCGGGGCGTCGTACTCACCGACGCCCTCATCGGCACGTTCGCGGACGCGTACGATCCGTCGCTGCGCCAGAACCGCTGCTTCCTCTACCACGTGATCGGGAACGGCACGGGCGAGTGGCGGGTACCGGTGGGCGGCATGGGCGCGGTGGCCGACGTGATGGCACACGCCGCCAGGGTGGCCGGTGCCGACATCCGGGTCGGCGCGACCGTGACGAAGATCGAGTCCGACGGCTCGGCCGCCGAGGTTGAGTACCGGAGCGGGGACGACGAGCGCCGGGTCGCGGCGCGGTGGGTGCTGTCGGGGGTCGCTCCCGCCGTACTCACGGGGTTGCTCGGCATCGGCCCGGCCGACCCGGACCCGGACCCGGACGCGGACGCGGGCGCGGGCGCGGGGGCGGGCGCGGGGGCGGGGGCGGATGGCCGGCGGCGACCCGAGGGCGCGCAGCTCAAGATCAACCTGCTGGTCGACCGGCTCCCACGGCTGCGCAGTGGGGTGGATCCCGCGGTTGCGTTCGCCGGGACGTTCCACGTGGCGGAGGACTGGTCGCGGCTGCGGCGGGCGTATGACGAGGCGGCCGGCGGCGCGCTGCCGACCGTCGTACCCGGTGAGCTGTACTGCCACACGCTCACCGACAGCTCGATCCTGGGTCCGGAGCTGGTACGCCGTGGTTGGCACACACTCACCTACTTCGGCCTGCAGCTGCCGGCTCGGCTGTTCGCGGACGCCGGAGGGGTCGAGGAGGAGGCGGTACGCCGTGCGATTGCCGCGCTGGACGAGCATCTGGTGGACCCGATCGCCGACTGCCTGGCTCGCGACGCCGAAGGGCGTCCGTGTCTGGAGTCGAAGACGCCGCAGGACGTCGAGCACGCGCTCGGCATGCCCGGAGGCCACATCTTCCACGGCGATCTATCCTGGCCGTGGCTGAACGACGACCAACCCGTCGAATCGTCGGCCGAGGCGTGGGGGGTGGCGACCGGCGTCCCGAACGTCCTGCTGTGCGGCAGCGGCGCCGTACGCGGTGGCGCCGTCAGCGGCATCGGTGGCCACAACGCCGCGATGGCCGTCCTAGCGATGATCCGGTGACCGCTCGGATCTGATTTCGGTCAGGTGGGTCGACGCTGCTAGAGTGCTCTTCGCTCTTGCGCCATTAGCTCAATTGGCAGAGCAACTGACTCTTAATCAGTGGGTTCGGGGTTCGAGTCCCTGATGGCGCAC
>WHTJ01000180.1 GCA_009377795.1 Propionibacteriales bacterium | reverse complement strand
GGGACCGCCCCACGAGCCAAGACGAACCCCCACTACCGATCATCTGACCGTCACCCTTGGCGCTTCCCACGCCCGACCGCATCCTCAGCCCCAATCCTCGCTTGTTTGAGGGCTAGGCTACCTCGCAGCCGAGACCGAAGGGGTGCAGCTCGGCGTCGCCTGCCTGGTGCTGCCCTGCCGCAACCCGGTCTACGCCGCCAAGCAGACCGCCACCCTCGACCACCTCACCGGCGGCCGGCTCATCGTGGGCGTCGGGCTCGGGTCCAAGGCGACGTACGTCTCCAAGGAGTTCGAGGCGTTCGGCGTGCCGTTCGGCAAACGCGCGCCGATGACGGACGAGTACATGGACGCGATGAAGGCGATATGGACCCAGTCGCACGCGTCGTACGAGGGCAAGCACGTGAGCTTCCACGACGCGGAGATCTTCCCCAAGCCGCTGCAGCGCCCGCACCCACCGGTCTGGGTCGGCGGGTGGACCGACCACGCGGCCGCACGTGCCGGCAGGCGAGGCGAGGGCTGGATACCCGGCTGGCTGTCACCGGCCGAGATGGCGCGCGGCGCCGGCATCGTGCGAGAGGCGGCGGAGCACGCCGGCCGCGATCCCGACGGCGTCACGATCGCGGTGGAGAAGCTCGCATCGATCGCCCGCACCCGCGACGAGGCGGTGGAGCGGGCGCTGCCCACCATCCAGACCAGCACCACGACGTACGAGCGCGACGTCGACGACATCCAGTTCGCGCTCGACCGGCACATCTTCGGCTCCGTGGACGACGTGCGCCGTCGGGTGGACGAGTTCGTCGACGCTGGTGTGCGGCACTTCGAGCTGAAGCTGATCTACCCGACGATGGACCTCCTGCTCGCCCATATGGAGCTGTGGGCCGACGAGATCATGCCGCACTACCGCGCACCGAGATCCTGATCCTCGACCGCCTGCGGGTTGATGGCGAGCCCGACGTCCCCACGGTGACGAGCGTTCGTAGCAGTCGCGGCCGAGCTCCTCACACATGATCTCTTCGACCACGCTCTGAAACGTCAACCGCACCGACAACCTGGCGACCTGCTCGACCGCGCCGAGCAGGTTCCCGTCGGTGTTGGCCTCGAACAGCTGGTGGATCTGGGCACGGATGGCCTCGGTGGGCGATATCGTGTTGCCACGGATGTAGGTCTCCCTTCGTGAGTTGGTCCTCTTCGAAGGAACCTACGGCCGTCTCACGTTTACACCAGGACCGCGACGCGACCGGTTGACCTGACTGCATCTGCCGCTGACCGTGAAGCACGTGTCGGATTTCGGCACGTCGGCGCTGAACCTCGTCGCTCTGAAGAACCAGATGTACAATAAGTGCTTTGGGCAGTAGCTACCCAGGTCCGTCGGAGCACATCGATGAAGAACCCTAAGTACGTCCTCGTCGATGGAATCAGGACGAGGTACTTCGAAGCGGGCGACGGTGCTCCCATCGTGCTCGTGCACGGGGGACACTACGGCACCGGGAGCTCCGCCGAAGACTGGGAGCTGAACTTCGACGAGTTGGCCCGGGATTTCCGGGTATACGCGCTCGACAAGCTCGGGATGGGCTTCACGGACAATCCGGGGAACGACGACGGCTTCGTCATCGGCGCGCAAGTCTCACACCTACGCGGTTTCCTGGACGAGGTGGGACTAGACTCCGCGCATCTGGTCGGCCATTCCCGTGGCGGCTACCCGGTGACGAAGGTCGCGTTGACCGCTCCCGACCGGGTCAGATCCCTGGTGGTGGTCGACAGCTCCAGCGTGATCAACCCGTTCAATCCCGTGTACAACGAGTGGCGGGCGAAGGCGGCAACTCTGGACAGCGAGCAGGCCGCTCGATACCTGCTGAGAGCGAACTCGTTCGGCGATGAGCACATCACGGATCGCCGGGTGGCCGTCGAGGCGAAGATCATGGGCTTGGCGAAGACGCGCGAAGCGAGACAGCGGATGCAGGACGGCCTCTTCGCGCGCTTCAAGGAAGATCTGCTCGCGCGGGTCAAGGAGATGGGAGAGGAGATCCGTGCGGGTCGCTTGACCGTGCCCACACTGCTCGTGTGGGGGTTCGAGGACCCTTCGGCGACCATGGAGCGCTGTGGCATCCCGGCGATGGAACTGTTCATGTCGTCGGTCGAGGACTGTGAGATGCACATCCTCAACCATGCCGGGCACCCGTGCTTCAGGGAGCGGCCGACGGCCTTCGACGCGGTGCTACGGAACTTCGTCGACAGATACGAGCGCCTGGCGGTCGGCTGAGGCAGTGAGCGTGCCCTGAGAGCGAGCCCTTATGAACGCTTTTGTCGAGGCCATTTCCCACCTGGCACTCTTACCTACTGGGAGGCCCTCGTCGCGGCCATTGCCATCGGCATAGTGGCCGGCTTCATCCCGGGTTTGGGTGCCACACTTGGGCTTCCCCTCGTAGCCGCTGACGGAACCTGTCAACCTTTCTGAGACATGTTCTTGAGCAAATTACTGGAGGTTGTCCCGGTCGTCGTGGAAGTTGAGGTGGCGGTCCCCCACCTGAGTCCTGCCTGGTGGTAGGTCTCGGGTGACCCGCCAAGGAACACCCGAAGGGAAGGGGACCGCTGTGAAGACCGTACCTACTGTTCGTCTCGTCGACTCGTCCAAGGCTGGTGTGTTGCCGGGGTTGCCGGAGGAGGTTCGGCTCGCGTTGACCGACATCGCCGGTGTCGCCCGGGAGGGCTTGTTGGCGATGAGCGTGGCCGCTGGACTCTCGGTGATGCAGGCGATGTTCGACGCTGAGATCACCGCGGCGTGCGGGCCGAAGGGCAAGCACGACCCGAACCGGGTCGCACGTCGGCACCAGGACTCTTGACATAGCTCCTGCCTCGTCTGACTGACATCCCTTGTCTGGTTGAGGATTCTTCACTTTGGGTGGTTGACATTCCGCGCCGGTCGTACGAGAATTTATGC
>WHTJ01000010.1 GCA_009377795.1 Propionibacteriales bacterium | reverse complement strand
CTAGCTGCGTCCGGAACCCCTCAATCTGCTCCGGGGTGGCCTGCGGCCCGGCCAACATAGCCGCAGGATCCCCGGACAATCGCATAAGCAAGAAGAGCAGGGTGCTGATGCCCCAGAGCACCAGCACCAGCTGTAGCGCCCTTCTGAGGAGGAGGAGTCCCATCCGCGCTGACTTACTGGCTCAGGCCGACATCATGGAACACCGGTACGCCGTACGCCTCGATCTGGAAGTTGGCGATCTCGTCCGTCATCGCCCAGACGTCAGGCAGATGCAGCATGATCAGCACCGGTGCGTCCTCGAGTAGGACCTCGGTCGCATCGCACAGCAGCTCCTGGCGACGGTCCTCGTCGAGCTCCTGGCGGGCCTCGAGGAACAGATCATCGTACTGTTTGTTCGAGTACGGCGCGCGGTGCACCGGATCCTCGGATAACCAGAACGACATCGACAAATCAGCGTCGAGGAAGGGGTTGGCCGACACGCGCCACGCGTAGAGACCGGTCCGCTGAGCCGGGTCGTAGAAGGCATCCAGGAACGGCCCGTACTCCATGATGTCGAGGTTCACCTTGACACCGACCTCGGTCAGATAGCCGGCGACCGCTTCGGCCAGCGTGTCGTCGTTGACCAGGAAGCCCCGCGAGGCCTGCATGTCGACCTCGAACCCGTCGGGGTACCCCGCGTCGGCCAGCATCTCGCGCGCCCTCTCGGGGTCGTAGGGCAGCGGCTCGATGTCCTCGCAGTAGCCCGTAAATCCGGGATTGACCAGTTGGGACGCGGTCTCACCGAGGCCGGCGAGGATGCGGTCGTTGATGGTCTCACGGTCGATCGCGTATTGCAGCGCACGACGCACCTGCGGGTCCGCCAGGGGCCCGTCTTCCTGGACCATCGTGAGGTTGTAGGTACCACTCTCGACCTGCCCCACGACCTGGTAGCCGTCGCCTTCCACACTCTCGATCTGCTCCGTGGGTAGGCGGTGGACGACGTCGACGTCACCGGCCCGCAGGGCGGAGATGCGAGACCCGGACTCGGGGATGACCTCGAACTCCATACTGTCGAGGTTGGGCGTCGGACCCGCGGAGTGCTCGTTGGGCACGACCACGAGGCGCTGGCCAGGGACGAACTCCTCCACCGCGAACGGCCCCGTGCCGATCGGGTCGGACAGGAACTCCTCCTCGCCCCGCTTCTTGAAGTCGCCCGGCGGCATGATCGCCAGGGCACCCATCCGTGACGGCAGCAGCGGGTCGGCGTCGGTGGTGGTAATGCGCACCGTCGTCTCGTCGACCGCCTCGATCTTCTCGATCGTGTTGATGCGGCTGGCCATCGCCTTGTTGCTGTCGGGATCCAGCACGAACTCGGTCGACCACACGACCGCCTCGGCGTCGAGCGGCTCGCCGTTGGGGAACTCGAGCCCTTTCTGGAGGTAGAACTCCCACACGAGGTCGTCGACGTGCTCCCAGCTCTCCGCGAGGTACGGCTCGATGACAACCTCGTCCCCGGTGCTGTTCACCTTCGTCAGCGTCGAGAACAACATGTCCTGCACGAAGTTGTTCGGCGGGGTGTTGTACTGCACCGGATCGAGGACCGGTGGCAGGGCACCCATCGCGATGCGAATCTCCCCGCCCTCCGCGACGTCCTCCGGTTCGGCGTTCCCCTCGTTTGCGTCCTCGACCGGGCTCACGTCGGCCGCGTCGTCGCTGCACGCTGCCAGGACGAGCATCGACGCGAGCATCAGCGACAGCCCCGTGAGCCATCGCCGTCTGCGTGTTCGTGATTTCGCCAATGTCATTCCTTTCGATCCGCGGCGGCTTGCCACCGCTCGTCTACGATTCGACGGACCTTCAGCGCGGGACCGGACAGCGAACCCGACGCCACGAACTCGACCTGGGGGCGAATGCCGACGGCGGTGGTGACGGCGTCCGCCAGCCGGGTCGCCAATGCATCTTCCGACTCGTCGTCCTCGAGCAGGACCTGCAACTCGTCCAGGTCGCGCTGGCTGTCGGGGCCGAGGATCCGGATCTGGTATTCGCGAACGCCCCGGACGCCTTCGACAGCCGCCGACACCGACTGCAGGTCGACGAGGCTGCCGCGAATCTTGGTTCGCGTCCCCGCACGCCCTCGATGCTCGAGGATCCGCCCGCCCCCAAGGCCGCAGCGAGGACACGGCTCATGGGTCAGCACCACCCGGTCGCCGAGCAGATAGCGGAGCAGCACCGTGCCCCGCCGGTCGACGTGGGTGATCGCGAGGAGGCCCTCGTCCCCATCGCCCACCGGGGCACCCTGCGCGTCGAGCGACTCGAGCATGAACAGTTCCGGCGCAGGGTTGTGGTGCCCGGAGCCGTGCGCGCACTCAACGAGTCCCGCCTGGAGTTCCGACGCACCGAGGCTGTCCGAGACCTCGACCGGCTTCCCACTGCACTGCTCGCCGAGGGCAGTGAGGTCACGGCGCAGCTGCGGCGTGCAAGGCTCGCCACTGACTGCGATCATGCGCAGGTCCGGCAGCCGCAGCCCGTCGCCGGCCACCGCCTGCAAGACCTTGCGGACATAGCTGGGTACGCCCCACAGGACGGTCGGCGACGAGGTGGCCGCAAGGCTGACCACGTCCTCGAATCGGCGGTCGATCGGGAAGCCCATCGACGCCGACCCCGACATCCCGTTGACGACGGCTGCTCCGATGACCGCCGCCGCGTGGTTGCACCGCATCCACGCGCCGTGGGGCTGCGGCGTCAGCGGGTAAAGGTTCATGATTCGGTCGTCGCCGCGCATACCGCGGATCTCCGCCATGCGCTGCTGAGCGAACAGGATCCCGCGGAAGTCGTAGGAGGTCTGATAGATCGACGCGAGTGGTCCGCCCGAGGTGCCCGCGGTGCAGGCGACGTCCCACAGCACGTACTCCTCGGCGGCGTCGGGGTCGAGACGCAGGCGGAACGCGTCTGCGTCGGCGACGAAGTCATCCTTGGTGGTCACGGCCAGGTCATGCAGCGCGTCCAGTCGTCCCCCGTCCAGACGGTCGGCGAGTCCGGGGTCGAGCCGGCGCTTGTAGTACGGGTGCGCCTGGGCGCAGCGCCGCACCGTGGCCGCCAGTCGCCGGCACTGGTTCCGGCGCAGGTCCTCCGGATCCGCACGAAGGTCGAAGGGGGTGAAGGTCATGGCCGCGACCCCTCGCCGAGCAACTCGTGAGACGTGACGACGGGGCCGCAGCTGTAGTCGATGAAGGCCAATGCGTTGTCGCGTGCCTCCTCCGCGGTCAGCGACGGCCTCGACTCGTTCTTGATCGGCAGGGCGCGGGTCATATCCCGGCAGGCGACGACGTCGTAGTTGCGCGCGGCCGCGTCGATCGCCGTCGCAAGGCAGCACACGTTCGTGGTGACGCCGGTGATCACCACCCGGCAGACCCCAAGTGCGCGCAGCAGCTGGTCCAGGTCGGTCTCGAAGAACGCGCTCTGGCGCCGCTTGACCACCTCGCTGTCACCGGGCGCGATCCTGATGCGGGGATCCAGCTCGGCGAATGCGCCACGATGCAGGCTGGACCCACCGCGGAACCGACCGGTGGCACGACCGGGCCCAAGCTCCGGACGTGCAACCTGACGGACCCAGATAACGGCTGCGCCGCACGACCGGGCACGGTCGGCGAACTCGATGGTGCGCGAGACCAAGCCGTCAGCACCGTCGACGACGAAAGGACTGTTGAGCTCCGTGAATTGGCGCTGCAGATCGATGACCAGCAGGGCGTCATCGTCCCCCAGTCCGACGTGATCGGCTCGCTCGCCAATTGTTCCCACCTCCGGAACGAAGGGACCTAACTGCAGTTTGCTCGAGGTGCCGGTGGCTTAACTGGGAGAATTCCGCTCTTGGGCGCTTACCTGCGCGAATCTAAGTCATCGAGCGTGCTCTAGCCCTGTCGACGGTGACTTGAGGACGCTACGGGGACCGTTGCACGCCTGTCAAGGGGCGCCTCAAACCTTGACCGGGGTGTTCCGTCTGAAGGAACGATCTATTTGATGCGTTCGGCGCATCCAATCGGAAGGGGGACGGCGCGTCCTGCTCGCGTCACCCTCCGAAACCGCGGGCAGACACCAGCGCCCGGACGTCGCCCTCGACGACGACGACGTCCCACGGGTCCTGCATAGTGGCACTCAGACCGCTGATCTCGCGAGCAGGGCTCGTGTCGTGGCCCATATGTGGTCCACATCAGGTTGCGGCGGGGCGGCACCTCGGCAGGCGGCCGCACATCCCTTCGCTGGCATGTCTCCGCCGCAGATTCCTCCCGGGCATTCTTGGAGGTGTTGTTGCTCAGCCAGTAATGGCCTCGATCACCGCGGAGTGGCTCGTGACCAGAGGATCTTCTCAACCACCTCGGCCTTGGTGGCAGTTGGTATGTGGGTGCGGCGCGCTCGAGCCATCCCTGAGTCCCTGTAAGCCACCCGTTTCGTACCGTTCAGCCAGCGGTAGTAGCACGTTCGGCTGACGGCAGACGGCAGGTGGTCGAGACGCTGCCGCTAACCTCCTCGACGTGTTGGAGCACCCGCCAGTTTGTGCCTGGCACGCCGCTCGAGTTCTCGTTCAGTCACAAGGTCTCCCTAGAGTCAGAGACCCCTGACGGTCAACAACCTCCGTCGGTTTCAGATAGGTCGGCACACATGCTCGCCTTCATCTGACGATCGGCTGGCACGATGATGATGACCCGACCCGAGGAGACACCGCATGACGCGCACGATCGCCACGAACACCACCGTCGAGCTCGACGACCTCCTCGAGTTCATCCGCCCACGGCACCGAATGCTCCTCATCACCCGACGGGCCGACGGCTACCCGCAGGCCTCCCCGGTCACCGGCGGCGTCGACGACTCCGGCCGGGTTGTCATCTCGACATACCCCGAGAGAGCCAAGGCCCACAACGCCCGCATGCGACCCGAGGTCAGCGTCGTGGTGCTCTCCGACGACTGGAACGGTCCCTGGGTGCAGATCGACGGCACCTGCGAAGTCCTCGACGTGCCCGAGGCCCTCGACGCCTTCGTGGAGTACTTCCGCAACATCTCCGGCGAGCACCCCGACTGGGACGAATACCGGCAAGCCATGCTCGACCAAGGAAAGGCGCTCATCCGGATCACCCCCACCCGCTGGGGTCCCGTCGCGACCGGCGGATTCCCCGCCCGACTGACCTGAGACGCCGCCCCTCCAGAACCACCAACCACCCTCCCCGCTCAGACCCGCTCCACCACCTTCGATCCTTGCTACCGGACGGGGGGTCAATCCCTGCGGCGCCTCGAACCTCTTGGGTTATGAGAAGCGCGAGACCCATCTCAGCGACCTCGTCATGTCCGCAACATCGCGTCACGTACGCCTGCTCCGGACGGTCGTCTCGTGCGTTCATCTCGATCCAGTCCGTCCCGCTCCGTCCTGGGTACGGATCGGGGTTCGGTCGGCGGCTGGAACCGTCAGCAGGCCACTGGCAAACCTTCCCCACAACGTGACCGCTACGGAAGCTCGGTGCGCTCCACGCAGGTCTCAGCTCCCGGCGTGTAGGTCGACTCTGCGGCGAACTGCTCGTTCAACGCGCGGTAGTCTTCCTCGACGCTCGCGATGTCCTCCTCGCTCGCGCCGCTGGAGGCGGCGTCGCTGCGCCACGCCTCCCACAAGCTGTCGCCGATGTCGTCGACCCAAGCCTGCACTTGGTCGTCGGGGAGCGTCGTGACCCCACCGCCAGCCTCGAGCACGGCGTCGCAGGCCGAGGCCTCGGCGTCCTCGGCGATCTTTATCGCTTCGTCGTAGAAGTCATCGGTCACCTCGAGCATGATCTCCTGGATGTCCGCGGGCAGCGCCTCCCACTCCTCCACACTCATGGCGAAGCCGGCGCCAACCCACTCGCCGAAGCCCATGTAGAGACCCCAGGGAGCGACCTCGTGGAGGCCCTGGTCGGTCAGGACGTCGATGGCGAACCCACCGGCCCCGTCGACCACGCCACGCTGGATCGACTCGTAGGTCTCTGGTGCCTCCAGGACCACGGGATTGACCCCTCGCAGCTCCAGCGCCTGGGAGAGGTAGCCGAGCGACCGCACCGACATACCGTCGAGCTGCTCGACGCCTGTGATCGGGTCAGGCGCCCACACGGAGGTGATCGAGGGCACCACGTTGAAGACAAGCATTTTGATGCCCGCATTCTCGAGCTCTTGCTGAAACGCCTCGTTCGACTGGTTCATCTCGGCCTGCGACCGCGTGACCGACTCCGCGTTCGTCCCCGCGACCGGGACAAAGGACGCGTTCCACAGCGGCATGTCCGCCGGGGCGTAGGCCGGGACCATGTACGCGGTCTCGGCCCGACCCTCGACGAGGCCGGCCAGCGTGTCGGTCGCGCCCAGTAGGGAGGAGTCGTAGAAGCGCTCGAACTCAACGCGTCCGTCGGTCCGCTCCTCGACCTCATCCATGTACCAGTCCAGCTGCCGCTGAAGGCCAGCGTCCTTGCCGAAGATCCCCGAGTAGCGGAGCTGGATGGTCTCTCCGTCAGCCGGCTCGGCGGCGCCGCCGCCGCACGCAGCGATGACGAGCGCGAGCGGCAGGACGATCCCGGCGAGGCGCCACGCCCGGCCCGCGCGTGGCGACGCGTCCGGGGAGATTCTCCTCTTGCTCATGCGGGCGTTCCTCTCGTTCGTGTGCACAGACTTCTCGGGGTCACGCGCGCCTTTGCCACCGGCGCCTCATCGTCTAACGCTGTCGGGCCAGCTGCGGTCTATCCGGCGGGGACCTTGGTCCGCTCGCGGCAGGCGTCAATGCCGTCGTCGTAGGTCACCTCGTCGAGCAGCTCATCGTGGACCCGCAGAAGGTCCTTCTCGACGGAAGCGACCGCCTCCTCGCTCGCGCCGGCGTCAATCGAATCCTGACGCCACGTGTCCCAGATGCTGTCGCCGATGTCGTCCCGCCACTGCTCGATCTCATCCTCGGGTAGGCGCGTCACACCGCCGCCGGCTTCGAGAAGCGTGTCGCAGGCGGTCTCCTCAGCCTCCATCGTCAGGGGCGCCGCGGACTCGGGGTAGAACTCCGCGTTGACGTGCTGGATGACCTTTTGGATATCCGAGGGGAGCGACTGCCAGGTACGGTCGCTGATGGCCAGCGACCCGGCTCCGAAGTGACCGAGGCCGAGGTCCACGACCCACGGCGCGACCTCGTGGAGGCCCTGGGCGGGGACATCGCCAAGCGGCAGGCTCTGCACGCCGTCGATGACGCCGCGCTGGACGGACTCGTAGGCCTCCTGCGCCTCGATCGCGACCGGGTTCGCGCCCTTCGTTTTGAGTGCCTCAGCGATGAAGCCGATCGCGCGCATCGTCATCCCGTCGAGGTCCGACACGGTCGTGATCGGGTCGGGCGAAATGACGGTGCCGAGCCTGCCGATGATCATGAATGTCTGGATCCGGATGCCCTGAGCCTCCTGCTCGGCGATCACGTGCTCGTTGTTCTTTACGAGCCACTCGAGCGCCCGGGCGTGCGCCTCGCCGTGTTCGCCGCTGCCGGGGACCATGGCGACGTTCAGCAACGGCAGCTCGCCAGGGGTGTAGGCGGGCACGACGTAGCCGACATCGGCACGTCCCTCAGCGAGCGCGGCGATCGTGTCCGTGCCCTCGGCGAGCGACGCGGCATAGAACCGCTCGAAGTGCACACGACCGTCGGTGCGCTCCTCGACCTCGTCCATCCACCAGTCCATCGAGTCCTGGATGGGCGCGCCCGGGCTGAAGATCGAGGTGTACTTGAGGTTGAACTCGGCGTCAGCGCGATCGGCGGCGTCGCCGTTGTCAGCCGCGCCTTGCTCGGTGACCGCCTCCTGACCACAGGCAGTACTGACGAGCGCCAGCGCACACAAAAGCGCGATGACGACCGTTCGGGGGCCGAAGCCAACGTAAGAGCGGCGGGATGTGTGCATGCCTTCTCATCTGCTCCTCTGGGGTGTGACCCCTAGGACGGGCTGGGCGCGAGCGAACGAACGCATCGGCCTGCCCTCATGTGGCGGGCCCTTGTTGTATCCCAGCGACACCCCGCATGCCAGCCAGGCTCGTTTCGAACAGGCCCTCTACCTAGAAAGTAAGGATGATGTCACCATCACGAAAAGTCAAGAGCCGTGTTGGCCGGCCCCGCCAGGCCACACGCTGCCGTTGGGCACCAGATGCGAAGGCCGTCAACGGGCCGCGCGGCCCGGCGCTTCAGCCTTGCAGCACTCTTGCGTCGCTCGGGTTCGCGCCGCCTGCATCGGGGACGAGGCAGCGAAGGCATCCTGTGCGTCCACGTGCATTGGACCTCTCTATCCGCACATCCGAACCGGGGTGGTGCGGAGACGTCCGACGTCTATGCGGTCTCCACGTGCCCACCGCGGTTCTCGTGGCCCGCCCTGGCGCGCATCGGAGACCGCTACCGGACGGCTGCCGGTAGCCAGAGCACGATCTGCGGGAAGAGGAACAAGATCACAATCGTCAGGAGGTTCACCGGGAGGAACCAGAGGATGCCACGGAAAGCCGTCTCGACGCTGATGTCCTTTACAGTGCCGGCCACAACGTAGGCGTTGATCCCCAGCGGTGGCGTGATGAACCCGACCTCGATCATCACCACGACGATGATGCCGAACCACAGCCCGTCGAAGCCGAGAGCGGTCACCACCGGGTAGGCAAGCGGGACGCCGATCAGCATCATCGAGATCGGGTCGAGGAACATCCCGAGCGGTATGAACGCGAGGACCAGGATGGTCACGACGAGCCACGGCGAGACATCGAGGCCGACCGCGAAGTTGGTGAACGCCGCGGGGATTCCTGCGGTGACGATGAACGTGCTGAACACGCCGGCGCCGATGAGCAGCATGAACACCATGCTGTTTATGGAGACGGCCTCGATGATCCCGTCCCGGAACCGCTGCCACAGGACGCCGATCGAGATCCGAATGCTGTCGACCACGAGGATGACGAGCGCCGCTGCTGCCCCGACCGCGGCGGACTCAATGGCGGTGAAGATTCCCGAGTAGATACCGCCGACGACGATCGTGAAGAGGATCCCAATCCGCAGGACGCCGCCCCAGCCGCCGGGAGCGTTCCTCTCCATAGGGTCGACGTCGCTCGGCGCGGCGTCCTCCCGCTCGCTGTCAGCGACCGTGCCGTCCGTCTCCACACGCTGGCCGCTCCTTGCCGTTTCGCTGGCAGCAGCGGTGGCGGCGAGCGTGCTCGCGGAGACGGAGCGCTCGGACGTCGTGGCGGACGACCATGCCGTGGCATCGGCGTCCTTGGAATCCCCGGCCCGCGCGCTCCTCGGCTCCCGGCCCACCTGCTCTGGGTGACGATACGCCCGGTAGATGATCGCCAGGGCGTACAAGACCACGGACAGCAATCCGGGAAGGATGCCGGCGATGAGCAGGGCGCCGATCGACTCACCGGTCAGGACCCCGTAGATGACGAGGATGACGCTCGGCGGTATGAGCACGCCCAGCGTCCCGGTTGCCCCGATGACGCCAGCGGCGAAAGTCGCACTGTAGCCGAGCTTGCGCATCTCCTCGATCGACAGGCGGCCGATCGAGACCACCGTCGCGACACTCGATCCGCTGACTGCGGCGAAGCCTGCGCACGCCACGAGCGCCGCAAGCGCAAGGCCGCCGGGAACGCCTCGAAGCGCACGGGACGCAAGCCGGAAGAGCCCGATTGCCATGCCGCCTTGCTTCGCGAACACTCCCATCGCGACGAACATGGGGATGACGACGAGCGTGTATTTCGCGGTTGACTCGAACGGCAACCTCGCGAGCGAGCTCCCGGCCACGTCAGTGCCGCTGAGCAGCGCGAGGCCCGTCGCACCGGAGACGAGCAGCGCGAAGGCCACGGGGATCTCGGCGACGAGGAGCAGTACAAGGATCGCCAGGACGATGGCGACGATGGTCAGGTCCATGTCTTCCTCACAACGTCGCCGCCTTCGTGGCGTCAGAGCGTTCGTCGCCCGCGTCTTCGCCGACCTCCTCCGGCTTCCCACGGAAGAAGCCGACGACGTCGTCGTAGATGTTGACGAGCATCTGGAGGAGCAGGAAGACGAGCCCGACCGGAATCAGCAGGCGTGCCGGCCAGACGGGTACCTGTGCCAGGCCGATTCGGTACTCTCCGGTCCGATAGGACTGCAGGCCGACCTGCCAACTCCGGTAGAGCATCCAGCCGACGAACACCGCTGCGACCACCATGCCGACCCCTCGAATGACACAGCGGGCCCGGTGCGGGATGCGCGCGGTGACGAGGACGACGGAGACGTGGTCGCCGGTCCGCTGGGTGTTGGCCAGGCTCAAGAACACCAGGGCGACCAGCATGATCTCGTTGTATTCGATGGCCCAGGGGATCGATCCCCCTCCCAAGTTGCGCTTGGCGACGTCCGCCGTCGTCGTGAGCAGCACGAACAGCAGGGCCACCCCGGCGACGATGCTCAGCATCCGCACGATGGTGCGCAACGCTCCCCGCGGGGTGAGCCGCTTCCCGTCAAGTTCTTGAGCTGGCAAGGGACAGCCTTTCGTCCGACGCTTCCTGCCGTGGAGCACAGCAAGCGGACCTGACGCCGCAGATGATCGTATGGGCTACGAGCGCCGTCGCGTAGCGAACGGCCTCAGGCGAGCGACACCTCCAACACTGACCCGGGGCAAGATCCTTGTCCTCAACATGCCGCATAGCGCAGTTGAAACTCGGCTGCAGTCAAGGCTTCTGCGCCAAACACAACAACGATGTCAGTTTTACATCCTTGTCCGAAGCGCCGTCAACATCCTCCCGAAGACTTCACCGCACCCAGCTCTCGACATCGAGGTCAGCGAGCAGCTCGCTCAGCGCCGCTTCCCCGAGACGGCCCGGTGGGAGCCGCGGCGGCCTCGTGAACCCGCCCGGCAGCCCGAGCTGGCGCAGCGCGGCCTTGATGCCGGTGATGCCGCCCAACCCCCAGAAGCGCGAGCCGTGCGCGTGGAGTCGCGCGAGCGTCGCGAAGGCCGACTCCATCAGCTCATGCTCACCGGCCTCGTAGTGCGCCACCACTGCGGCGCACAAGCGGGACACGAGGTTTCCTTCGGAGCTGAGGAAGCCATGGCCACCCAGCATGAGGCACAAGAGTCCTTGCTCTGGGGCGCCGACGTGGACCTCGATCCGGTCGGCGAACCGTTCGATGACCGAGACGACGTACGGGATATCCGGGGAGGTGCAGTTAATTCCTACGATGTGGTCAAACCCGTCCACGAGTCGCTCGAGCACTTCGAGCGGCACCACGTAGCCGGCCGCGAAGTGAGTCGACAGGACCACAGGCAGGTCCGTCGCCGCCAGCACATCTCTGAAGTAGCATTCGAGCTCGTCCGCGGTCGGCTTGATGCCATGTCCGACGTCCATGGAGTAGATCTGCAGGACCTCCACCTCGCAGGAGTAGGCAAGCGCGGCAAGGTCCACCAGCTCCTGTGCGGTTCGCGGCTCGACGCCCATGGCACGCACCGGAACGCGACCGCGCAACTCTTCGACCGCGACGCGGTAGACCGTCTGCATTTCGTCGCGCGAGAGCGCATACCCTTCGCCGCTGCCGCTGCCGCCCACGTAGACCCCGACCCCGGCGTCGGCCATGCGCCGCAGGTGCGCGCGGAATGCGTCCACGTCGAGCGCACCTTGAGTGTCGAACGGGGTAAGGCTGACAACGTAGGTCGAGCACTGCCTCTGTGCGGTCCTCACGCGAGCACCCCGAGAATCGCCAGGATCTCCCGCTCCAGTGGCACGTCGGCGCCCGGGACGATGCGGCCGGTCCGGAGCGTGCGGTCTACCCTCATCGCGACGACTCCTCTCGACAGGCGATCACCGCGTCGGTACCCCGACGTCGGCGGACTGTAGCAGCAGACCCGCTACGACGGGCAACCGCTGGCCCGACGCGCAGCGGTCGCTGATCCTCTAGCATCCGGACGATCGCCGACCGGAAAGGCATGCGCATGAATGGACCACAGGCACCTGAGGGCATTGACCCCAAGGGGATCGAGCGCTGGTTCCTCGAGCATGTGGAGGATGTCACACTCCCGCTGTTGTTCGAGCGCATAAGTGGTGGACGCTCGAACCTCACCTTCGGGGTCGCTGACGCCGAGGGACGCCGCTGGGTGCTCCGTCGGCCGCCATTGCACTCCACTCTGCCCTCCGCGCATGACATGGAGCGCGAGCATCGCATCCAGGCGGCGCTCGCTGTCACCCCCGTGCCGGTTCCCATGATGAGCGGCCACTGCGCCGACGAGTCGGTGTCAGGGGCGGAGTTCTACGTCATGGAGCGAGTCGATGGGCTCGTCGTCCGCGACCGCGCCTCCGCCGTGCCGCTCGACGAGTCCGCCCGGCGCGTGGCGAGCCACGATCTCATCGATATCCTCGTCGCTCTGCACAACGTCGATCCAGACGAGGTCGGGCTCGGCGACCTCGCCCGCCGCGACGCCTACATCGAGCGCCAACTCAAACGCTGGCATGGCCAGTGGACGGCCCAAAAGACGCGCGACCTTCCGGCGATGGACGAGGCGCACCGGCTGCTCGCCGAGCGGGTGCCGCCCCAGGGACCGGCGCGAATCGTTCATGGCGACTATCGGCTCGACAACGTGCTCCTGTCCAACACCGGCAAGGTGCGGGCGGTGCTGGACTGGGAACTTTGCACGCTCGGCGATCCGCTCGCCGATGTCGGGATGCTCCTCGTCTACTGGTCCGAAGCCGAGGATACGGTCGACCCCCTGGGCGACAGCGCGACTCGCGAGCCGGGGTTCGCGACGCGCGCAGAGCTCGTCGACCGCTACCGCGCGGGAACCGGCATCCAGGCCGACCTCGACTTCTACGTCGCGTTCGCCTACTGGCGGCTCGCGGCGATTCTCGAGGGCGTGTACGCCCGCCACATCGCGGGCGCATATGGCGAGGTTGATGAGGAAGTCCAGCGGTACGGTGAGGTCGTCGAGGCCCTCGCCGCGGAGGCTCATTGCCTGCTGGTCCGCTGACCAGCCGAGCACCCGGCGTTCACGCGTCGCCGGATCATTTTGCTAGAGTGGCGTCACTTTCATTTAGGAGCACGCCATGGCTGAACCTGTCATCGTCGCGGCGACGCGCAGCCCGATCGGGCGAGCGGCGAAGGGATCACTCGTCGACTGCCGCCCCGACGATCTGACCGCCCAGATGGTCAAGGCCGCGCTTGCGAAGGTGCCGGCGCTCGACCCGGCCGAGCTCGACGACCTCATGCTCGGTTGCGGGCTGCCAGGCGGTGAGCAGGGCTACAACATGGGCCGCGTCGTGGCGGTGCTCGCGGGTTTGGACGGCGTACCCGGGTGCACGATCACCCGCTACTGCTCGTCGAGCCTACAGACCATCCGCATGGCCGCGCACGCGATCAAGGCCGGCGAGGGTGACGCGTTCGTCGCGGCGGGTGTCGAGTGCGTCTCCCGCTACGGCAAGGGGACCAGCGACGGCCTGCCGGATACGACGAACCCCCGCTTCGCCGCACCACAGGAGCGGACCGCCAAGCGCGCCGAGGGCGGTGCCGATCCCTGGCAGCCCGCCGACGGGCTGCCCGACATCTACATCGCCATGGGCCACACCGCCGAGAACGTCGCCGAGCTCGAGGACATCTCCCGTACCGAGATGGACGAGTTCGCCAAGCTGAGCCAGGACCGCGCGGTCGAGTCGCAGCGTAACGGCTTCTTCGCCCGCGAGATCAGCCCCGTGACGACACCTGACGGCACCGTCGTCGACAGCGACGACGGACCGCGACCCAACACGATGCTCGAGAAGCTCGCCGAGCTGCAGCCGGTCTTCCGGCCCGAGGGCAGGGTCACCGCCGGCAACGCCTGCCCGCTCAACGACGGCGCGGCCGCCGTCGTGGTCATGAGCGACGAGAAGGCAACCGCCCTCGGCATCAGCCCGCTCGCGCGTGTCGTCGCCAGTGGTGTCTCGGCGCTCGACCCCGAGATCATGGGGCTCGGGCCGGTGGAGGCCAGCCGACAGGCACTCGCACGCGCCGGCATGACGATCGACGACGTCGACCTCGTCGAGATCAACGAAGCGTTCGCCGCCCAGCTCATACCCAGCGCCCGCAAGCTCGGCGTCGAGTGGGAAAAGCTCAACGTCAACGGCGGCTCGATCGCGGTGGGTCACCCGTTCGGCATGACCGGCGCGCGCATCATGACCACACTGCTCAACGGGCTGCAGACCGCCGACGCCGAGATCGGCCTGGAGACGATGTGCGTCGGCGGCGGCCAGGGCATGGCGATGATCGTCGAGCGGCTCACCTAAACCTCGAGCACCGGATCAGCCGATCCAAGTCTGGCGAGAAGGGAAACGGAAAAATGGCTGGAGTCAAAGGCCGGGTGATCGCGGTCACGGGAGCCGGCGGCGGGATCGGCCGCCGGCACGCGCTGCTGTTCGCCGAGCGGGACGCGAAGGTGGTCGTCAACGACCTCGGCGGCGCTCGCGATGGCACTGGTGGCGGCAGCGACATGGCCGACGACACCGTCCGGGCGATCAAGGATGCCGGCGGCGAGGCCGTCGCGAACTACGACAACGTCGCCACGTCCGACGGCGCCGCAGGCGTGGTGCAGACGGCGCTGGACGCGTTCAGGCGCATCGACGTCGTCGTGAACAACGCCGGGATCCTGCGTGACCGCACCTTCCACAAGATGACCGACGAGGAGTTCGACGCGGTCGTCAAGGTTCACCTGTACGGCACCTATCACGTCACGCGTGCTGCCTGGGCGCACATGCGGCAACAACAGCACGGCCGCGTGATCGTCACGACGTCGACGTCGGGGCTGTACGGCAACTTCGGCCAGTCCAACTACGGCGCCGCCAAGCTCGGTGTGCTCGGGATGATCAATACGCTCGCGCTCGAAGGTGCGAAGTACAACATCACGGCCAACGCCATCTGCCCGATCGCAGCGACGCGCATGACCGAAGACATCATGGAGCCCGGGATGCTCGAGGAGCTCGACCCCGCCTATGTCTCGCCGGCGGCCGTGCACCTTGCCAGCGACGAGTGCACCGACACAGGCACGATCGTGCTCGCCGGCGGCGGGCTGTACGCAGGCGTCGCGTACTTCCAGGCGCCCGGGCACCGCTTCGACCACATCCCGTCCCCGGAGGAGCTCTCCGAGCACTGGGGGGCGATCACCGACCTCAAGGGTGCCGAACGAGGGAGCACGCCCCTGTAAGGCTGGCCGCCGCAGGATCGGAAGCCACGTCAACACGGAGGACCAGCGGTGGAGTTCGAGTTCAGCGACAGGGTGAAGAACCTGCGCCAGCAGGTGTGCGAGTTCATGGAGGGCGAGGTGCTGCCGGCCGAGGCGACGTATCACGCCCAGATCGCCGAGGCGGGGCATCCACACTTCCACCCGCCGGTCATGGAGGAACTCAAGGCAAAGGCCCGGGCGGCGGGGCTGTGGAACCTTTTCATGCCAGATCCGCAGTGGGGGCCGGGGCTGTCGAATGCTGAGTACGCGCCGCTGGCGGAGCTGATGGGATGGAGCCGGATCGGCGCGGAGGCGTTCAACTGCTCGGCGCCCGACACCGGCAACATGGAGGTACTGGCCCGCTACGGCACCCGCAGGCAGCAGGAGCGCTGGCTCGTGCCATTGCTGGAGGGCGAGATCCGCTCGTGCTTCTCGATGACCGAGCCGGAAGTCGCCTCCTCGGACGCGACCAACATCCGCGCATCGATCGTCCGTGACGGTGACGAGTACGTGCTCAATGGCCGCAAGTGGTGGTCCTCGGGCGGGATGCAGGAACGCTGCAAACTCTCGATCTTCATGGGCAAAACCGACCCCGACGCGGAGCGCCACCGGCAGCAGTCCATGGTTCTCGTCCCGTTCGTCGCGCCAGGGATCGAGGTGGTGCGCAACCTCGAGGTGTTCGGATACGCGGACCCCGAGGGCCACGCGGAGGTGCTCTTCACCGATGTGCGGGTGCCGGTGGACCACATCCTCGTCGGGGAGGGAGAGGGGTTCGCGATCGCCCAGGGGCGGCTCGGGCCCGGGCGGATCCATCACTGCATGCGGCTGATTGGGGCGGCCGAGCGGGCACTGACGCTCATGACCCGGCGAGCCGCGGAGCGGGAGACGTTCGGGCAGCGGCTGATCAATCGGCAGACGATCCAGGAGTGGATCGCCCGGTCTCGAATCGAGCTCGAGCAGGCGCGGATGCTCGTGCTCAAGGCCGCCTGGATGATGGACACGGTCGGTAACAAGGGGGCCCGGCAGGAGATCGCCATGATCAAGATCGTCGCGCCAGACGTTGCCCTGGCCGTGATCGACCGTGCGATCCAGACCTTCGGCGCCGCGGGCGTGTCGCAGGACACCCCTCTGGCCGAGCTGTGGGCGTACGCCCGGGTACTGCGCCTGGCCGACGGCCCCAACGAAGTCCACCTCATGAGCGTCGCCCGCCAGGAGACCAAGCGGCAGCTCGCTGGCCCTACGGCCTAGGACCCCTGCACAGGTGGAAGGGAGCCCCGTGACGCACGACACCCTCCACGGTCTGTTCGCGAAGGTTGCGGCAGAGCAACCGGACCGGACGTTGCTCACCTTCCTCGAGCCCGAGCGGACATTCACCGCCGAGGCGCTCTATGAGGCGGCCAGGCGCTGCGCCGGGACGCTGCAGGACGCCGGAGTCCGTCCCGGCGACCGAGTGGCCCTGCTCGTCGACAACCGACCGGAGTTCATGGTGCTGTGGCTCGGCTGTGCGGTGGCGGGCGCGGTCTCGGTGCCGCTGAACACCGCGCTGCGAGGGGACATCCTTAGCTATATGCTCGCGCAGACCGAGCCGGTCCTCGTAGCAACCGAGGTGGCGACGATCGACGACCTCCGGCAGGCCTTGCCCGACCACCTGCGACCGCGCGTGATCACCGTCGGCGGAACCGAGCGGCTCGGGGACCTGCTTGCCGCCGCCGCACCGGCAGACCCGGTCCCCGCGGCGCACCGCGACCTCGCGAGCATCATGTACACGTCGGGGACGACAGGACCGTCCAAGGGCGTGATGTGCTCGCACCGGATGCTCCTCGGGTATGCGGAGTCCGCGCTCGAGGTGCTCGGTCACGGGCCCGAGGACGTCGCATACACCTGCCTCCCGCTGTTCCACGCGAACGCGCTCTACACGACGGTCGTCGCGTCGGTGCTCGGCGGCGGGCGTGCCGTGATCAGCCCGCGGTTCAGCGCAAGCGAGTTCTGGGCGCAGGTTGTCCGCACGGAAGCCACGATCGTCAACATGCTCGGATCGATGCCGCCGATCTTGTGGCGCCAGGAGCCCTCGGCGGCCGAGCAGGCACACCGCGTACGGATCGGCCTCGTCATCCCGTCGCCGGTGGACCACCATGACGAGTTCGAGCAGCGGTTCGGGTTCACCATCAGCGAGCTGTACGGCCTCACCGATTTCGGTATCCCGTTGGGCATCCCGCACGGCGAGCATCGGCCCGGATCCTGCGGCAAGCCACTTCCGGGCTGGCGCTGCGAGGTCGTCGATGAGCACGACCAGGTCGTACCTCCGGGGGAAGTCGGCGAGCTGATCCTCCGGCCGGAGCGCCCGTACCTCGGCTCCCTAGGCTACTGGCGGATGCCCGAGGCGACGGTAGAGGCATGGCGCAACCTCTGGTTCCACACTGGGGACCTCGTACGGCGCGACGCCGACGGCTGGTTCTCCTTCGTGGACCGCGACAAGGACGCCATCCGCCGCTCAGGCGAGAACGTCTCGTCCTTCGAGGTGGAGCAGATCATCCTCACCCACCCGGACGTCGAGGACGTCGCCGTCTACGCCGTGCCGTCCGAGTTCGCCGAGGACGAGGTGATGGCGGCCGTCGTGTGCCGAGAGGCCGCCCGGCTCGAGCCGAAGGAGCTTGTCGCCTACTGCGACGCCCGGCTGCCGTACTTCGCGGTGCCCCGCTATATCGACTTCATGAACGAGCTCCCGCGCACGCAGACGGCGAAGATCCGCAAGGGCCAGCTCCGAGAACGCGGTATCACCGCGGACACGTGGGACGCCGGACCACGGGGCCGGAAGGCGCAGCAGCGCGAGTCCCGCAGGGCGGCGCGAACGCCAGAGCGATGGCCCGGATGAAGCCGATGATGCCGGGCCTTCGCGGCAATGTACGCGGCATCCCCCGGATGGCCGCGAAGACCGAAGATGGAACTGAAGTTCGCCACTCGGCCACCACGGGCGCAGCATGCCGGGAAGGAACTCCCGTGTGCATAAGAACGTGCTCGTGAGGTTCACGTCGATGAGGTAGCGCCACTCGTCGTCCGACACGTCCGCCGGTCGGGGTGTCTTCGCCGAGGTCTGCGGCCTCGGCTACTCCAGGTTCACGACGATGTTGTCGGGCGAGCGGATCGTGACGAACTCCAGCGGTTCCGTGTCGCTGAGGTTCTCCTCGATGTGCGGCACATAGGGGCCGATGTAGATGAAGTCGCCCGGGTCGAGGTCGACGAAGGACTTGTAGCCGTCGCCGTAGCGGATCCGCGCGCGCCCCTCCAGAACGTGGCCGACGGTCTCGGCCTCCCCGTGGTGGTGCACCCCAGAGTTGAAGCCGGGCCCGGTGGCGACACGGCCGACCCACAGCCCGCGCGAGATGCTCGGGTCGATGCCCGCCCTGCGTGTCATCCCCGGTGTCTGCGCCGTCGCCTCGGACAGATTGCCGGCTCGCACCACGTGCACGCCGGGTTCGTCGGGTGCGCTCATCGGTTTCGCTCCTCCATCTGGTGGCGTGGGTGTGGACGCGATTCGTGACGTGACACTGGATCCTGCGCATCACCCTCCATGACGAGGCGGCGAGCGGCCCCGATCTCCGCCTCGACCGGTGACACACCAGGCCGCACCGGCGGCAGCGATCCCACAAAGCCAGCGAGCAGCCCGACGTCCTTGTCGATGAGATCGCCGACGCTGGTGAAGAGGTTCGCGGCGGCGAAGCTTCCCCCACTCCCCTCCTCGAGCACCTCCATGAGCCGGGCGGCAGGCAGTCCTTCGGCCGCGGCAATCCGCAGCACCGCGGCGAGCGCGTGGGAGTTGTACGACAGCAGGCAGTTGTTGAGCAACTTCGCGAGCGTCGGCTGGCCGAACTCGTCGAACGTCACGACACGCTGCCCGAACGCCTTGATGACGACCTCGCGATCTGCCGCTGTGTGTTCGCCAGCCAGCATGACCGTGAGCCGACCGGCGAGCACGCCCTCCACGAGACCGGTGACGGGCGCCTCGAGAATCCGCAGCGCATCGCCATCCCACGCGCCGAGGCGTCGCGCGGTCTCCGGGTCGAGCGTGCTGCACACGAAGACCGGCACAGGACGTGGTCCGCCGATCTCGTGCGTGAGGTCGTCGAGCACCTCCAACACCTGGGCGGAGGTGCGGACAATGACGAGTACCCGTTCGACGGGCCCGGCTTCCGCAACAGACCCGACGACCGTTACGCCCTCGAGGGCTGCGGCGCGGTCACGGGCCCCGGCGAGCGGATCGACGCCGACGACCTCGTACCCAGTTGCCACGAGGCGCTGCGCGAACGCCCCGCCCATCGCGCCGAGACCGACCACCAGCCATCTCATCGGTGGTCCTCACGATCTCACCGAGCGACGCACGTTCACGTTGCCGGCGATCGCTCGCGAGTAGGGACACACGTGGTGCGCCTGCTCGACCATCTCCCGTGCCGTCGCCTCGTCGACGCCGGGTAGCTCGACGACGAGCTTGACATCCAGGGAGAACGTACCGTCCTCACCCTTGAGCAGCGCTACTCGCGCGGTCACCGCCGAATCATCGACGTCCTGCCGTCCGCGCCGTCCGATCGACCGCAGGGCGCTGTGGAAACACGCGGCGTACCCGGCGGCGAAGAGCTGCTCCGGGTTCGTGCCGGATTCTTCCGGGCCGCCCCCCATCTCCGGTGGTCTCGAGAGGTTCACCTGCAGGCGCCGGTCGTGTGACATCGCCTCACCGGCGCGCCCGTCCCCGACGGCCGTCGCCTCCGTCTCGTAGATGCGGATCATCGTCCTCTCCCAGCCTGGACACGGAGGGGCGTCGTCGCCTTGCCGGTGTCAGATTACAATACTGACGTCGGTTTTAGGAACAACGCCCACATCCGGAAGGAGAGCCGTCAGCCACGCCGCTCCTCGACGGCAGCGACCGAAGAAAGGCTCCGAGCACCTGAAGGGCGACCTGATCGGCGCCCGCACCGAGGAGCACTCCGCGTCCTCGCGCTCCGGCACGATGAGGTGCCCCATCACGCCACAGGGATTGGTACATTGACGCTCGGCGGCGACCGCGAGCTCGACGAGGTCTCGGGATCGGACTCCGGGAAGTGCCCGATCTTCACGCGGCTGACAGATACGGTCCGCTCGGCGCGACGAGCGAATATGACAACATCATTCTCCAGCTGTCTGGCGTCTCCACCACCGATGGCCTGGCGCACAAGTACCAGCACGACGAGGAGCACCCCGCATGGCTCTGCCCACCACACCGTCGCCCGGCAGCCGCGTCATCGTCACCGGCGCGGCCGGTGGCATGGGTCGGGCCATCACCGCACACCTCGCCGAGGCGGGCTGCCGCCTCGCGCTGTGCGACCTCGTGACCGTCGATGACCTGGCCCCGTCCGTGGCGGCGCAGGTCATCCACCAGGCGCGTCTCGATCTCGCCGACACGGCGGCCGTGGCCGACGGCGTGGGTGCCCTCGTCGAGTCACTGGGCGGCTGCGATGCGGTCGTCGGCAACGCCGGTGTCGTGGACACCCTTCACCGCGCTGAGCGCTTTCCCCTCGACGCGTGGGAACGCGACCTCACCGTGAACCTCACCGGCCAGTTCGCCGTGGTCCAGGCGGCGTTCCCCGCGTTGGCCAACAGCGGGAATGGCCGGGTGGTGCTCGTGTCGTCGACGGCCGCGGAGACCGGGCTCCCCGGACAGGCGGCGTACACCGCCTCCAAGGCCGGCCTCGTCGGGTTCGCTCGGACCCTGGCCGTGGAATGGGCATCCCACGGCATCCGCTGCAACGTGGTCATGCCGGGGATGATCGACACGCCCAAAGTGCAGGCGCTCACAGCGGACGTGCGGGCCCGGATGGCCGAGGCTATCCCCCTCGGGGAGTTCGGCCTCCCCGGCCACGTCGCGGGCACGATCGCCTACCTGCTCAGCCCGGCTGCCGCCTACCTGACCGGGACGACCGTACGTGTGGACGGCGGCTGGGGGCTGAACAACCGCTCCCTCGCCCGCGGGTGATCGTCGCGATCAAAGCCTGCACCGACAACCGGGCCCGTCGTGCCTTGCCGCTCACGGACGTTGACTCCGCTGCCGCTACGTTCGCCCAGGGGTCTCGATGCCGAGCATGTCCCGGAACTGCGCCGCGGTCGCGATCTCCCGGCCGAGCGCTGTTGCCATCTTCACCGCGTCCGCGGTGACCTGGGCGTTCGACTCGACGAGGTCGTCACGGTGGGGGTAGCGGTAGATCGTGTCCTCCTTACCGACCCGCACGCTCTCCACGCCGAGCACCATCGCCAGTGCCGTGAGATGCGAGGACCCTCGGCCGGCCGCGCAGACCTCGATGACCGAATCACCTGGGGACACCGAGCGGATCTGCTGTACGGCCGTCGTGAGGTTCTGGGCTGCAGTGAGTGGATCCGGAGTCGGGATGCACCCGGGGAGGCCCGGTAGGAGGATCCAGTAGAACGGCGGCTCGAGCAGGCCCGGCTCGATGAGATAGCGGACGGCGCTGTCGATGTCGCCGTTCGTGTAGACGGCGATCTGCGGCTTCACGCCCCTGTCGAGCATGAGCTCGGCATGCGCCCGCTGATACCGCGGCGGGATCGCGAGGATGCTGTTCCCGATGATGCACGCGGTCGTGTTGACAGGCGACGTCTCGAACAGTCCGAAGTCGAGGACCTCCTGGGCCTTGTAGATCGTCTTGAACACGGTGCAGCCGTCGACGACGACCCCATCGCCGTACTTCTCAAGTACGGGGTTGATGGCCCGCTCGTAGTACTCGCGCTTGCCCACGGGGATGCCCTGGGCGTTGCGCACATGGATGTGAACCCCGCACGCACCGGCCGCGACTGCGTCGGTGGCCTCCTCCGCGATCTCCTCGGGCAGGAACGGCTGGGTCGGGTTGTTCGTGCGCGAGAAGAAGGCGCCGGTGATGGCGGCGCGCACGGCGAGCGGACGGTCGACGTCCCAAGGGCGCTCGTCGCGCAGGTCCACGCTCTCCGTTTCGTAGACTTGGAAGAACCACTCGGGCACCTCTTCGAGCGGCAGGCGATCCGTCATTGCGTCCTCCTCAGAGAAACAGGTCACTCTCACTCATGTCGGCGGGGGGCCGAGGTCACGAGACCTTCTTTCGGCATGCTCCGCAAGCACCGCTCGCGCGAGCGCCTGTCGATGCAGCGACGGTGCCCCGAGCCACGTCGCGGAGGCCATCGCCCGCCGCAGGAACAGATGGGCGTCCGCCTCCCAGGCGATGCCCAGGCCACCAAGGGACTGCGTACTGACCTCCGAGGCCATGATCGCTGCGGACCCGCTCTTGGCCAGTGCCGAGGAGACCGCGCGTCGCGCGTCGGCTGCGCCGGCGTCTACCGCCCAGGCCGCGTAGAGCGCGAGAGACCAGGCATGCTGCGCCGCGGTGTGGGCCTCCGCCAAGGGATGCGCCACCGACTGGAACTTCCCGACCGGCTGGCCGAACTGCTCGCGCTGGTGCACGTATGCCGCCGCGAGGTCGATCACGCCTCGGCCCGTACCCGCGAGCTCCGCGGCGACGATCGCGCCCGCCCTGGCAAGCCCCAGCTCGGCGGCGGCGGTACCGACGACAGCGGGTGTGCCGGAGAACTCCAGGTCGGCCACTGGCCGGGTTCGGTCCATGCAACTGCGCGGATGACGGGCGGACGGGACGGCCACTCCGACGACGCCCCCCTCGCCGACCACGACAGCCGCGTCGCACTCGGAGCCACCCACGACGCCCACCTTGCGACCCGCGATCTCATCGACGCCCAGCCGCAGCCCCCACGGGCCCCACGGCGACGCGGCCGGTTCGTCGACGGCCAGCGCCCAGCGCTGGGTGCCCGTCACGGCGTCAGCCACGTCGAGATCTGCGGCCAACGCGACCTGGGTCGCGAGCACGTGGCTGACGAACGGTGTCGGGCTGATCGTTCGTGCGAGCTCGCAGACGACGATCGCGAGGTCGACCAGGCCACCGCCGAAACCACCACGGTCATCGGGGACGGCCAGCCCACCGAAGCCCTCGAACAGGGCGGCGGTGGGCCCGGGCGCGGGGTCGCGCCCTTCCAGTGCGTCCCGAGCGTGGGCTAGGCCGGAGGACGCGAGATCGCGAACCGTCTCGGCGAGCACGAGCTGCTCGTCGGTGAAGCGGGCACTCATCGTGCAGTCCTTCCGGTCATGGTCAGCGGGACCGGGGCAAGCCGAGGATGCGCTCAGCGATGATCGAGCGCTGAATCTGGTCCGTGCCGCCTTCGACGGAGTTGCCGCGCGCTCGCAGGTAGGCCCGCGTCCAGTACCGGGCGTCCGCGTCGTCATCGAGCACGTGTGCTCGGCCACCGAGGTCCAGCGCGAAGCGTGTGATGTCTTGGACAACGTGTGCCCACGTGAGCTTCATGAGCGATCCCTCGGGCCCGATGTCCGCCTGGGCGAGCAGCCGCTGCCCGTCGACACGCAGCGCGTCCACTTCGCAGGCGAAAGCACCGAGGCGCTCGAGGACGTACGGGTCGTCCTGCCGCCCACTCGCGCGTACGCTCTCGACGAGCCGAGTCAGGGCGAGCTCCGCGTCGACCCGCATCGTTGCCGGGATGGACATCCGCTCGAAAGCCAGGGTCGTCATCGCGACCCGCCATCCGTCGCCCTCGTCGCCGAGCCGGTCCTCGTCGTCGACGTAGACGTCCGAAAAGAAGACCTCGTTGAAATCTCGGTCCTCGTTGATCATCACGAGCGGACGAACCTCTGCGTCGTCCATCGGGGCACACAGGTACGTGAGGCCCGCTTGTCGCGTGCTGTCCCGATCCGTGCGCGTGAGGAGCATGCAGCGCTGCGCGAGGTGCGCGAACGACGTCCACACCTTCTGGCCGTTGACGACCCAGCGCCCACTCTCGCGTCGGGCCGAGGTGCGGACCGCTGCGAGGTCCGAGCCCGCCCCAGGCTCGCTGAAGCCCTGGCACCAGATCTCCTCGCCGGTGAGGATCTTCGGAAGGAAGCGTTTCTTCTGCTCGTCGGACCCATGGGTCAGGATGGTGGGTCCGGCGAGGATCATCCCCAGGACGTTGACCGGAGCGGGGGCGTGCCGTCGGCCGGCCTCCTCGTCGAAGATCGCCTGGAACTCCCCCGGCAGGCCCCGCCCGCCGTACTCCTCTGGCCAGGTGATGCCGGCGTAGCGACCGTCCGCGAGCGCTTCCTGCCACCAGATGTTCCGCCGTTCGCGCTCCTCCTGCGTGCCGGCCCCGAGCGACGGTGCCTTCGGCAGTGTCGCCTCGAGCCATCGAATGGCATCCCGGCGGAAGGCAGCCTGCTCGGGTGTATCCCGAAAATCCATGATCCTCCTGCACCGTCGCGGCCAATCTGTGACAGCGACGTCACATTAGCAAAATTCTACCCTACTGGCAGGTAAGAGCGCACCGGCCACGGCAAGGGCGCGGTCGCCCCTACGGGTGACCGCGAAGCAGATGCCCATCACCGGCAGATGGAGCGAGCTCCAGCCGGTCGCCGGTGGTCACCCGGCTGCCTCGAGAACGGGCAGAAGGCGGTCGGGGGCGGCCAGCCAGTCGTCGCCCGAGCGCAGCTCCTCCCACAGGCTGAGCTCGACGATGACCTCGTCGACGCCTGCGCGGGAGGACGCGGCGACCTCCTCGGCCATCGCCTCGACGGTGCGCGGACGCAGCGTGGGGACGGGCGGTTGCAGGAAGAGTCGCCGGTGCACGGTCAGCTGTGCGGCGCCGTCGGGGCGCGCGGCGTCGAGACGTGCCTTCGTTTCGAGGATGGTGTCGAGTCGGCCGCCCGCCGGGTTCCAACCGTCGGCCCAGCGCGCCGTGCGACGCAAGCCCGGCCGGGACGGCATCCCGAAAATCAGCGGGGGACGCGGGTCCTGGACAGGCTTCGGGCCGATCTGCGCCTCCGGGATCGTGAAGAACGGCCCCGTGTGCTGAACCGGGTCGGGTCCCCAGCAGGCCAGGAGGGCCGGGATGAAGTCGTCGCAGCGGGCACCCCGCGTGGACGGATCCACCTCGCAGACCTCGTGTTCCTCGGCAGACCACCCGATGCCGAGCCCCACGGTGAGTCTGCCCCCGCTGAGCACGTCGATGGTGGCAAGCCGCTTCGCCAGCTCGACGGGGCGGTGGTAGCCGGCGACCAGGACGCTCGTGCCCAGCCGGACCGTGCTCGTCCAGGCCGCGACGGCGGCGAGCAGCTCCGTCGGCCCGAGGGCACACGCGTAGTCGGCCGGGATCTCGTCGCTGACACCGGCGTACTTCGAACGCGGGTGGAGCGGCCGCAGCAGCCGCTCCTGCACCCACAGGCTGCCGTAGCCCAACTCCTCGGCCCGGCGGACGAAGCCCTCGACGACGTCAGCCGTCACATGGGCACCGATCTGCGGAACCGACAGGCCCACCACCGTCATCGTTGTTCCGTCCCGGAGCGAGGAGACATTTCCAAAACTGACGTCAGTTATACTAATAGGGTGCAGCCCGAATCGGACCCACAGGGAGGCCGATGGCGGATCGTCGGGCTCGCCGCCACACTCACCACCTGTCTCGCGACGACGGTCCTGTTCATGTTCGCGCTGGCCGCGCTGGGGCCGTTTCTCATCACCGACCTCGGGATCGACCGCACGGCATTCGGGGCGATCACCGGCGCGATGTTTCTCACCGCGGCGGTCGCTGCTCCTCGTGCCGGGGCGCTCGTCGACGGTCTAGGTCCGCGCCGCGTGCTGCTTGGCGTCTTCGCCCTGGCCGCGACGGGGCTCGTCGGCGCAGCGTTGAGCCCCGCCTACCCGCTCCTGCTGGTCGCGGCCGTCGCGGCGGGGCTGGCGCTCACCACCGGGAACTCGGTGACGAACCGCCTCGTCGCCGCGCACGTGCCGAGCGCCGCGCAGGGCACTCTCATGGGGGTCGCGTACTCCGGAGCCCAGGTGAGCGCCCTCCTGACCGGCGCCGCCCTTCCGCTCGCTGCCCTCGCCGTCGGCTGGCGGGGCGCCCTGCTGCTGTCCGCGTTCATCCCCCTCCTGGGGATCGCGGGCGCCATGATGGCGGTCCCCTCGCACCCTCCCCACTCCGAGCAGGCTCGCGCGACGCGCACCCACGACCGCGAGCTGATCCGCTGGATGTCCGCGTACGCGTTTCTCATGGGCTGTGGCGCCACCGGCGTGCCCTCCTACCTCGCCCTTTTCGCCGTGGACGACCTCCAGCTGACCCCTGCCACGGGTGGTCTGGCCGTGGCCTGCCTCGGGCTCGCGGGGATCCTGGGTCGAGTGTGGTGGAGCCGTCAGACGCACGCCGCCCACAACCCCGCCGTGACGATGGCCTGGCTCGCAGGCTGCAGCTGCGCCATCCAGCTAGGCCTCCTCGCCGCAGCGCTCACCGGTGCCGCCTGGCTGCTGTGGCCCGCTGCCCTGCTGTTCGGGTTGATCCCGCTCTCGTGGATGCCGGTGGCAATGATCGCCGTCGTGGCGGCCACCCCGTTCGAGACCGCCGGACGGGCCGCCGGCCGGGTCCAGCGCACGCTCTTCGTCGGAGCCGCGGTGACGCCCCCGGCGCTCGGCCTCCTCATCGACGTCCAGGGTCATTACCGCGGCGCCTGGCTCGCGCTCACCGCCACCTTCGCCCTCGCAACCCTCGCCGCCTGGCGCCCCGCCCGCTCTGAGACGATCCGCCTGTCCACCGACGCGATGAAGGGAGCCTGATGGGCGCGCACATCGATGTCGTGGTCCTCGGCGCCAGTCCTATGGCCGAGCGCCGGCCTCCCCGTCATGGACGCCGACGCCTCGTACCGGATCGACGGCGGCCGGGTCGACACCGTTCGGCGTCACGACAGGCACGCGAGGACAACGACCATAGCGAGAGGAGCGACGATGCCATCAGCCCCAGACGCGCCGACGGGCAAGGAGTTACTGGAGGTGCGGAGCCGGGTCGCGATCGTGGACACCGACGCCTCGGGGCTCATCTACTACGGTGCGCCGTACCGCTGGGCGGAGGCGGTGTTCAGCGCGTGGTGGGCCGAGATCGGCCATCCGCTCGGCGCGATGTTCCAGACGGGCTGGGCGAGCCCCTGCGTTCACAGCGAGGCCGAGTACCGGGGTGCGCTGGTGGCTGACGACCCGCTGCGCTTGTCTCTGAGGACGGGGCACGTGGGCAGGACGAGCTTCGGATTCGACGTGTGGATCTACCGCGGCGACGAGGACACCCCACGGGTCGTCACGCGCTCGCGGCACGTGCATGGAAAGATGAGCGCCGTCGGTGACCCGACCGCCGGATTCTCGCCGCAGCCGCTGCCCGGATGGCTCGTGGAGGCCCTGTCATGACGTCCGCCGTGGACATGCTCGGCGCGACCGGTTTGTGGGCCGGCCAGCTTTCTCTCCTCCCCGCTCGAACGGTCCGACCGCTCCTGACGCAACTAGAGGGCCTGGGCTTCGACACGTTGTGGATCAACGAGTCCCTCAGCAAGGAGGCGTTCGCGCACGCAGGCTTCCTGCTCGGGGAGACCGAGCGTGTCACGGTCGCGACGGGCATCGCGAACATCTGGGCGCGTGACCCGATCGCGATGCGCAACGGCGGTCGGACGCTGACTGACGCACACCCCGACCGCTTCGTGCTCGGTGTGGGGGTGAGCCACGGTCCGCTGGTCGGCACACGCGGCCACGACTACGGCTCTCCTCTTGAGCGTATGCGCACGTACCTCGCGGACATGGCGGCCGCCCCCTTCCGCGCACCGCAACCCGACAGCCCCGAGGACCTCCGGCCAGAGGGGACGACGCCGATCATTCTCGCGGCCCTCGGCCCCCGGATGCTGGAGCTCGCCAGGGAGGCCGCCGACGGCGCCACGCCCTATGTCATCGACCCCAATCACACCCGTCGTGCACGGGAGATCCTCGGTCCCGACCGGGTCCTCGCCCCTGCACAGGCCGTATGCATGGAGAGGGACGCAGGTCGCGCACGCACCCTCGCACGCGCGTGGCTGGCGCTCTACCTCGGCCTGCCGAACTACGCCAACAACCTACGGCGCCTCGGCTACACCGACGAGGACCTCGCGCACGGGGGCAGCGATGCGCTCGTCGACGGGATCGTGGCGTGGGGTGGTCCCGGCGCCGCTGCGGAGCGCGTCGCCGCACACCGCGAGGCCGGCGCAGACCACGTCACTGTCTATGTGCTCGGCGAGGGACCGGACGACCTCCGCATGGCGGACGTGGAGGCGGTGGCAGCAGCGCTCGCGTAACCGCCGCCGGGACTTCGCGGCCAGCGCTCAGCCCGCCTTGGACTCTTGGGCGCGTGTCCGCAGCGCCACCTTGTCGATCTTGCCGATGGAGTTCAAGGGGAGCGCATCGACGACCTCGATGTGGTCGGGCACCTTGTGGTGCGAGAGCCGGTCGCCGACGAAGGTTCGCAGCCCGCCCGGCCCCAGCGTGGAGCCCGCCTCGGCGACCACCCATGCCCAGCCCTTCTCGCCGAGCACCGGATCCGCGATCGCGTGCACCGCGGCCGCCACCACGTCGGGGTGCTCGAGCAGCCTAGCCTCGACTTCGGCCGGGTAGACGTTGAAGCCGCCGCGGATGTACATCTCCTTCTTCCGGCCGTCGATCACCACCCCGCCGTCCGCTCGCAGCCGGCCGAGGTCACCGCTGTGGAGCCACCCGTCCGGGGACATCGCCTGGGCGGTCGCCTCGGGGTTGCCGAGGTAGGCGGTCATGACGTACGGGCTGCGGATGCAGATCTCGCCGATCTCCCCCGCCGCGACAGGTCGTCCCTCGTCGTCGAGGATCGCCACCTCGTACTCCTCACCCGTCGGCCGCCCCACGAACGGGCCGATACCGTCCAGCGGCGTGTCCCGCCGCGTCACAAGGAAGAACCCCGGGCACTCGGTGGAGCCGTAGCCGACGTGGACCCGGACGGACAGGCGCTCGGCGACCTGACGGACAAGCGAGTTCGGGACGGGTGCGCCACCCATGGCCACGACTTCGAGCGAGGAGAGGTCGTACGCGTCGAGGTCAACCTTCATGAACAGCAGCTCCATCATCGCGGGGATGGCGAGCATCGCGTCGACTCGGTCCCGAGCCAGCGCCTCCGCGACCTCGAGCGCGTTGAACCCGCGCAGGAGCGTGATCGATCCGGCGCCCATCAGGGCCGGCAGCAGGACGAGGACGATGCCGCCCATGTGGTAGAGGGGAAGGTTCGCCGGCAGCCGACGCGGCGCCCCGTCGAGGACATGCTCGAGATAGTCCTCGCCACACCGAACGAGGGTGTCCGCGCGGTGCAGTGCCCCCTTCGGACGTCCCGTGCTCCCGGCGGTGAAGGCTACGACCGCCGGGGCGTCCGCCTCGCAATCGGGGATCTGCAGGGACGCGCCCGTACGCCAGCCGGGTTCTTCGAGGTCGTCCGCCCAGACCGTACGTCCGGGCAGCCGGTCGTCCAGGACCTGCGCACGCTCCACGGCTGGGGCGGAGACCGCCGCGACCGGCCGCGAGACGTCCACCATGCCCTCGAGCTCGTGCACGGTGGCGTCGGGACTCAGGCAGTCGACGACGCCGCCCACCGAGACGATGCCGAAGAACCCCGCGACCCAGGCGAGCGAGTTCGGCGCGAGCAGGGCCACGTGATCGCGGGGCTTGACACCGAGGGCGCGCAACTGCGCCGCGCAACCGGCGGCCTCGTGCGCGAGGCGCCCGTACGTGATCGCTCCCGTGGGTCCGCAGAGCGCCGGCCGGTCCCGGTGCCTCCGGGCCTGCTCCGGCAAGAGCTCCCAGAGCGTCGTCATGGACCGTCGGCCGCGTCGTCGCCCTCTGCCATCCGGCTGCGGAGCGCCCGCTTGTCGACCTTGCCCACTGCGTTCATCGGCAGCTCTGCAACCACGCGGACGACATCGGGGAGCTTGTAGTACGCGAGCGTCTTCCCGACGAACGCCCGCAAATCGTCGGGATCGATCGAGCGACCTGCCTCCGGGACGACCCACGCCACGCCGCGTTCGCCGAGCACTTCGTCGGAGATCGGGTGGACCGCGGCGATCGACACGTCCGGGTGCTCGAGCAGCGCCGCCTCGACCTCGACGGGATAGACGTTGAAGCCGCCGCGGATGTACATCTCCTTCTTCCGCCCACGGATCTCCAGCGCCCCGTCGGGACGGAGCACGCCGAGGTCACCCATGTGCAGCCAGCCGTCCTGGTCGATCGCCGTCTGGGTGGCCTCCGGATTCCCCAGGTAGCCCAGCATCTGGTAGTGGCTGCGGACGCAGACCTCCCCGATCTCGCCATCGGGGCAGGGTCGTCCGTCATGGTCGAGGATCGCGACCTCGTACCCCTCGACTGGCCAGCCGACCATCGGCCCGACGTCCTCGACCGACGTGTCCTTCCGCGTCATGACGTTGGTTCCCGGGCATTCGGTCTGCCCGTACCCGACGAAGACGGTCACGCCGAGCCGCTCATGAACCTGTCTGGCGAGCTGGTTGGTGACCGGAGCGCCCGACAGCATGACCCACCGCAGGCTCGACAGGTCGTGCTCGGCGACGTTCGCCCGGAGAAAGAGCAGCTCGAGCATCGCGGGGATCGCGGCGACGTGGTCGGCTCGATGGCGCTCGACAGCTTCGACGAACTCCGGAACGGTGAAGCCGTCCATCATCACCACCGTTCCCCCGCCGAGGAGCGTCGGGAGGAGGACGAGCGTGAGGCCGCCGAGATGGTACAGGGGGAACGTCGCCACGGTGGTCATGGCCGCGCACCTGGCAACGAGATCGAGGTAGAAGCGCCCGGTGTGCATGAGGGTGACCGCGCGATGCACGGCACCTTTCGGCTGACCGGTGCTGCCCGAGGTGAACGCGACGAAGGCCGGGGAATCGGGGTCCCGTTTGACGACGAGCGACCTGTCGGTAGAGGTCGGCCATCCCGGCTCGTCCGCATCCTGCACCTCGATCCGCGCGCTGGGCAGCACGTGGTCAAGCTCCGAGGCGACGTCACGGCCCTCTCCCCCGCGGGCCACGACCGCCGCCCGTGGACCGATGGTCGTCACCATCGCCTCAAGCTCTCGCGCGGTCGAGTCGGGGCTCAGTGTGGCTACGACCGCTCCGGTCATGAGCGCGCCGAACAGCGCGGCGACGTAGGAGACCGAGTTGGCGACGAGGACGACGACGGCGTCCCCGGGCTGGACGCCCCGCGCGCGCAGCTGCGCCGCGCAGCCGAGCGCCAGGGCTTCGAGCTCCGTGTAGGTGACCTTGCGCGCGTCACCGATCAGCGCGCACCGGTCGCCGAACCGGTCGGCGGCGACGCCGAGCACGTGCTCGAGCTGGAGCGGCTCGGTCAGGGCGTGACCGGTCTGCTCGGCCGACACGTCAGGACCCGCTGGTCGGGACGAAGATCGGCACCGCGCGCCCGTCGGGCGTCGGCGCGAAGGCGACCTCGACCGGCATGCCGACCTCCAGGTCGTCCGCTCCGAAGACGTTCGCCACGATCCGGACGCCGGACGCGTCGTCGAGCTCGAGGATGGCGACGATCTCGCCCACGCGGTCCTGGAATGCCTTGTGGAGCGGGCGCCGCAACACGGTCCAGGTGAAGATCCGCGCGCGCCCCGCGACCGCCGTCCACTCCCAGCGGGGGGATTGGCAGTGTGGGCACCGGTGCAGCGGGTACCAGTGGAACCGCCCGCAGTCCGTGCAGCGCGGTAAGCGCAGCTCGCCCTCGTCGGCGCCCTCCCAGAATCCTGCGGCGAGGGTGCCCTCGACGTCGGGCAGCACCGGGACGTACCGCTGTCCGATCTCCTCGAGCGCCGGGCTCGTGCTCATCCCTCGTCCCTCCCGAGGACGAGTGCGCCGTAGTGCGGCCCGGCGAGCAGGCCGACGAGTCCAAGTTCCGCGTCGGCGACCTGCACGTCACCGGCGTCGCCTCGGAGCTGGCGGATCGCCTCGGTCACGTGCGTGGCGCCGAGCAGGTACGAATGGGAGAGCAGGCCGCCGTGCGTGTTGATCGGGATGTCGCCGTCGAGCGCGACCCGCTTGCCGTCCTCCACGAAAGCGGCCGCCTCGCCCTTCGAGCACCAGCCGATGTCCTCGATCTGCATGAGCAACGTCATCGTGAAGCAGTCGTAGAGCTCCGCGAAGTCGAGGTCGTCGAGCTCGCGGCCGGCCATGGCGAGCGCCTGCTCGACCGCGGGGCGCGCGGTCGGCCAGGTGAGGTAGTCGGGGTTCTGCGTGAAGTAGTTGTCCATGCTGAGCGGCATGGTCGCGAGCGACGCGCCTTTCAGGTAGACCGGCGGCTTTGGCAGGTCCTTCGCGCGGTCCGAGCGCACGAGCACCGCCGCCGCGGCGCCGTCGGTGAGCAGGCAGCAGTCGGGAATGCGCAGCGGCTCGGCGACGTAAGGGCTCTCCAGGTACTGCCCGTACGTCATCGACCGGTCCATCTGCGCGGTGCCGCTTCGCAGCGCGTTCTCCCGCTGGTTGATCGCGAGGCTGCCGAAAGCGCGCTCGAGGTCGACTCCATAGGTGCTCCGGTAACGGTTCGCGATGGCACCGAAGAAGTAGGGCTGTCCGAAGTACCCGAATGGCTTCTCGTAGACGACCTTCGGCGAGTTCTCCTCGCCGATCGACGTGTAGGCAGCGCCGGCCGTCGAGCCCCAGTCGACGCCGAAGTAAGAGACGACGACGTCTGCCTGACCGCAGGCGATCGCCTGGGCACCGACCAGGTGCGCGGACGCGATGCCCGAGCCCCAGTACGAGGACATCCCGCTGAAGTACTGCGAGATGCCGAGGGTCGCGGCCACCTCGTCATGCGGCATGGCGCTCGGCATCAGCGCCCCCTCGGTGACGAGACCGTCGACGTCGGCTGGCGTGAGCCCGGCGTCGTCGAGGGCCGCGGTGATCGCGTCCAGCACGAGCGCCTTCAGCGGTTTGTCGGCCTTCCGAACCGCTGGTGTCTCGCCGATGCCGACGAAGGCAGCGACGTCGCGAAGCTGCGTCGTCATCTGTCGTCCTTTCTGTCCTCGGTCGTGCACGGGACCGCAGGTCGTCTCCTGACCGTCATGGTCAACGCTCTTGGATGAGGGGCAGGACCTCCTCGCTCAGCCGTCGGGCCTGCTCACTCCAATCGTCGCCGATGAGGTAAAAGCTCACGTGGTCGACACCTGCCTCACGATAGGTGTCGACGAATTCCGCCACATCCGCAGGCGTTCCCATCGCCACGTACTTCTCGAACGGTGAGGGGTCCATGTTGTAGGTCCTGGCCATGGCCGGCATCGCGACGTCCCGCGCGCGTTCCCGGTCGTCGGCGATCCGGGTGAACATCTGCAACGCGTAACGGAAGGGCCGGTCGCCGCCCCGTTCCGACTCGATTTGCTCGCGGATTCGCCGGTACCGCGACACGCTGAGCCAGACACCGAGGTAGCCGTCCCAGCGTGCGGCACGCCGTATGGCCGCGTCGCTGCGGCCTCCCACCCAGATCGGCACCGGCTCGGCCGGTCCCGGCTCGATCGCCACCCCGGGCGAGACGAAGTGCTCACCCTGTTGCTCGTCGCCGTTCCAGAACCACTGGAGCGCCTGGAGAGCCTCGTCGCAGCGGCGGCCGCGCTTACGGGGATCGACGCCGGCGGCCTGCCATTCGGCCTCGAACTCCCCCCCGATGCCGACGCCCATGATCACGCGGCCCTGCGTCAACCAGCTGATGGTCGCAAACGACTTCGCCACGTCGACCGGTCGCCGTAGCGGCAGCTGCAGGATGTTCGTGCCGACCTTGGTCCGGGTCGTCAGCGCACCGAGCATGGCAAGGGTGCTCACCGCCTCGTGCATGGGCACATTCCACAGCAGGTGATCACCGACCCAGAGCGCCTCCAGGTCCTGCGCGTCGCCTATCGCCGCGGCCTCGCGCAAGCGCTCCATCGGGCATGGCTCGAAGGTGAACAGAGTCGGAACCATGAGCCCTGCGCGCACGAGGCACTCCGATCGTCAACAACTTTTGTGAATGCGACGCCATATTCTACTACGGGTGCGCCACCGGCTCCTCATCCCGCATCTCCCCCACTGGCCGCGGCAGCACCCGCGATGCGCCCGAATACCACCGCCGAGCCGAGGTGGACGCCGCCGACCTGATGCGGCGGCAGGATGCCGCCGACGCAATCACCCGCGCCGAACAAGTGTGCGATCACGTCGCCGTACACGTCCAGCACCCGCATCCGCTCGTCGACTTGGAAGCCGCCCGCAGTGAGCATGGCACCGGGAACCATGCGCGCCGCACGGAAGGGCGGCTCCACGATGCCGGGCGACCCCTCCGTGAAGATCGTGCGACCGAACGGATCGTTCCGGGTCGAGGAACCGAGCAGCTCGTTCCACTCCGCGACGGCCCGCGCGAGGCCCGCAGGATCGCACTCGACGAGCCCGGCGAGCTCGCCCAAGGTATCGGCGGCGACGGGCGACTCCGTCAGCCCGGACACCAGGCCGGGCTTGCGCGTCATGACGCGGTTGTCGAATACGTAGAACCCCCGTGCGTTCGGCTGCTCGCCGAGCGCCCGAAGGCGCGCACTGACGGGGCCCATCTCATCATGGAACCTCGCACCCCGAACGTTGACCGCGATCGCGTCCTCCAGCAATGCCGAGCCCACGATGACCAGCGATTGGATGTAGGGCATGTTGATCAAGTCCGCCCCCATGGACTGCCCCATCAGATGTCCCTGTCCCGTGCAGGTGTCGATCCCGAGGGCTGGCGTGCGTGCGAGGTGTTCCGGCTGATAGCGGCGTCGCAGCTCCTGACCGGCCTGGAAGCCGCCCGCGGCGATCACAACGCCCTTGCCGGCTCGCACCACCCCGCGATCTGTTTCCTCCGAGCACACGACCACGCCGTCGATCCGCCCGTCGACGAGGTGGAGACGCTCGGCGAAAGTGCGGTGGCGCACCACGACGCCGAGCTCGTCGAGGGTCGCGCTGAAGACGTTCCGGAACTGCTGCGGGTCGGCCAGGGCCACGAGCCGGGGCACCGAATGGATGCCAGGTCGATCGATGATGCGGTCGAACGTGAAGCCGAGGTCGATGAGGAACAGGAAGGCATCCGGGCTGCCTGCGACGAACTGCCGCGCGAGGCGCTCGTCGAACATGGTGGCGAACTGCCGCCGATAGGGCTTCATCTCGCGCCGCATGTCCTCGAGAAAGCGCTCGGTACTGTCCTCCACCCCCGCCACTCGCTGCATGTCCGACCCGACGAGCGCCAGGTAGCCGCCCGACAGGGGACCGTTGCCACCCAGGCGGTCAAGCGACTCGATCACGGTCACCGACGCGCCGGCCCTGACGGCCTCGACCGCCGCGCACAACCCCGCCGGTCCACCGCCCACGACGACGACATCCGCTTCGGCGAGTGTGCCAAGCTGCCTCATGCGCAGCTATTCCTCTCCCTCGTCGGCGCCCGGGCGGGTCCCGCGTCTCGACGCATATGGATGTGACGTCAGTATCTCAAAAATGCGTTCGGCTGGTCAACGGGTCGGCCGGATCAGCCACGGCAGGTCCGCCCGACCAGGTGTCCGCCTGGGCGGCGCGGTGTGGCCGGCGATCGGTGGCAGCTGGATCTCGCGAACGGTTCCCCATCGCCGTACCGCCCCCGCTGATCGTCGTCCTCGCCGTCGAGATCGACGCGATGGCCTCTGTCCGCGCACTGTTCTGAAGCGCCGCGATCGCATCCCCGCCGAAGAGGATCCCGCAGGAACGAGCGTGCCCATCCTGGAGAGATAAATGAACACGACATCACGTTTTGTTTTCGTGTTAGATTCACATCGTGCGGCGCGGGTTCCGCCGAGCGCTTACCCTGCGAACAACAGTACGGAAAGCAGCCTCAAGGAGCGAGTCATGGGCGACTGGCGCACCTCCTCCGGGATTCCGCTGAAGAACCACTACGGACCCGAAGACGTCCCGGACGCGTATCGGGAGCTCTCGGCGAAGGGCCCGGGCGAGCCACCCTTCCTGCGGGGCTCCTATCCCGAGATGTACCGCGCCCAGCCGTGGCGGATCTTCCAGCTGAGCGGCTTCGGCAACCCGAAGGACGAGAACGAGCGCATCCGGTTCCTGCTCGCCAACGGCAGCACCGGCTTCATCTTGGAACACGACCGCAACACGGCCGACCACCTCTACGACGTGGACCACCCGGACGTCGTAGCGCGACGCGAGGACGTCGGCCTCACCGGTGCGGTCACCTTCTCCATTCGGGACTACGAGACGATCCTCGACCAGATCCCGCTGGAGTCCACGTACGGGCATCCCGGCGGTGGGGTCGTGCAGCACGGCCCGTTCGCGCTCGCGAACTACTGGACGGTCGCGCGCCGCCGTGGCATCGAACTGAGCCGGCTACGCGGCACCGGGCAGAGCGACTTCTTCCTCACGTACCTCGGCTGCATCACGAAACAGCAGGTGCCTGCGACCGTCGGGCTGCGCTTCAACCTCGACATCATCGAGTTCTGCACCGAGCACATGCCGCTCTGGGTGCCGGTATCAATCGCCGGCTACAACGGCGCAGACACCGGCCTCAACGCCTACCAGGAGCTCGGAGCGCTGTTCGCGAACGCGGTCGAGTACCTCGACGGAGTGGCCAAGCGCGGGCGCTTCTCGGTCGACGAGCTGGCCCGCGGCATCGGCGGGGTGAACTTCCGTGGCTCCATGGACTTGTTCGAGGACATCGCGAAGATCCGGGCGAGTCGGAAGATGTGGCACGACCTGCTGCGCGAACGCTACCGGGTGACCGACGAGAAGGCACTGCGGCTGCGGATCCACACCCTCACGGCCGGGTCCGCCATGACCTATCAGCAGCCGCTCAACAACATCGCCCGCGGGACTATCATGGGCCTCGCCGGGGTCCTCGCAGGCACCCAGTCGCTCGGCATCTCCGGATACGACGAGGCGTTGTCGATCCCGTCTGAGCACGCCCACCAGATGTCGGTCCGCATCCAGGCGATCCTCCAGCACGAGACCGGTATCAGAGCCGTTGCCGACCCCTTCGGCGGTTCCTACTTCATGGAGTCCCTCACAGCGGAGGTCGAGGAACGAGCCTGGGCCTTCTTCGACGAGATCCAGGACCAGGGTGGGTTCATCGCCTCGCTCGACAGCGGATGGCTGCACCGCAAGGCTGCGGAGAACCAGATCGACGAGGCGCAGCGCGTCGCGAGCGGCGAGAAGGTCGTCGTGGGCGTCAACGAGTTCACGGACGACCTCGCACCGTTCGAGATCGGGGCCTTCGAGCATGTGAGCGACGCTTGGGAGGGTGCGATGGAACGCCTCAAGACCATTCGTCGCGAACGCGATCAGCGCCGTGCGACGGAGACGCTTCGCGAGCTCGAGCGGGCCTGCCGGGGCGACGGCAACATCATGGTGCCCATGATGGAGGCCGTGGACGCCGAGGTGACGATGGGCGAGGTCGGTGCGGTACTCCGCGACGTGTTCGGGGACTGGGACGTCCCGATCCAGTTCTGACGTTCGAAGGGAAACGTATGGCACGCAGCCCGAAGGTGCTCGTTGCGAAGACCGGCCTCGACGGCCACTGGCGAGGCGTCCTCGTCGTGGCCAGCACGCTCCGTGACGCCGGCTTCGAGGTGATCATGCTCGGCATGGCGAACGCCGACGAGATCGTCGCGAGCGCCGTCCAGGAGGACGTCGACATCGTCGGCTTGAACGTCGGCGGCCGGATCGAGGTCGTCGAGCGGATCATCGACCGGCTCCGCAATGAAGGGGTGGCCGCCCCGGTCATGGCCGGCGGCACCATCGCCCCGCAGTGGCAGGAGCGGTTGCAGGGGCTTGGGGTGGAGCTCTTCCCCCCGGGGTCGGCCCTCAAGGACATCGTCACGACCGCCCGACGGCTCGCGGGCGGGCGCGAGCGCTCCGAGCTCTGACGGACGGCGCACATGGACGAGGTTCCCGAGGCCTACCGCACCGTGGCCGACGCGTTCGAAGCGATCGTGCGTGAGCATCCCGACAATCCCTGTATCTGTGTGCCCGTGCGCCCCGACCGCCATTACCTCCCGGATGGTCTGCGCCTGACCTACACCGAGGTCTGGGACATCGCCGACGACCTGAGCCGGCGCTATGCGAGCGCCGGCTACCGCTGTGGCCACCGGGTGGCCCTGTCGATGGAGAATCGGCCCGACTTCTTCTTCCACTGGCTCGCCCTGAACCGGCTGGGAGTGAGCGTCGCACCGGTCAACCCCGACTACCGGGGGCACGAGATCCAATGGTTGCTGGACCGTTCCGGGGCAGCGGCCGCCGTCGTGCTCCCCGAGTTCGTCGACGACTTCCGGGCGGCGGCCGCCGGCATCCCGCACCGCGTCCCGGTCGCGAGCATGGACGACGAGGAGATCCCGCCGCCGACGATCGAAGCGACCGGCGGGACCCCGGACCGGCACACCGAGACAGGGCTGCTCTTCACATCTGGGACGACGGGCATGCCCAAGGGATGCCGGCTCGACAACGAGGCGATGTTGTCCAACGGCGTCCGATACGTGGCCGCCGGCGGGCTCATGGCGCTCGAGCACGGCGAGGAGCGACTCTACAACCCACTCCCCTTCTACTACGCGAACGCCTTTGCGATCACCAACATCGTGATGATCCTGACGGCCGGTTGCATAATCGTGCCCGACCGGTTCCATGCACGTACGTACTGGCATGAGGTCGTGGAGACCGACGCCACGATCGTCCACCATCTCGGACTGATCCCGAACATCCTGCTGAAGCACGACCCTGTGCCCGAGGAGCGGATGCACCGGATCAAGTTCAGCGGCGGAGCCGGCATCGACCCTGAGCAGCGAGCGGCCCTCGAAGCGCGCTTCGGGTTCCCCTTCATCGAGTTCTTCGGGATGACTGAGGTCGGTATCTGCGCGGCGACCAACCACGAGCCGCGTCGGCCGGACACCCGTGCTGTTGGACGACCATGGGCAGGCATCGAGTTCCGGCTCGTGAATGACGACGACGAGGAAGCGCCCGTGGGCGAGATAGGTGAGCTCACCATCCGCCGCAGCGGGCCGGATCCGCGCAGGGGCTTCTTCCGCGGCTATTTGCACGACGAGCGGATCACCGAGGACGTGTGGCGCAACGGGTGGTTCCACACCGGTGATCTCCTGTCGCGCGACGAGGAGGGCATCTACTACTTCGTCGACCGCAAGAAACACATGATCCGCCGGTCCGGTCAGAACATCGCCCCTGCGGAGATCGAGACCGTCCTGCGCCTCCACCCCGCCATCCGGGAGGTCGCGATCCTGCCGGTGCCCGACGAGACCCGTCAGGAGGAGGTGCTCGCCTGCGTCGTACCCGCCCGGGGCACCGCCGCGGACCGCGCGACCGCGGAGGCCATCGGCGACTGGTCGCTGGAGCACCTCGCCTACTTCAAGGCACCGGGGTGGGTCCTGTTCATCGACGAACTGCCGACCACGTCGACACAGAAGGTGCAGAAGGGCGAGATCCTGGCCGACGGCGAGGACCCGCGCGAGCGGCCCGACATCATCGATCTACGAGACCGCAAGCGTCGTCCGTCGCGGTGATGGGTGAAGACGATGTGGAGTGGCCTTGCGAAGCCACACACACCGACTACCAGACAGGACAACCGAGCCAGACACCACCTAATCGAGCGGCGCATAGCAGGTCACGCCGTCGGCGATCTGCATCGTGATCCGACCGTCGTCAGCGAGAACGTCGAGATGCGCCGCGGTCTCGGACACCGCGAGCATCTGGTTGAACCCATTGAGCTCGTCGAACCGGCGATGGTGACGCGTCCACGTGAGCAACTTTGCGGAATCGTAGGCCGTCCGCGCCCCCTGTGCCACGGTCGCCGCGGTCTCGTCCAGGCGGCGGCGGTGATGCGCGAGCAGCTCGTCGCTGCGGGCGTGCACGCTCGGCGCGACCGGCCCGTGAGCGGGGAGCATCCGGAGATCGGGCAGCCGCAGTGTGAGCCGCACCGAGCGCAGGTAGTCGCGGAGTGGCCGGTCCGGCCGGGCACGCTCGAAACCGATCGACGGGGTGATGTGGGGAAGGATGTGATCGCCCGAGAACATCAGGCCGGCCGCGGCATCGACGAAAACGAGATGGCCCCGGGTGTGTCCTGGCGTGTGCACGGCTTCCAGCGTCCGTGCTCCGACTGGCAGGCGCATCCCATCCGAGAGCCATTCGTCGGGGTCCTCCCATAGCCCGGGGTCGATCGCGTCCCAGTCCCCTTTCTCGAGCAACCGCCTGGCGAGGTCCTCGGCACCGTAGCGGAAGAGCCGCGAGATCTCAGACACGGGGGCACCGGTGTTCTCGGCCTCCCGAACCCCTACGAGGGAGTCGCGTTCGTCCTCGCCGAGGGCGATCCTTGAGCCGAACAACCGCCGCACGACGGTGGCGAGCGTGTAGTGGTCGCGGTGGACGTGGGTGACGAGGAAGCGCTGCACCGCGCCGAGGTCGTACCCGATGCGGCCCAGGCAGTCCTCGAGCACCTGCCGCGCCTCCTCGAGGGCCCAGCCGGCGTCGATGAGTGTGAGGCGCTCGCCGTCCTCCAGCGCGTACACGTTGACCGCCTTCAGCGCGTCGAAGCGAAGCGGCAGCGGGATGCGGTGCACTCCGGGGACGACCTCGAACGCCCCTGGCTCGGTCCAGTCCTGGGCAGACCCCGGCGAGTCGGGCATGCGGCGACATCCTCTCGAAGCGTTGACGTAGGGTACGAACATCGGACAGGTGCCTGGAGAGTAAGGGACGATGGCGGACACCGAACGGCAGGCGATCACCGACCTGCTCATCCGCTACGGGTGGGCCATCGACTCCAAGGACTGGGAGCTGCTGCGCGGCTGCTTCACCGCCGACTGCGCGGTCAGCTACGGCAACGGCGCGTCGCCACACCCGGATGGGGTCGCTCGCTTCGACAACGTCGACGCGCTCGTTGCCTACATGGCGCGTACGCACGACCCGCTGGACGGCTGCCTGCACCGAATGTCCAACATCTCGATCGAGGTGACGGGCCGGGACACCGCGAGCGCCCGCGTCTACGGAGACAACATCCTCGTGCTGAAGACCCATCCGGACGGCCCGGTCTACCAATCCGCGGGCTACTACACCGACGAGCTCGTGAAGCAGGACGGCGAGTGGCGCATCGCCGCCCGTCGCTACACCCGCGTGTGGGCGCAGGGCAACAGCAAGGTGGTCCAGCCCGACAGCTGACGCGCAGCGCGTCGCGGCCCCGTCGTACATGTCTTCCGCCCTGCGGCCGGATGGCCCTCTTGCGGGTCCCGGAGCACCGTCAGCGCCTCTGCGTCCCCGCGGCCCAGAGGTCATCGCGACGACTCCGAGGGCCCCTCGGGCAGCTTCTCCCACCGGGCACGGAGCGCCGGGAGCAGGCGCTCCCCTGCGTCCTCCACGAGCGCGACAGACTGCGCCTCGTCGAGCCCCGGGTGGATGAGGCGGCACACGAGCTGAACGTGCTCGTAGCGGCGCAGCCTTGAGAGTACTGGCGTGAGCCGATCCACGATCTTGGCGACGGTTCCACCCGCGTCCGGCTCGCCGCTGAGCGCTCTGAGCGTGGTCCCGCCTCCTTCCTCGTCGCGCCACTGGGCGTAGGTCTCCTCGGAGTGCAGCAGGCCCTGCCGCAGCACCTCCGGGTCCACCGGGCCGTCCTCGGGGATGATCGTCTGCTGTACACCGATCTGGAAACCGGGGTGCACCGGCCCTTCATCGTCGAGCTGGTCGAGCAACCGCCCGACCAGCTCGGGTTCGCCGCCTCCGGCGAGGAACCCGTCACCGATGCGGGCCGCCCGTCGTACCGCGGGCTCGGCGTACCCGCCCAGCCACACCGGGATCGGCGTCGATGGGTGAGGGGAGACCGCGAGGCCGGGAACCCGGCCACGCTCGTCATCGAGATCCACGGTCTCCCCCGCCCAAAGCCGCCGCACGACCTCCACCGTCTCCTCGAGGCGCCGGCCGCGCTTCGAGCGCGGGACCCCGTGAACCCCGTACTCCGCGGTCCGGTAGCCGAGGCCGAGCCCGAGGGTCAGGCGGCCCTTCGACATGAGCTGCAGCGTGACCGCCTCCTCGGCGAGGCGCAACGGGGGCCACAAGGGGGCGAGGACGACGCCGGAGCAGAGCCGGATCGTCGAGGTCACGCCCGCGATCGCCGCGAGCGCGAGGAGCGGAGCCGTGAGGTAGCCGTCCTCGGCGACGTGGTGCTCGCTGGACCACACCGCGTCGAATCTCGCTCGCTCCGCCGCGGCACCGATCGCCGGCACGGCTTCGTAGACGGCCGCAGGATCTCCGCCCGGGGGTGTCTGCGTGGTCAGCAGGCCGAGTCCGATGTCGAGCCGTCCCATGGATCGTCTCCCGTGTCGAGCTGCGAGCCGGTGTGTCCTCGCCTTCGAGTCCAAGGCAGAATATAATAGTGACGTCAGGTTCCCGACATGAACTCGGTGACCTGCAACCCTCAGGTGATGACGTGGAGAGGATTCATGTGCGTCTCGCAGACAGCGGGCGACTCGTCCACCAGATACTGGCCGACATCGTAGACGAGGACCCGTCCGCCCCGTTGGTGGACTTCATCACGCTGGAGGGTGACACCGCGAGCAGGCTGTCACGGGGCGATGTCTGGCAGCGCGCTCAGCGCTTCGCCTGGGCTCTCGCGGCGAGCGGCGCCGCGCGGGGGGATCGAGTCATGACGCTGCTGGGGAACCAGCCCGAGTTCCTCACGGCGTTCTTCGGCATCTCCGCCGCCGGTATGGTCTCCGTGCCGCTCAACACAGCCTCACGGGGCGACGTGCTGCGGGCGGCCCTCGAGGAGACCGAGCCCACGGTCGTGGTCACCGACGAGGCGTACGCACCGCAGATCGCCGACGTGCTCGACGGAACGCCCTCCGTCACCCGGTTCGTTGTCGTCGGGGACGCGTCGATCATCTCCGATCCGCGCTCGTCGTCGTACGAGGACTTCGTCCGCGACGCACCCCTCGCCGACCCCGTCGAAGTGGCCACGTCGGATCTCGCCACGCTGCTCTACACCTCGGGGACCACCGGCCGTTCCAAGGGGGTGATGTGCAGCCACAACATGGTCGTCACCTGGGCCGAGGCGGCTCGATCGTGCATCGGCAACCACGTCGAAGACGTGGCCTTCACCTGCCTGCCGATCTACCACGGGAACGGGCTGTGCTGCACCGTCCTGCCCACCATGCTCGGACGCGGTCGGCTCGCGATCGCGCCGCGGTTCAGCGGCACCTACTTCTGGCGTCAGGTCGTGAACTCCCAGGCGACGACGACGAACCTACTCGGCGCCATGGGCGCCATCCTGTGGCGTCGTGACCCGTCGCCGCTCGAGCGCGAGCACCGGCTACGGCTCATCATGATCGTGCCCTCGCCGGTCGATCATTACGAGGAGTTCGAGGAGCGCTTCAACCTGCGCCTCACGGAGCTCTACGGTTTGACCGACAACGCGATCCCCCTTGTCATCCCGCACGGCGAGCGCCGTCCCGGATCGTGCGGCCTGCCGACGGAGGGCTGGCAGTGCGCCGTCGTCAACGAGTACGACGAGCCGGTGGAGCGTGGCGAGGTCGGCGAGCTCGTGCTACGCCCCACGAAGCCGTACGCGGGCATGTCCGGGTACTACCGACGTCCCGACGCCACGGTGGAGGCCTGGCGGAATCTCTGGTTCCACACGGGCGACTACGTCCGCCAGGACGACGAGGGCTGGTACTACTTCGTCGACCGCCGCAAGGACTCGATCCGCCGTGGCGGGGAGAACATCTCCTCGTGGGAGGTGGAGCAGGCGGTCCTCGCCCACTCCGCAGTGCTCAACGCGGCGGCGTACGGAGTCGACGACGAGATCATGGGCCACGAGGTCATGGCCTCGGTCATCGTCCAGCCGGGCGAGAAGGTCGAGCCGCAGGAGCTCGTCGATCAATGTGCCGAGCGGCTGCCGCGCTTCGCGGTGCCCCGCTACATCGCCGTTCTGGAGGCGTTCCCGATGACCGAGACCGAGAAGGTGCAGAAGGCAGCGCTCCGGGATGCGGGGTTGGTGCCCGGCACCTGGGATTCCCGCGAGCAGCGCTACGTGGATGCTGGAGGGTCGGAACGATGACGAAGATGCTGCTTCCCGAAGGTGAGCTGTTCGCCCCGGGCATTACCGAGGACACGCAGCCCTTCTGGGACTGGACGGCCCAGGGCGAGCTGCGCGTCCAACGCTGCGGCGCCTGCGGCCGCTTCCGCTTCCCTCCCCTGCCGGCGTGCCGGACCTGCGGTTCCCTCGAGGCGTCGTGGGAGCCGGTCGAGGGCATGCCGCGGCTCTACTCCTGGGTGATCGTGCATCGTTCGGTGAGCCGCGATGTCCCCGTCCCGTACTGCATCGCGGTCGCGGAGTTCGCCGACGAGGTCCACGTCGTCGGCAATCTGCTCTTCGACTCCGACGAGATCACGCCACGCGCGGGAATGGCACTGTCGGTCGGCTTCCGAGAGCTTGCCGGCTACTTCGTCCCGATCTTCCACCTCGCCGGGGGACGGACCGATGACGACACCTGACAAGCTCGAATTCGCCGTCACCCTGCCCGTGTTCGACTCGCTGCTCGGGGGCATCCCGCCGGTGCAGCGATCGGCGCGGCTGGCCGAGGACCTCGGGTTCGACTCGGTCTGGGCGGGCGATCACCTGTTCTTCCACCGACCGAACCACGAGTGCATCGTCGCCCTGGCGGCTGCGGCCGGCGCGACGGAAAGCATCGGCCTCGGGGCCGGCGTGCTGCTGCCCGCTCTGCGGGAGCCGGTCGCGCTGGCAAAGCAGCTCACGACCCTGTGCCACGTCAGCGACGGACGCTTCCTGCTCGGCGTCGGAGTGGGAGGCGAGTACGGCCCCGAATGGGAGGCCGTGGGAGTCGACCCGCGCGAGCGGGGTGCCCGTACCGACGACTTCCTCGAGTACTTCGACACCGTTCTGCAGGGCGCCTCGACGGATTTCCACGGCCGTCACCTCCGGGTCACCACCCCGGCGATGCTGCCGCCGCCGTCCCGACGTCCGCCGGTGTGGGTGGGCGGGCGGTCCGACGCCGCGCTGCGGCGCGCCGTGCGGCACGGGGACGGGTGGCTCTCGGTATGGTCGAGCCCCCGACGGATCGCCGCTGCCCGCGAGGACCTCGCGCGCGTCGCTGAGGAGGAGAACGGGCCCGTCCCGCGCCTCGGCCTCGTGGTCTTCTGCAACGTCGGGGCTCCGGAGAAGGCGTTGGAGGAAGGGCGCGCCTTCGTTGAAGGACATTACGCCTTGTCCTTTGAGAAGATGGAGAAATGGTTCCTCACCGGGGAGCCGGACGCAATCGCCGAGCGGCTGCTTGCGTACCGCGAGGCCGGGGTGTCGCTGTTCATGCTCTACCCGGGCACGCGGGACCCCAGCTCCCAGTTCGAGGCCGTACGGGAAGTCGCGGAGCTGGTCAGGACGGGATGAGGCTGGGGACACGCACCGAAAGGAGCACAGATGGCCACCGAGGCGCAGGACCTGGTGACGGTGCAGGACGAGGTCGGTCGGGACGTCGAGCCGAAGACGAGGAAGGGGCGTCGTTCGAAGCGGGCCCTCCTCGATGCCGCACGGGTCGTGTTCCGCGAGCGGGGATTCGCGCACGCACGGGTGTCGGACATGGCGGCCGAGGCTGGCATGTCGAACGGCGCCTTCTACCGGTACTTCAAGGACAAGCACGACATCCTTATGGCGTTGCTGAGCGAGCTCTCTGAGGAGATGTACGAGTTCTCCCGCGTGCCGTGGCAGCCCGGCGACCCGAAGCATTCGGTGCGAGAGTCCACGCTGCGCTACATGGAGCTCTACCGCGACAACGCCGATCTCATGCGGGTCGAGATCGAGGTGGCCCAGACGGAGCTGACCGTGCACGAGGTGTGGCGGGAGTCCCGGGCGATGTTCTTCAAGCGCATCGCCCGTTCGCTGCGCCGAGGTCAGAAGGAGGGCATCGTCCGCAAGGACATCGACCCGGATCTCGCCGCTTCCCTGCTCGGGGGCATGACCGAGCACTACGCCTATCTCCAGTACGTCCTGAAGGACGAGCCGCAGGGCTCGCCGAAACGGCTCGCCGAGCAGATCTCCCGCATCTGGGCCAACGGTGTGTACCTGACGGACGAGGAGTGATGGCTGACACCATGAAAACCGAAAGCGACGGGCACGGCCTCCGCGACTCGGTCGCCCTCATCACCGGCGCATCGCGCGGCATCGGCTTCGGCATTGCCAAGGACCTCCTGCGGAACGGCGCACGCGTGTGCATCACGGGACGCTCGAAGGAGAGCCTCGACGAGGCGGTGACCGCCCTGGCGTCGGAACACGTGATGGCGGTGCCCGGAGCATCCGACGACGAGGCGCACCGCGAGGCCGCGGTGGAGCAGACGCTCGAGCGCTTCGGCTCCCTCGACCTGCTCGTGAACAACGCCGGGATCAACCCGCACTATGGACCCATGATCGACGGCGACGTCACGGTCGCCGACAAGATCATGGGCGTCAACGTGATCGCTCCCTTCGCGTGGACACAGCTCGCCTACAAGGCGTGGATGGCCGAGCATGGCGGCGTGGTCCTGAACGTGTCGTCCATGGGCGGTGTCCGCGTCGCTCGGAACCTCGGCTTCTACAACGTGAGCAAGGCGGCGCTCATCCACATGACTCGCCAGCTCGCGCTCGAGCTGGCACCCGCGGTGCGGGTGAACGCGATCGCACCGGCCGTGGTCAAGACCCGCTTCGCGAGAAAGCTCTACGACGGTGTGGAGGATTCGGTCCTGCAGGGTTATCCGATCGGGCGTCTCGGGGCGATCACCGACACGGCGAGTGCCGCCCGATTCCTCCTCAGCGACGAGGCGTCGTGGATCACGGGCCACACGCTCATCCTCGACGGTGGCATGTCACTTGTCGGCTGGGAGACCCCGCAGGAGTGACCGGGTGGAGATCTGGCGGTGGAGTCGCGCGGCTTGCGCGCACCGCCATGTCCACGCCCGTCGTCCTCGTCGCCCTGTGGCTGGCGTGGGCCACCGCGCTGATCTCCATCAAGGTCGGCTTGGAGCACTCCGACCCGATGCCGTTCGTTTTCCTTCGGGTTCTCACCGCCACCGCGCTCCTGAGCGCCGTAGTGCTGATCGTCCAGCCCCGCGGGCCGCGCGTCATGACGTTGCGGTTCCACCGCTGGGCGTTCGTCGTCGGCATGACGCAGATCGTCCTGTTCTTCACCGCGCAGAACCTCGGCATGGCGGACGCGAGCGCCGGTCTCAGCGCCGTGCTGCTGTACACCCAGCCCTTCATGGTCGCGATCGCTGCGCGCACGTTCCTCGGCGAGCGGCTGTCCACGCGGCGCATCATGGGGATGACGCTGGGCTGGTTCGGTGTCGTCCTGCTCGTACTCGGCCAGCTCAAGGCAGGGGCGACGCCGCGGTCCGCCATGGCGCTGGTGCTGTTGGCCGCCGCCGTGTGGGCGGTGAGCAGCATCTTGTTCAAGCGCCTGCCAGCCGACGTGCCGCTCATCCCCTTCATGTGCTGGATGAATCTCTACGCGCTCCCGCCGCTCGGGGCCGTCGCGCTCATGAGCGGGGGCACGGTGGAGTGGCGCGGTCAGCTGGTGCTCGCGACCATCTGGGCGGGCGTCTTCGCGGGTGTCGTCGGCATGGGCCTGAGCTTCGTCCTCCTGCGTCGAGGCGAGGCGACCGTCGTGAGCTCCTGGATCTTCGCCGTGCCCGTCGTGACCACGGCGCTGGGCGTGCTCGTGCTCGGCGAGCCGCTCGACCCCCTGCTGCTCGTCGCGGGCGCCATCGTGGTCGTAGGCATTGCGCTGGTGAACTGGACGAGACCCGTACCGCAGGATCCACCATGCACGCTCAACCCCCTGACCGGCGCGCCACCGCCTGAGGAGAAAGCCATGGACCCATCCGTGCAAGCCCTGCTCGACAAGCAGGCCATCTACGAGGTGCTCATGCGGTACTGCCGCGGCGTGGACCGCTGCGACGAGGACCTCATCCGCTCCGCGTACCATCCGGACGCCATCGACAAGCATGGCATCTACGAAAGCAACGGCTGGGAGTTCGCCAAGACGATCGTCGCCGCGAAGCTCGCCGAGACCAGCTGGTGCCGTCACGACATCGCGAACCACCTCGTCGAACTCGAGGGGGACACCGCACTCTCCGAGGCCTGCTTCATGTCGTATCAGCAGAAGGTCGAAGATCCGCGGGTGCAGGTGCTCGCCGGCAGGTACATCGATCGGTTCGAGCGACGCAATGGCGAGTGGCGCATCGCCCAACGCATCATCGTCCATGACTGGAGCGGCTCGATCACTATGGAGCCGTGGACGCTCGACACGGTTCCCCCGGATCTCTTCATACAGGGCGCACGAAGGCAGGACGACGTGGTGACCGGGCCACGACGCCACGAGCTGCTCGGACGATAGGCAGACGACGAAGGAGGATCGCGTGGCGAATATTGACATCCCACCCGGTGAAGGCACCGAGGCGCAACGAGTCTGGCAGCTCGCTCCCGCCTTCGCCGATGTCGAGCGGCGCTTCCGCGAGGCCGTCACCGAGGGCAGCGTGCTCCCGTCCTCGGAGATCGAGGTCGCGCGCATGCGCATCGCCCAGATCAACGACTGCCACTATTGACTGAACGTCCGACGAGGGTCGCGGTCCGCGGCCGACGCGCTCACCGAGGAGCACTACCAGCAGGTGGCCGACTATCGGGACAGCCCCCTGTACACCGACCGGCAGAAGCTCGCGATCGAATACGCGCAGCGCTTCGCGCTCGACCAGCGCCACCTCGGCCTGCGGTTTTTCGAGCGGCTCCGGAGCCACTTCAGCGACCAGGAGATCGTGGAACTGACCGTACTGCTCGCTCGCTTCCTCGGGTTCGGGCGCTTCACGAAGATCCTGGGACTGGACGAGATCTGCGAGCTCCCTCACGACGGGCGGTGAAGACGACATGAGTCAGGAGCAGGGATGGACCGACTCAGGCACTGCAGCCGTCCTTGAGCCGCTGCCGACCAGGATCCTCAGTGCCCTCGACGAGGGCGATCTCGACACGGCAAGGGACATCGCCGTCGCATTCCAAGAGGAATGGCTCGCGCTCGAGCACCGCCTCGCCAGGCTCGGAGCCGGCTACCAAGCCTTCCTCCTCGCCGAGCATGGGCCGAAGGCGCTCACCCGTGCGAACTCGTGGATCGGAGGCGCCCCCCTCGGCCCCGCCCTGCAACGTGTGAGCGACGGTCCGGACGACGGGCGCGCGGAGCGCCTCCTCGACGTCCTTCACCGGGTCGAAGGGTTCGAAGCCACCGGGCCACTGCGCAACGGGTCGCCATACGCATGCGCCACCGCATGCGCGCATCTCGTGACACAGCTCGAAGCGGGTGACGCGGCCAGCGCCGCGGCGAAGACCCGGGAGCTCCTCGTCGAATGGCCGCTGTGCCAGGACCGCCTCGTACACACCTGCGCGCTGTACAGCACGCACATCGCCCGGGAGCACGGGGAGGCGACGATGCACGCGGCCCACCTGTGGATCTCGTCGTACGCCGCCGACGCGATCGACTCGATCGTCGACCCCGAGCGGCGCGGGACCCCCGACCTCCTCCAGCGGGTCCTCACCCTCCTCCGCGCTCACACGATGGAGGGCACCCTCGTCGAGGACGAGAAACACGTCACGATCGAGCTCGACTGCAGCAGCGGCCTGCGGATGTGGCGCCGGGGCGTGGACCGCTACGGCGTGACAGCGGACGAGGCGCCGTGGACCGTCGGGCGGAGACAGCTGCCGTACTACTGCTGCCGCTGCACGGCCAACCTCATGACCTATCCGCGCGAGCAGGGACAATCGCCGCTGCGGACCGTCGTCCCTCCCGCCTCTCCGAAGGACCACTGCACCTGGATCGTGCCTAAGAGCTGAAACGCACGACCGTCCCGGCATCCACCGGCAGGACGGCGCCGGTGACGTAGCGCGCCTCGTCCGACGCGAGCCAGGCCACCGCATCGGCGACATCCTCCGGTGGCAGCAACCCAACCGGCATGAGGTTCATCTTCCGGAACAGGGCATCCACGTCGTCGGTCCCACCGACCTGCTGGCTGAGATCGGGACGGCGAGCGATCGGCGTGTCGGCAGCCGAGGGCGCGACGCTGTTCACCCGGACGCCATGCGGCCCGAGCTCGTTCGCCAGGGCGCGCATGAGCCCCACCACGCCGTGCTTCGAGGCGACGTACGCCGACGCGTATGGCGTCCCGCGGACGCCGGCGACCGAGCTCGTGATGATGATCGCGCCGCCCGCGTCCCGCTCCAACATTGCGGGGACCACCGCCTTCACCGTGTGCCACACCCCGGTGAGGTTCACGTCGAGCATCGCCTGCCACTCGTCTTCCTCGATCTCCCAGGTGAGCTTGCGGGTGGCGCTGATACCGGCGTTCGCGCAGACGATGTCGATCTGCCCGAACGTGTCGAGGGCCTGGTCCACGGCCTGTCGCACGGCGCTGAGCTCGCGCACGTCCACCTCGCCGATCATGAGGCTGCGCCTCCCGAACGCCTCGACGCGGCGACCGGTCTCGGACAGCTCGTCCGGCGTGGACAGGTCGTAGGACAACACCTCCACCTTCTTCGTCAGGTCCAGCCCGACGACGTCCGCTCCGTCCCGCGCCAGCCGTATCGCCATGGCGCGTCCGAGACCCCGCGCCGCCCCGGTGACGAGCGCGACCATCCCTGACAACCGACCCTCGCCGTCCATGCTGCTCCCTTCCTTTGGGCTATAGCCCTCACGCCTTCCACGCGGGGTTGGGCTGCACCACCAGCTCGTCCACACACAGCTCCGGCTCGAGCGAGAGCAGGTAGCAGACCTGCTCCGCGACGGCTCGCGGGTCGAGGCTGTTGCGCTTCTTGTTGCGCTCCGATCGCGCACGGAGTTCGTCGTCGCGGATGCACGGCCCGAACCCCGGAGTGTTCGTGACCCCTGGGCTCAGCAGGCTCACGCGGATCCCTCTCGGCGAGGTCGAGGCGCAAGCCCTCCGTCAGCCGCACGACCGCCGCCTTGGTGGCGGAGTAGAGCGTGAAGTCCGCGACGCTCGTCCGAGCCGCCGCGATCGCCGACGTTCACGACGTCGCCCTGGTCGGCGGCTTCCAGGTTCGGCAGCGCCGCATGGGTGACCCTGAGCAGCGCAAGGACGTTCACGTCCACCATCTGTCGCCAGTCCGACGACACCCCCGCCGACGGCCGGCTGTGGAGCATGAGCCCCGCGTTGTTCACCACCGCGTCGAGTCCACCGAGCCGCTCCGCGGCGGCGGTGACCGCGACCTGCACGGCCGGCTCGTCCGCGAGATCGGCCGCGGCGGGCCCCGCTCCGCTTGCGTTGCAGACCTCCGCGAGCCGGTCGCGCGACCGTCCGAGGGCGGCAACCTCGCACCCGGATTCCCGGAGGGCGCGGACGGTGGCGGCGCCGATGCCCGAGGAGCCGCCGGTGACGAGCACCTTCCGGTCCTTCAACGTGCGCATGGGCACAGTATAGACTGTGACGTCACCTTCACGAATAGCCGGAGGCTGCCATGAGGACGGATGGGTTCGAGTACCTGAGGGTCGAGATCCGAAATCGAATCCTCTTCATCACGTTCAACCGTCCGGACAAGCTCAACGCGTGCAATGCCGCAGGGCATGACGAGATGCCGCGCGTCTTGCGCGAGTTCGGGGCCACCGACGAGGCGGACGTCGCGGTCGTCACCGGTGCGGGACGAGCGTTCTCCGTCGGCGGCGACTTCGACCTCGTCGAGGAGGTCAACCACGACCCCGCTGGCCGGATCCCCGGGCTCATCTCGTCCGCGAGCGAGCTCGTCCGCGCGCACATCGACCTCGACAAACCGATCGTGGCCGCGATCAACGGTCCGGCCTTCGGCGCCGGTGCGGCGTTCGGCCTGCTGTGCGACTTCATCGTGATGGAGCAGCAGGCGAGAATCTCCGACGGACACCTCCGCGGAGCGCTGGCCGCGGGCGACGGTGGTGTGCTGATCTGGCCGCTCGCGGTCGGGATGGTGAAGGCGAAGCAGTACCTGCTGACGGCCGACTGGGTGACCGCCGACGAGGCGGAGCGGCTCGGGCTGGTCACCGAGGTCGTGGAGGAGGGGGAATCCCTGGCACGCGCTACGGAGATCGCCGAGCGGCTCGCCAAGGCCCCGCAGGTGGCGCTGCGCTACACGAAACGTGCGCTGCACCACTGGTTGCGGCAAGCCTGGCCGATCTTCGACCACTCGCTGTCCCTCGAGGCCATCACGATGGCGCGCCCGGAGGTCCAGGTCGCGCTCGACTCCCTGCGCGAGAGCCGCACCCCGGCGATGCCCCCGGATCCGAGGAACCCGTGAAGGCGCGCGTCCTGCCGCGGCGGGACGCGGTCAGGTCAGCGCGCGCAGCGCGAAGCCGCCCGCGAGCGCCAGGCCGCCCGCGTAGCCGGAGCGGTAGAGCGCGATATCGGCGCCCGCCGCCTTCAGCCCCGTGATGGGGCGGCGCTCCGACCCGAGGACCGATGCGTGCTCATCGACGGCAATCCCTCCGTACGTGAACGTGATGGCGGGCTGCGCCTCGACCGCGGTGAACGGCGCACGACTAAGGACCCGGCCGACTGCGGCGCCGAGCGACCGCTCCACGCCCGCCCGGTCGAACCCCCATGTGTGGATTCTCGCTGCGAGCGCGTCCACGCTGTCGGCCACGGCTACGTTGGCCCCAACCGCCTCCGCGTCCCCGAGCGGGTCGAGCTGCTCCATGCCGGCGATGAACGGCGCGCGCGAGCCCTGTCGTACCTCGTCGTCCACGACGAGGACGGCGCGAGCACCCGGCTGCCTCAGCACCGCCTGCGCACTGTGGTGATCACCGCGCGCCTCCTCGGTGAACCGCTCACCGCGCTCGTTCACGAGGACACCCCTATCGCTGCAAAGCAGCGCGAGGCGTAGGAAATCCTTGGGATGGAACGCGGCGAGCGGTGCGGGAACAAGGTGGCCGTAGAACCCGCGACCGCTGACATCGCCGACGGCGCCGGCCTCGAGTGCCAGGCGAAGCCCATCCCCCATGCTATGCGGGTTGGAGCGGACCAGCAGACCGTCCCCCGCCTCGGATCCGAGGTACCGTTCCCGCGACGCCCGATCGCCCTGGAATCCGCCGGTCGCGAGGAGCGTGGTGGTCGCCTCGACCTCGAGCACATCTCCGCGCGCGTCCTTTGCCCGGGCGCCAGTTACCGAAGAGCCCACGACGAGCAGCCGCTCGACCTCGACCCGCGGGACGATCCACCCACCCGCGGACTCGACGATGGCCCGGCACCGCGCCAGGTACGCCCCGATGTCGATCCGGTGGCCGGTGCCGTAGCCGAGCACGGAGATCCGCTCCGACACGTCGACGCCCGTGGAGCGCACCCATTCGACGAGCGCCGGCAGCTGGCCGACGAGCACCTGCGCGAGGCTCGTGTCGCCGTCCGGATCCTCGGATCGGAACGCCGCCAGCGAAGGGACCGTCCAGAGGTAGCCATTGGACAGCAGGGCACTCCCGCCGATCTCTGGGCCCTTCTCGACGACCATCACCCGCGTGCCACGGCGAGCGGCGAAGGCAGCCGCTGTGAGCCCGGCCATCCCACCTCCCACCACGAGGAGGTCCACCCCCATCCTGAGCACATCGTCAGCCATCGAGGTGGGTCCGGGAGCGGGAGCCTGTGTCCACGGTCGTCGCAGTGATCCCGAGCTCTCGGAGCGGCTGCTTGCGGACTTTCTCGTTCTCGGTGCGCGGGAGCGCGTCGAGGAAGTCGTAAAAGCGCGGGACGGCGAAATAAGGAAGGTCCTTCTCGCAGTGCGCGACGAGCTCGTACGGCTCGACGTCCTGGGACTGCTCGAGGACGACGGCTGCCATGACCTCCTGCTCCCCCATCTCTGCCGCGACACCGAAGACGGCCGCCTCGCGCACCGCCGGGTGCGCGAGTAGGACGTCCTCCACCTCGGTGGAGGAGATGTTCTCGCCGGCTCGGCGAATCGCGTCCCGTTTGCGGTCCACGAACGTGAACCAGCCCTCCTCGTCCCGCCGTAGGAGATCCCCGGTGTGGAACCAGAGGTTCCGCCACACCGAGGCGGTGGCCTCTGGGTCGCGCCAGTAGCCAAGAGGCATGATCCACGGGCGGCGCGGGCGGATCACCAGCTCCCCCACCGTCCCTTCCGGCGCCGGGACGTCGTGGTCGTCCACGAGGACGCACTCCCAGTCGTCGAGCTCGCGTCCGCACGAGCCCGACCGGCGCTCCCCGTACGGAATGCCGATCGGGATCCCGATGTCGGTCATGCCGTACAGCTCGGCCATCCGGAGGTTGAAGCGGCCCTCGAACGCGTGGTAGCTACCGGCAGGTGGTGGGATGACCTCGGCCCCGCGGAGGCGATGGGCGCGATCCCACTCCGACGGCGGCTGCGTCCACAAGATCTGCGGGATGGAGCCGATCATGTAGGTGAGCGTCGCGCGGGACTCGGTCACCTGCTGCCAAAACCGGCTGGCGCTGAAGCGGGGCGCGATCACCGCTTCGCCTCCGACGACGAGCGCGGTGAGGCTCGTGACGGCGAGCGCCTGCGAATGGAACAGCGGCAGGACCGTGAAAGCTACGTCGTCCGGGCCATGCCCGAGCACTGCCCGGGCGGAGTCGGTCATCCCCAGCAGGTACTCGTGCGTCCACATCACGCCCTTCGACAACCCGGTCGTCCCCGACGTGAACATGATGGTCGCAAGGGTCCCCGGGGGCGGATCGACGATCTCGACCGCTGCCGTGTCTCCGGCGCTGACGAACTCCCGCAGGCCCGCAGCGGACGTGTCGAAGGCGAGCGGAGCGCCGTGGGCCACGGCATCGATGAGGTCGGGGCTGGCGACCACGGCCTTCGGTTCGGCCCGTGTAACGAGTCGCTCGAGGCTGGCCCCGCGGAACGAGGTGTTCAGCGGTACCGGCACGACGCCGATGGCGAGGGCACCGAGCCACACGGGCAGGAACGCCGGTTCGTTATGGCACAACATGACCAGCCGATCACCAGGACCCAGACCGGCCGCACGCAAGCCGCCGGCGACCTCCAAGCTCTTCGTGAGGACCTCACCGCGGGTGAGCCTGGTCCACTCAGCCTGCGGGGCGTCTTCCGTGACGAAGGTGAACAGAGGGGCGTCGGCGTCGGTGTCGGCCTGCCGTTCGAGCATCCGGACGATCGACATCGACATGGCCGCGCAGCGTAGCATGGCCCGACCGACCGGTCGGTCGGTTCACGTTTTGCGGCCTGCGGCAGCGCAGACGCGGGGACTGACGAGGAGGATGTATGACGCTCACGCGCACGATCGCCGAATTCACAAGCTCGCTGCCGATCTCGACAGTGCCTGAACGGATCCTGGAGCGCGCGAAGGTAACGCTGTTCCACAACCTCATGGTCGCCCTGGCGGGTACACCGGGCTCCGACGCCACGCTCGCCCTTGCAGCCACCAGTGCAGGCGGGGGACCCGCCCGCATCCTCGCGGACGGTACGCGGGTCGACCCGGAGACCGCTGCCCTCGTCAACGCCGCTCTCGTCCACGCCCGGACGCAGGACGACGTCCACTTCCCGTCCCAAACCCATGCGGGCTCGGTCACGATTCCGGCCATCCTCGCGCTCGGTGAGGAGCGCGGAGCAAGCGGTGTCGACGTCCTCGTGGCGATGATCGCCGGCTATGAGGCGCTTGCGGCCGTCGGTGCGGACATCGCCCCGCGGTCCACGGCCCGAGGCCTGCGGGCGACGGCGCTCTACGGCCCGATCGCTTCCGCGTTCGCCTGCGCCCGTCTCCTCGAACTCGATGCGACCACTACAGCGCACGCGGCCGGGCTTGCGGCGGGCACGTCGGCCGGGACGAGCCAGACCTGGGTGGCCAGCACACCGGAGTGGCGTGTGCAGCCGGGCATCGCCGCCCGGCACGGCATGCTGTGCGCACGCCTCGCCATGCACGGCGCCGCCGCCGCCCCGGATGCCCTCGAGGGCGCCGCAGGGTTCTATGCGGCCTTCACCGGGGAGCCCCGTACGGGCGACCCCGGACGCCTGGGCGTCCGCTGGGCCCTCGACGAGGTGTCCTACAAGCCGTACCCGGTCTGCGCGATCAACCAGGTTCCCGTCGTAACCCTGCTCGACGTGCTCGCCGAGCGCCCGGAGATCGAGCCGCCGAGCATCGACTCGATGCGGCTGAGCCTCCACCCCGACGAGTACTCCTATCCCGGCACGGACGCGATCGGTCCGTTCACCGACGTCGGCGGCACGCTCATGAGTGCGCAGTTCTGCCTCGCCGCCGCCGCGACCTTCCGCACAGTGGCGGCGCGCCACCTTCTCGCATTCGACGACGCGGCGCTGATGGAGCTCACGCGCCGTGTCGAGGTCGTTCCAAATCCCGACCTCGCCCCGCAGACCTGCGCACTCGAAGTGCGCCTCGTCGACGGGGAGATCCTGAGCGCACATGGACAGCCGAATGACGAGGTGTTCCGATTCGGCCGCGAGGGCGCACTGGCCCTCGCCGGCCGCATCGCCGGGGACGAGGCGCTCGGGGATCCGCGGCCGCTCGCCGATGCGGTGTTTGACCTCGAGCACACATCCGTGGAGGCGCTCGTCGACGCCGTCCTGGGTGTGCACGGTATCGACTGACGCATCCGCGCCACCGTTGGGCTGTACGTCTGGTCGCCTCTTGACAATCGGCAGCGATTCGCAATACTGACGTCGCATCCAATTTTGCCGCGAGGCCAAAGAAGGCCGTCCCGAGCCGAGGAGGTAGCGACGTGGACCTCCCCGCCAAGCGGGCCGTAATCACCGGGGCGGCACGGGGCATCGGTCGTGCGGTCGCCCGCCTGTTCGCCGCCGAGGGCTGGGGCGTGGTGGTCTCCGACGTCGACGCGGACGCGCTCGACGAGCTCGCAGTCGAGCTCGAGCGGCAGAAGGCGCGGTACGCCGCGGTCGTCGCCGACGTCGCCGACGTCGCGCAGGTGCATCGCCTGTTCGCCGAGGCCGAGAAGGCGCTGGGCGACATCAACGTGCTCGTGAACTGCGCCGGCATGCGCCTCATCACCGATCTGCTTTCCGTCACCGAGGAGCAGTGGGACCGTGTGATGGACGTGAACGTCAAGGGCACGTTCTTTAGCATGCAGGCGGTGGTCCCGACCATGCGTCGTGCGGGTGGCGGCAAGATCGTCAACCTGGGATCGGTGTCCGGGATCGTGGGGGTCGCGAACCGTGCACCGTACTGCGCTGCCAAGGCCGCGGTCGACGGGCTGACCCGGCAGGCGGCGGTCGAGCTGGCGGCGTCGAACATCCAGGTCGTCGCGGTTGCGCCCGGCTACACCGCCGAGACGGAGATGACCGCGATGTACGACGACGAGGTGATCGAGGCGATGCGGGCGACGCTGCCCCTCGGCACCGACCGCCATCACCCGAAGGACGTCGCCGAGACCGTGCTGTTCCTCGCGTCCGACCGCACACGCGCCATCAGCGGGACCACGGTCGTGGTCGACAACGCGCTCACGACGAGCCTCCTCCCCGACGCCTGGCCGTGGCACATCACCCCCGAGCTCCAGCCGCTTGACCGCACGAGTGGAACGGACCAACGATGACTGTGAGCAATGAGCAGCCGGTGGCCATCGTCACCGGGGCGGCCTCTGGTGTCGGCCGGCACGTCGCGCTGCGGCTCGGCAGGCGCGGGATGGCGATCGTGGCCACGGACGTGAATGCGCACGACCTCGAACGGACGGTCGCCAATATCGACGGCACGGCGGTGGCTGTGGCCGGGGACATCACGAGCGAGGAGGTCGTCTCCACCGCGGTCGAGACGGCCGCCGGCGAGCTCGGCCGGCTGGACGTCATCGCGAACGTGGCCGGAATGGCCATCCGCAAGTCGCTCGATGAGACGACTCGGGAAGACTGGTACCGGATGATCGACATCAACCTCACGAGCATCTTCCAGCTGTGCCAGCGAGGTGCCGCGGTCATGCGAGACGGCGGCGCGATCGTCAACGTGAGCTCGGTGTCCGGCTTCGTCGGGATGGGGTATGCGGCGTACTGCGCCGCCAAGGGCGGGGTCATCGCCCTGACGAAGCGGCTGGCCGTGGAGCTCGGCGGTCGGGGCATTCGTGTGAACAGCGTCGCGCCTGGCCCGATCGCGACGCCGTTCACTGCGGAGGCCAGGTCGACGGCGGGCGTCGCCGACGCGATCGCCGGGGCCACGCTGCTCGGACGGTTCGCCGAGCCCGACGAGATCGCGGCGACGGTGGAGTTCCTCGCCTCACAGGAGGCGAGCTTCGTGACCGGGCACGTCCTTGTCGCCGATGGCGGCATGACCGCGAACGTCAACCTCGGCGCGGCCGCGCAGGACTACGGCTCCGTCGATGAGTGACGCCCTATCCGCGGCCGGTCAATCGATGCGCACGCAGGCGGCCTTGACCTCCGTGTAGAGCTCACGGACCGCACGGCCCATCTCACGACCCCAGCCGGATTCCTTGAAGCCCCCGACGGGCAGAGCCGGATCGATGACTGACCAGCAGTTGACGTAGAGGCGCCCGGCGCGCATGTCACGGACGACGCGGAACGCCTTGCGAAGGTCCCGCGTCCACGTGCCCGCGGCCAGCCCAAACCGGGTGTCGTTGGCCCTGCGGACGAGGTCGTCGTAGTCCGAGAACGGGACGGCGACGAGCACGGGCCCGAACACCTCCTCCCGCACGATTTGCATCTCGGCGCGGACGTCGGTGACGATCGTGGGCCTGTAGAACCACCCCGGCAGCTCGGGGCGTGCCCCGCCGGTCACGATCGTCGCGCCGTCGGCGACGGCGTCGTCGACGTAGCCTGAGACGCGCTCCAGCTGGCGAGCGGAGACGATCGGCCCGAGCTGGCTGCGCTCGTCCAAGCCGGGACCGAGGCGGAGCGCCTCGGCCTCTGCGACGATGCCGGACACGACCTCGTCGAAGACCGGCTCCTCGATGTAGACCCGGGACCCGGATCCGCAGCTCTGCCCGGCGTTCGTGAAAATCGCCCGTGCCGAGCCGGGAATGGCACGCTCGAGGTCGGCGTCGGCGAACACGACGTTCGGCGACTTGCCGCCGAGCTCCAGCGACACGCGGCTGAGGTTGTCGGCAGCCGCGTGCGCGATCTGCCTGCCGACCTCGGTGGAGCCGGTGAAGGCGATCTTGTCCACCCCAGTGTGGGCAGCCAGCGCCGCCCCCGCCGTCTCACCGAACCCGGGGATGATGTTGACGACCCCAGGCGGGAACCCCGCCTCCTTGATCAGCTCACCGAGTCTCAGTGCCGACAGCGGCGTCTCCTCCGCAGGTTTGAGCACCACCGTGCACCCGGCCGCGAGCGCCGGTGCGATCTTCCAGACGGCCATGACGAGCGGGTAGTTCCACGGGATGATCTGTGCGCAGACACCAACCGGCTCCCGCACCGTGAAAGCGTGGTACTCGCCGTCCGGCGGAGCCGCGAGCGGCAGCGTCTCGCCCTCAAGCTTGTCCGCCCATCCCGCGGTATAGCGGAGCACCGCCACGGCGCCGCGGACGTCACCTGCCCGGGCGGCGACGATGGGCTTGCCCACGTCGAGCGACTCGAGGACGGCGAACTCCTCGGCGTGCTCCTCGACGAGGTCGGCCAGCCGCCAGAGCAGCCTGGTGCGCTCGCCAGGTGACAACCGACGCCATGGGCCCTCGTCGAAGGCGCGCCGAGCGGCCACGACGGCTGCATCGACGTCCTTCGGACCCGCCGCGGCGACGGTGGTGAGCTCCTCGGCGGTGGAGGGGTCGAAGACCGGCAGTGTGCCGCCGTCGATCGCATCGACCCACTCGCCGTCGACGAGCAGGGGTCCAGCGCGGTCCAGGATCGCATGCACGGTAGAAGGGAGGTCGGTCACGGGCTCGGTCCTTCCTGGTCGGGTCGTACACGTCGCGGGACGGTGCCCTCAGGGGCGGTGGTCGGTTCGTCGGCGAACGCCATCGCGAGCGCCTCGGGGCTGTCGACCGGCAACGGGTTGCCTGCCGTCACGAGGTCAGCGAAGACCGCATCTGCGACGGCGCGGACGTCGTCCCTTCCCAACCCGATCGCCGTGAGGGAGCGCGGCAGTTCGAGCGCGTCGAGCAATGCCCCGACACCGGCCGCGATGCCCTCGGTTGTGGCGTCCAGGGCCCCGAGCGCCTGGGACAGCGGCAGCCGGGCCTTCGGCGCGGTGGGCAGCAGGGCGCGGACGGCGGCCGGCAACAGCGCGCTCCCCACCAGCCCGTGGGGCAGGTCGTGACGTGGTGCGAGCTGGTGACGCAACCCTGCGGCGAGTCCGCCGAGTACACCGGCGCCGAACATGCCGTACATACACATCCATGCCGCGAGCTGGCAGCGCAGCCTCGCGTCGAGGTCGCCGTCCAGGGAGGCGGGCAGGTCGACGGCCAGGTCGGCCACCGCCCGGGTAGCCAGCACGTCGACGAGCGGGCTCGCGTGCACCGAGCAGAGCTGCTCCACGGCGTCGCTGATGACCTTGACGCCGCTGGAGGCCCAGAGCCGCCGGGGCGTGGCAACGGTCAGGGCCGGGTCGATCACGACGACGCTCGGTGCCATGACGGCGTCCCGGCGCACGCACTTCTGGCCGTTCGCGGTGGTGACCGCGGCCGCGGCGGTGTGCTCCGAACCCGCGAGCGTGGTGGGCAGCGCGATATGGCGTCGCACGCCGTGGCCGGCGAGTCGTCGTACGACCTGCTTACCCGTGTCGACAACGCTGCCCCCGCCCAGCGTCAGCACCGTGTCGGCCCGCGCGCTCCGCACGGCGGTGACGGCGGCCGCGACCGCCCGCTCCGGCGTGTGCTGACCACAACCGTCGAAGACGGCCACGACTCGGACTCCGAGGGAATCCCGCACTTGCTCGGTCAGGCGGCCGTCGCGCCCGACGGAGCCCGTCGTGAGCAGGACCGCCCGTTCGCCACCCGCGCGCTCGAACTCGTCGCCGAGCCCGTTGAGCGCCCCGCGACCATGGAGGACCACAGACGGGAGCTCGGCGGTCGCGAACCTGCCGCCGAGCCGGTCGTGATCGAGCGGCGGGGACACCGGTCTCCGCTGCGCTGCTGCACCCATCATCGCGGTCCTCGCGTCGGCGTGTGACCCGGCTGGAGATTGTATGATACTGACGTCAGTGTCATCTTCTGCAGGGAGGCCGTGTGAGCGCAGTGGCGAGCGGCACCGGGCAGGGATGGGACGAGGTGGCCGACGTGGTCGTCGTCGGCTACGGAGCTGCCGGCTCGGCGGCGGCGATCACCGCACATGACCGGGGCGCGTCGGCGCTCCTCCTGGAGAAGCAGGATCCCGCCGCGCACACGCCGAGCATCCGCATGTCCGGCGGGATCGTGCTGTGCATGAACGATGCCGAGGCGGGCGCCCGGTATCTCGACGCGTGCGCGGGCGGGCTCGTCCCGGAGGCGGTCTCTCGAGCGTGGGCAGCACGTGCAGCGAGGCTGCGGGGCTGGCTCGACGAGGTCGCGCCGCAACTCGGGCTCGCACATGTGGCCGGACCCGAGCGGCCGCAGTTCCCGGGCGCCGACGCGGTCGAGGGCTACCAGGCGGGTGCCCGGTTCCGACACGACCCGGAGTCGGGAATGGGACGCGCGCTGTTCGCCGCGCTCGCCTCCGCCGTCGAGAAGCGCGACCTGCCGGTCCGCTGGCACACCGCGGCGCGCCGGCTGGTCGTGGAGGACGGCCGGGTCGTCGGTGTGGAGGTCGAGCAATCCGGCGGGCCGGCGAAGATCCGCGCACGCAAGGGGGTCGTGCTCACCTGCGGTGGCTACGAGTTCGACGACCGGATGAAGGCGGAGTTCCTGCCGGCGCACCCGATCTACTTCTACGGCAACCCCGGGAACACCGGCGACGGCGTGCGCATGGCGCAGGACGTGGGTGCGGACCTCTGGCACATGAACCGAGTGGTCGGCCGGGCCATCGCGTGGTTCCCGCTCGACGACGGCCGCCCTCAGGGGTTCATGGTCCAGATGGACCCACCCGGCTACGTCCTCACCGACAGGTACGGACACAGGTTCGCGAACGAGCACGGGCAGGCGCAGCTGCTGCACGACTTCTACCACCACCTCACCGTCTTCGACAGCGACCGCGGCGAGCACCCGCGGATGCCGTGTTACTGGTTCTTCGACGACCGGCGAAGGCGTGCGGGCCCCCTCACGTGGACACAGATGGGCGCGGTGGGCGTGGGCATGTACGACTGGAGCCCGGACAACCGCGCCGAGATCGACCGGGGCTGGATCCACGGGGGCGACACGGTCGAGAACGCCGCGGCAGCGGCCGGGATTGCGGACCCGGTGGCCGCGGCGCGCACCGTGGCGGACTACAACGCAGGGTGCGCCACGGGGGTGGACGCCTTCGGGCGCCCATTCGAGTCGCTCGTCCCGCTCGAGGAGCCGCCGTTCTGGTGCGTCCCGCTGTGGCCGGGAGGATCGAACACGACGGGTGGCCCTCGCCGGGACGAGCGCGGCCGCGTCGTCGACGTGTACGGCGAGCCGATACCCGGCCTCTACGCCGCGGGAGAGCTCGGTCAGGTGTCCGGCATGCTCTATCCGGGCGACGGCACGAACCTGTCGGAGGCGCTGTGCTTCGGGCAGATCGCCGTGGAGACCGCACTCGACGAAGGCTGAGCAGGGTCTACCACGTGTCCCAGTGGAGCACGTCCTCCACGGGACGCCGGCGGGCGCGCCCCTGTGGCCGCGCGGGCCACCCCAGCGGGATGGTCGCGGCGATGCGCACCTCGTTCGGGATCCCGAGGATCTCGCGAACCCGCGCCTCGGCGTGCACGTGCAGGTTGGTGAACGCGCTGCCCAGACCCATGGCCCTGGCGGCGATGCGTAGGTTCTGCGCCGCGGAGAACAAGGCGCTCAGGAGCACCTCGTCCGGGTCGTGCGGCGGCGGCATGTCCAGAGGGCGGCCACAGACGAACACGACGACGGGCGCCTCACCGATGGAACGGGCGAGCCGCGCCCCGGCCGCGAACAGGCGCCGCTCAGGTCCGTCCACCATGTCCGCGATCGTCGCCTCGAGCTGCGCGACCCGTGGCGCGAAGGCCTCACCGAGCCTCGTGCGGACCTCCTCGTCGGACGCCACCACGAACTCCCAGGGCTGCAGGTTCCGCGGACTCGGTGCCGCGCACGCGGCGCGGATGAGCCGCTCCACGACCCGCGGGGGCACGGTACGGTCGGTGTAGCTGCGCACGGCCAGCGCACGTTCGATCGCATCGAACGCGGCGTCGCCGTTTGCCTCGTCACCCATGTCGCGCTCCCGGCCGCCACGCCCGCTAGAGGTAGATGGGATCGTCGGGGAACCGGGCGCCCTGGGCGTAGTCGTCCAGGGCGACGGGCCATCCGGGACCGGGCCCGCCGGTGTCGCTACGCACCCAGTCCATGACGACGACGCGATGGCTGATCCCCCACCTGCCATCCCGGCGCTCGACCTGGTCGACGTACCGTCCGGCGAAGAAGTCGATCATCTGCGGCTCGCCCTCGCGGCGCACCATCGAGGCGTAGACGTGGGACTCGCAGTGCGCCTCGTCGCCGTCCAGCTCGATCAGCACGTTCGCGAGCGAGTGCAGGCTGGCCGAGTTCACCGCGCGCAACCGCTCGGTGATGAACGCGGCGAACTCGTGACCCGATCCCTTCCAGTACCCGTGGTTGTCGAACGCGTCCGCGTGATAGACGGACCGGACGAGCGCCTCGTCGCAGCGATCCACGCCGCGACAGTAACGCATGAGCAGCTCTGTGATCTCTTGCTTGTCAAGCAGATCCCGCAGGGCCTGTTCCATGGCGTCCTCAGCTCGTCTCGAGGCGCGCGATGACGGCGCCCACCGAGTAGGTCTCACCGTCGACGCCGAGCAGCTCGGTCACCGTGCCGTCAGCGGGGCTCTCGAGCTCGGCGTCGACCTTGTCGGCTTCGAGCTCGGCGATGGCCTGGCCCTCGGACACGGTGTCCCCCGGAACCACCAACCACCGCACGAGGACAGCGTCCTCCATCGTGAGGCCCCACTGCGGAATCACGACGTCCATCATCGCTCCAACACTCTTCTGGCGGCGGCGACGACGTCGTCCGCCTGCGGATAGTACGCGGTCTCGAGATGCTTCGCGAAAGGCACCGGAGCGAACGGTGCGGTCACCCGGACCACCGGAGCCCGCAGCGTGTCGAAACCCTGCCCCGCGGCGAGCGCGGCGATCTCGGCCCCGACGCCTGCGGGGCTCACCGCGTCGTGGACGACCACGAGGCGCCCGGTCTTCGCGACCGACGCGAGGATGGTCGCCTCGTCCAGCGGCGAGATCGAGCGCACGTCGACCACCTCGACGCCGATGCCCTCGTCGGCCAGATGTCGCGCGGCGTCGAGAGCCACGGGTACGGTCGCTCCCCAGGCGGCGACCGTGAGGTCGCCGCCTGGCTGCCGGACTGCGGCGGTGCCGAGCGGCACGTCGGCACCCTCATCGACCGGGCCACGCGAGCCCCAGAGCGCAAGGCTCTCGACGACCACCACCGGGTCGTCGTCCCGGATCGCGGTCTTCAACAGCCCGTACGCGTCACCCGGGCTCGATGGCCACACGACCTTCAGACCCGGCACGTGCGCGAGCCAGGCCTCCAGGCTCTGCGCGTGCTGCGGGCCCGTTCCGCGCCGGTTCCCGCAGATCGTGCGGACGACCAGGGGGACGTGGAAACGGCCACCGGACATCCAGGAGACCTTGGCCGCCTGGTTGACGAGCTGGTCGGCGGCGAGGGTCATGAAGTCGAGGAACATGATCTCGGCCACCGGGCGCAGCCCCGTCATCGCGGCGCCGAGTGCGGCGCCCATGATCGCGGCCTCGCTGATCGGCGTATCACGGACCCGCGAGGGCCCGAACTCGTCGAGCAGACCCTTCGTCGCCCCGAACGGCCCACCCGGCTGCGCCACGTCCTCTCCGAGGACCAGGACGCGCTCGTCACGTGCCATCTCGTCCCGGAGGGCGCTGCGGATCGCCTGCCAGTACTTCAGCTCAGGCATGCGCACCGCCGTGGATCGCGAGCGGGGCACGGTAGACGTCCTCGACGACGGTACCCACCGGTGCTGGGGGCTCGGCCTCGGCCGCCTCCACCGCGCGCTGTACGGCGCGCTCGGCCTCGGCGTCCAGCGCGTCCAACCTCGCAGCCGCGCTCGTGTCCTCGGCCACGAGCACCTCCCGCAGGGCACGGAGGGGGTCCCGCTCCTGCCAGGCAGCCAGCTCGTCCGGGTCGCGGTACGTCGCCGGGTCGCCCTCGAAGTGGCCGCGCCACCGGTACGTCCGGCACACGAGCAGCGTCGGCCCCTCACCGGCGCGTGCCCGCGCGACCGCCCGGGACGCCGCGTCGTGCACGACGAGCACGTCGTTGCCGTCCGCGACCTCGGAGGCGATGCGGTACGGAACGGCGAACTCCTCGACGTCCGGGGCTGCGAGGTGGGTCGTGACGGGGGTCATCTCCGCCCACGAGTTGTGCTCGCAGACGAAGACCACGGGCAGCCTCCACAGCCCGGCCAGGTTGAGGCACTCGTGGAACACCCCTTCGGCCACGGCGCCCTCGCCGAAGAACACGGCGGACACCTGGTCGCTGCCTCGGACCTGCGCGGACAACGCAGCGCCCACCCCCATCGGCAACCCGCCGCCCACGATCGCGTTCGCGCCGAGGATCCCCGCATTCGGATCCGCGATGTGCAGCGAGCCGGCGCGACCCTTGCAGTACCCGCTCTCCCGGCCGAACATCTCGGCCATCATCCGCTCGACCGTCCCGCCCTTGGCGATGCAGTGCCCGTGCCCTCGGTGCGTCGAGGAGATGAGGTCATCGCGGCGGAGGGCCGCGCACACGCCGACGGCTACGGCCTCCTGGCCGATAGACAGGTGAAGGAACCCGCCGATCCTGGTCTGCGCGAGCAGCTTGCTCGCCGCGGTCTCGAAGCTGCGGATCCGCGCCATGGTCTCGTAGAGCGCGTACGGATCAACCATCCGCACCACCGCCTCGGGCCCGGCGCTCGAGCCGAACGGTCGCGGTGGCCGGAGCGCACAGCTCGCCGCGTTGGTTTCGCTCCTCGAGCTCGCAGGAGACCTCACCCTCGCTGCTCACGTCGACGACGCGACCCGTGCACGTGAGCGTGTCGCCCGGTACGGCAACGGCAGCGTTGCGCCAGCCGAACGCCACCACATGCGCGCCGGCCCCGGCCCAGGCGAGCAGCGTGTCCATGAGATAGCAGCCATGGAGATGCGACTGCACGAGCACATCGGCGTACCCCTCCTCCGCCGCGTAGTCGCGGTCGTAGTGAATCCGGTGCGCGTTCCACGTCACGGCGCTGAACCGGAAGAGCTGGAGCCGTGACGGCCTGCGCACCAGCGCGGGGATCTCCTCCCCCACCCGGACGTCCTCGAGGTAGCGAGTCATGCCCTCATCTCCCTACGAACCGTTCCCGGCAGCTCACGAGCTCCTCCCCGGACGCGGCGTCGACGAGGCGCCGGAGCACTGTGACGAGAAGGAGCACTCCCGAGCGACCTTCCTTGCGCTCCACCGCGTCGATCGACATCTCCATTAGGACATCGGTGTCCGGGAGCACGGGCCGGCCGAACGTGAGCTCCTGCCCGACCCCCATGAGACGCAGGCCGGTGAGCGGCAGGTCCGTGAGGACATCGCCACCGGTGCCGTCCAGCCGCAGCTCGGCCTCGTGCCGGCCGGCGTCCCATCCGAGCACGCTGGACAGGTAAAGGTTCGGCACCCGCCCTCCGGGCAACCCGTCCTCGTCCAGCAGCGTCGGCGGCGTGTCGCAGGCCACCGCGAAGCGCGCGGCGGCGACCTTGCCCACAGGCCCGAGGTGATGCCGGGTGGCGACCTTCCCCACCGCCGCCTGGACGCGTTCGAAGGCGGCCTCGACGGCCGACTCGCGCGTGTGCTCAGCCACGTGAACTCTCCTGGCGCAGGACGGCCTTCTCGATCTTGCCGACCGAAGTCTTCGGGAGCGCGTCCCGGAACTCGACCAACGTAGGGACCTTGAACGACGCGAGCCGGCTGCGGCAGTGCTCGACGATCTGCGCCTCCTCCAGTGGCCCGTCGGCGACGACGTACGCCTTCACGGCCTCGTCCCGGAGGGGGTCGGGCACACCGACGACCGCTGCCTCCACGACGGCCGAGTGCTCGAGCAGCACACGCTCCACCTCGCCGGCCGAGACGTTCTCGCCCGCCCGCTTGATGATGTCCTTGCGCCGGTCGAAGAAGTAGAGGTAGCCGAGCTCATCGACGTAGCCCGTATCGCCCGTCGACAGCCAGCCGTCTCGCAGGACCGCGGCCGTGGCATCAGGGTCGCGGTAGTACCCGAGCATGACCGTACGACCCGGAACGCCGTCGACTTGGATCTCCCCGACCGTCCCCGTCGGGACCTCGTGTCCCTCCTCGTCCACGAGGCGAACCGCCCTGCCCGACGCCGGCAGACCGATGGACGGCCATCGCTTCGGCCCGACGACCGGCGCGACGCTCACCATCGTCATCGCCTCGGTGAGCCCGTACCCGTTGCAGAGTTCCACGTTGAAGCGCGACTCGAACGCGGCCTTCTCCTCGTCGGTGACGTTGATCGCGTAGAGGACGCGACGCAGGCTGTGGTCGGCGTCGGTGGGCTCGGTCGGCCTTGCGAGCAGGGTACGCAGCTGCATCGCGACGAGGCTCGTCTGCGTCGCCTCGTGGCTGCGGACGCACGACCAGTACCGGCGTGCCTGGAACGACTCGAGGACGATCGCGGTCCCACCCGTGGTCAGCGCCGCGAGCAGGGTGAACGACTGGGCATTCACGTGGAACAGCGGCAGGGCGGTGAGGCAGCGCTCGCCCGGCTGGAGCATGAGCGAGCGAGCGGCCCGCTCACCGGAGTGCAGGCAGTTGGCGTGGGTGAGCATCACGGCCTTCGGCCGCGCGGTCGTGCCCGAGGTGAACAGGAGCTCGGCGAGGTCCATCGGCCGCGCCGACGGCTGCGGTGGCGGCACGTCGGTCCGCAGGCAGTCATCGAGCCTGCGCCACCCCTCGCGGACCCCATGCGCTGTGAGCCGCAGCAGGTCCCCGTTGCCTATGTCCTCGGCGGTCTCCGCGAGCTCCGCATCCGCCACGATGCTCATCGCCTCCGAGTGCTCGACGATGTAGTCGATCTCCGGTGCGGTGCTCGCCGTGTTAGCCGGGACGAACACCGCGCCGAGTCGGGCGAGCGCGAACCACAGGAACACGAACGTCGGACTGTTCGGCAGGAGGCAGACGACCTTGTCCTCCCTGCCGACGCCGAGCGAGGCGAGGCCGGCTGCGAGCGCCCCCGTACGACTGGCGAAGCCGTCGTACGTCCACTCCGACACGGCTCCATCGGCATCCTCGAACACGAGGAAAGGACGCTGCCCGTGGGCCCGAACGCGATCCTCCAGCAGGTCGTTCAGGGTGCGCTCCCCGACGAGGTCTATCGGCATGGCGCTAGTCCTTCGCCGCCGAGCCGAGCATGTTGCGGGCGATCATCCAGCGGTGAATCTCCGAGGTGCCGTGGCCGATGCGCCACACGCGGACCTGGCGGTAGAAGCTCTGGATCGGCAGCTCCCTGCTGTAGCCGAGCCCCCCAAGGACCTGCAGCGTCCGGTCCGTGACGCGCTGAGCCATCTCCGTCGCGTAGAGCTTCGCGATGAACGCCTCGTTGCGGATCGGCTCCCCCATGTCGGCCATCCACGCCGCGCGGTAGACGAGCATGCGGGCCGCCTCGAGCTCCGTCTCGCAGTCCGCGAGCATGAACTGCACGCCCTGGCGTGCCGCGATGGGCTTCCCCCACGTCACGCGCCGTTTGGCCCAGTCGACCGCGATGTCGATGCACCGGCGGGCGATCCCGAGCTGGAAGGCGGCGATCTTCAACCGCCCGTGGGTAAGCTGCTCGTCGGCGAGCCCGAACCCGTTGTCCTGGTCGCCGACGTGGCTGTCGAGCGGGATGCGGCAGTCGTTGAAGGACAGCTCGTTGGGCTCCCAGTCGTCGCCCATCGTGGGGATGGGGCGGGAGACCTCGAAGCCCGGGGTGTCCATGTCGACGAGGAAGCAGCCGACGCCGCTGGCACCGAGCGAGGGATCGGTGGTCGCGAAGAGAATGACGAAGTCCGCACGGTCCGCGTGCGATATGAACATCTTCGTCCCGTTGATCACCCAGCCGTCGCCGTCACGGACGGCGGTCGTCCGGATCCGTGCGAAGTCCGAACCCGTGTCCGGCTCGGTGAACGCGTAGCAGCTGCGGCGCTCCCCGCGGATCACGCCGTGGTAGTAACGGTCTCGCAACTCGCCGTGGCAGTGGCGCAGCACGGGCTCAGGGCTGCCGCCGAACTCGAACATCGCTGGGTGCTGAAAGAGCACCTCGTGGACCATTGCCATCTGCAGCTGGCCAAGCCCCTGGCCACCGTCCTCCTCAGGCACGTCGAGCGCCCAGAACCCGCTCTTGCGCCCCTTCTCTTCGGCGGCGAATCGTTTCGCGAGATCGAGCCGGCCCTCCATGAGGAACTCGCGCTCCAGCGGCATGAGCTCGCGCTCACGAAACTGGCGCACGCTGTCGAGTAGCGTGCGCACCTCTTCGGACACAGAGAAGTCCATGTGCCCGTTCCCCTACTCTCGACCCTCCGATGGGTCGGTCGTGCTGCAGAGGACGGTGACGAGTACGCGCATGGTGCCTCCGGTCGTCAGCAATCTGTGACAGCGACGTCATGTTCATTCTAGGGGCTGCGTCGTGCGCGATCGAGTCCCGCGGGAGAGTTTCGCCGAGCGAGCCGAAATTCTCGGTAGATGCCAACGCAGCCTGAACACGGCGCCGCCATGGAGCTGGCCAAGGCGACGTCCCTCTATGGCCCGGCCGACGACCGCCGAAGCGTGACACGACGACGGTCCGGCGGCACTGGACCGCTACCCGGCACGAGCGAGGCGGCCGGTGCGCAGGAAGCGCCGGCTACACCCGCCCGAGGACTAGCGCCGAGCCTGTCGCCATCGCTCCTGCGGTGACGAGCGCGAGCTCCGCGTCCGGCACCTGGCGGGGCCCGCACTCGCCGCGGAGCTGGAGTACGGCCTCCGTCACGTGGTTGAGGCCATGGAGGTAGCCCTCCGACAGCAGCCCGCCGTGGGTGTTGATCGGCAGCTTGCTCCCTAGCGAGAACGTGTCGTCCCCGGCGACGTACGGCCCGGCCTCACCAGGCCCGACGATCCCGAACCCCTCGAGCTGGAGGATCACCGACGCGGTGAAGCAGTCGTAGATCTCGGCGAAGTCCAGGTCGGCGGCAGTCACGCCGGCCATGCCGTAGAGGCGGTCGCGTACCGCGTACCCGAAGTTACGGGCGAGGTCACCCATCCCGAGGACGTCGGCGAGGTCTGCCCCTGGCCCGCTCCCGGTTCCGCCGTGGGCGGCCGCGAGGACGCCGACGGGCGGCTTGGCGGTGTCGCGAGCCCGGTCCATGGCGGTCACGACGACGGCGCACGCCCCGTCGCTCTCCAGGCAGATGTCGTAGAGGCGGAACGGGTCGCAGATCAGTGGCGAGGCGAAATAGTCGTCGAGCGTGATCGGCTCGCGCTTCTGGGCGCGGGGGTTGTCCTTCGCGTGGGCCCGTGACTTCACCGCGATGGTGCCGAGGTGCTCTGGCGTTGTGCCGTAGACCTCCATATGGCGCCGGGCCCACATCGCGATCATCTCCGGGTAGGTGGTCCACCCGGCCGGCGTCATGAACTGCCGGACACCCGTGGTGTCGACGCCTTGACCCATCCCCCCGAGCCGGCGACCGGAGCGGCCGTTGAGGCTGCGGTAGACGATGACCGTGTGCGCCATTCCCGCGCGGATCGCCGCGTCGGCGAGGCCTACGACCCCGCACGCGAGGTTCCCGCCCCCGTCGCTCCAGTCGACCATCACGCCTGGATCGTCGAGGCCGAGTGACTGGGCGAGCCCGAGTGCGGGGTCCGAGTCATCGAGGTGATAAGTGACGAGCCCGTCGACGTCGGCTGCCGTCATCCCGGCGTCGGCCAGCGCCGCCTGTGCGGCCTCAGTTGCGAGCTGCAACGTGGAACGTCCCGAGTTCGGGGAGATGTCCGTGTACCCGACTCCGACAACGCCCGATGCGACAGATCTCATCGTTAATCCCTTCCCGGAGACGAGAAGCCTCCATCGTACGCGGCAGTCGCGGTACGATTATTTCGCAATTGTGAGGTCACACCCACATCTTACCGGGGAGGCTCGTCTTGGACACCCCCACCGAGTTGGTCGAGCGGCAGCGCATCGCGGATGTGCTCGGGTCGTACTGTGCCCGCCTGGACGAGTACGACATCGACGCCGTCGCCGCCCTGTTCACAGAGGACTGTGTCACCGATTACGGACGCAGTCGCATGTCCGGCGGCGGGACCGTTCTGAGACGTGACGCGTTCCGCGCCCGCATCGCCCGCAGCCAGTCGTCGTGGCGTCGGACCCACCATCAGCTCGGCCAGATGCTCATCGAGCTATACAGCCACGAGGAGGCCAGCGCGCTCACCTACGCGCTCACCTACGCGATCGCCTGGCACGAACGCTGGGACGGCAGAATCGATGAGCTCCGCATCCGTTACGTCGACCGGCTCCTGCGGACCGACGACGGCTGGCGCATCCACCAGCGGCGCATGGAGATGAGCGGCTGCCTGGGGCTCGAGGACTTCGACTGGTGCTGGGTGGAGCGGCACGAGCCCGACAAGCGAAGCGTGCCGACACCGGGCGCTTGAGGAATGACAGCACGCCGACAGGGAGCCGCCATGACCGAACTTCGCACCGCCGTGCGCACGACCGACCGGGAGTGGATCATCGGGTGCATCAACGGCCCGAACCTGTCGAACCTCGGAAACCGTCACCCGGCCCGCTACGGCACCGGGATGACCCTGCCGGACCTCGAGGCACGAGTCGACGCGCTCGCCAAGGCGCTCGGCGTCGTCGTTCACCAGTTTCAGTCCAACTACGAGGGCGCGCTCCTGGAGTGGCTCCACGAGAACGCCGCCGACCTCGACGGCCTCCTCGTCAACCCCGCGGGCTCCACCCCGTACGGCTTCGCCTTGCGCAATGCCATCCAGGACAGCCGCCTGCCCACCCTGGAGGTGCATCTCGCCAACCCAGCGCTGAACAAGCTAGAGTCCGCCTTCTCGGAGATCGTCGTGGGCACCGTGCACGGGATGCGGAAGCACTCCTACACCGCCGCCCTCATCGGCATGGTGGCGATGCTCGACGACGGCGACTCCCTTCCCCCGCAGGATTTCTGGCCGCTCATGTGAGCTATCCCAGCAGGAACGGAGGATCCCGGCATGGCCCACATCGACGTCCCCGAGGGCGAGGGCTCCGAGGTCGACCGCGTTTGGCAGCTGCGACCGCATCTGGGTGAGGTGAGCGTCCAACTCCGCGAGGTCGTCTACGGACAAATGACGCTGTCGGTTCGCGAGCGCGAGGCCGTACGCATGCGCATCGCGCAGATCAACGACTGTCCGGTTTGACTGGGCTGGCGCGCCGCATCGGGCATGCGGCACGGGCTCACGCAGGAGTTCTACGACCACGTCGCGGAGCATCCGGAGCGCAGCGAGATCTATTCCGAGCGTGAGCGGCTCGCGATCGAGTACGCCGAGCGCTTCGCCCTCGACCACCACCACATCGGACCAGAGCTCTTCGACCGTCTCCGGACCCATTTCGACGACGGCGAGATCCTCGAGCTCACGCTCGTGATCGGCCGCCATCTCGCGTTCGGCCGGCTCACGAAGGTGCTCGGCCTCGAAACGACATGCGTGCTCCCGGGCGAGGCCTCCGACGGAACGAGAACGGGGACGACGGGGTATTACGACTGCTGACGTGACCGTCCGCTATCGAGCGGTCCATCCACCGTCCACGAGCAACACATGGCCGGTCATGTAGGAGTTGGAGGACGCCGCTAGCAGCAGGAGCGCAGCATCCAGCTCCTCGAGCTGCCCGGCCCGGCCCACCATCGTGTTCCGGCGCAGCCACCGCATCGACCGTTCGTCCCCGAACAGCCTGGCCGACATCTCCGTCGGGAACCACCCAGGTGCGAGCGCGTTGACCCGCACACCCTCGCGGCCCCACTGCGCGGCGAGCTCGCGGGTCAAGTTGATCACGCCTGCCTTCGACGCGGCGTAGGCTGCGTCGCTGACGGGCGTGGCCGCGACCACCCCGAGCATCGAGGCGACGTTGATGATCGTGCCACCCCCCTGCTCGACCATGTGCGCCGCGGCGAGCTTGCACAGGACGAAGACCGACGTGAGGTTGACCTCGATGGTTCGGCGGAAATCGTCGGTGCTCTGCTCCGCCGCCGGGCCCGCGAGCGAAATGCCAGCGTTGTTGACGAATAGGTCGAGGCGTCCGGTGACGTGCAGCGCCTGCTCGATCAGGCGCTCGCGGTCTGCGTCGCTGGTGACGTCGCACTCGACGACCGTTGCCCGGTCGAGCTCGACAGCGAGGTCGACGAGCCGACCTTTCCGGCGAGCCGCGAGCACAACATGAGCACCGGCTTCGTGCAGCACCCGTGCGAACCGGTGGCCTAGCCCTCCTGATGCCCCGGTAAGTACCGCGACCTGTCCCTCAAGCGAGAACAGCTCCCCCGGCCCGCGAACCTCGACGCCGTCTGCCCTCACCCCTCGGACCCTTCCTGAAACGAAACTGGCGTCATATTAACACCTTGCCACATCCTACGAGGTGCCGAGCGCGGAGTGCAGAAGCGCGACTCGGGCGTGAGCGCCCTGGCGGCCAGCATCACGAAGGTGAGCCCGGCCTAGCGTCGACCCATCTCCAGTGGACCTGTCGGATACCGACTCGATGGTTTCCAGCAGCGCTGCGACGCGTTGCTCAATTGGCATCTCCACGCGCCGGAGCTCTCCACGTCGCAGACCTCCCGGGCGAGATCTCGCCGCTGACGCTGGTCAAATGGTTACCATCACGCCCAGATCTGCTC